>CAZKOY010000016.1:0-57382 GCA_964554495.1 uncultured Myxococcales bacterium
GAAGACGCACTTGTAGCAAGGGGACCAAAGCACATAAAGTGCCTCCGTTCGCGTCGGATGACTTCTTGGTAGGTTGGCGTCCGACGCGGGCCAAGGGCTCGACTGTTTCGCGACGGTCGAGCCTGTTTTGTTTTTGGGAGAGGTAACTCCCGACCTCGAATTAACACAGCCCGCCCCGATGTGTCACGATTTCCGAACGTTAGCCACTGAATGTGGACCCAACTAGAGCCCCTATTGTGCGCGTGCTATCGGGGTGCGTGGTTCGCGGAAGGCCCAATCCCAGGTTCAAGACGTTCCCGGCCCGACTTGGTCGAGCACGGAAGGCAGCCGGTCTGTCTTTCGCATCGCTCGCCGAGGCTTCCGGCCTGACTTCGGCGACGGTCCACGCACTAGAGAATGGCAACAACCTTCCGCGCATCGACACCGTCGAAAAGCTGGCCCATGCTCTGAACCTGTCGCCGTGCTTGCTGGCCTTTGGGCTGGATGCGCCGCAATCGGCAGATGGCCGAGCACTCTGCGCCGAATTTTCGCTGCGACTGCGTGAAGTACGGGACGCCTGCGGCCTGTCCATGCGCGAAGCCGCTCGTCGTACAGAGACATCCCCGACGCTGATAAGCTCCGCTGAGGCGGGCGACACCATGCCCAACCTCGCCAAGCTCGAAGCGCTGGCCAAAGGTCTAGGCGTGTCCGCTTGCTGGCTGGCATTCGGCGTAGGACCGCGAGAGCTTCCGCAGCGGCCATCGCGGTCTGCCGCGGCGCAGTCGGCTGCAGCGGCCAGCCGCTGACGCAGGGCACGACGTATCCCCGCGATCTGCGGGACACTTGGGACAGTCGGCCACGTACCGACGGAGAAAACGCGATTTCTAGCGTCCCGGCGCTTTGGACACATGGGGACACTGCGGACAGTTGCACCGCGCCGCGCGTGCAGTGTCCCAAGTGTCCCGGCAGCGTTTCGGCCAGTGGGACATTGTTTTCGGCGCAGCCACCGACGGCACATCATGGAAGTGTCCCGACTGTCCCGGTCTGACCTGTATCGCGGATGTGCGCAGCCTGTTTCCAGGTCGCCACGATCGCCGGATGCACAACCCACACTTCCGAATCGTTGCGGCTGCCCGCGGTGCGTGCGATCTGGCGATGCGCGGCCAGCAGATCCAGCGTGCGCCGCGTCACATCCACGGGTTCGTTGCGCGCGATGATGCGCTGCGCGTCGCGTGTCGTGATGGATTGCTGACGGTCGCGCGTCAACTGCGCCATCAGCTTGCGAGCGAATCGCAGCTCTCTTGATTCGTGCATCAGCCCAAAAGCACGCAGGGCATGTGCGGTCAGATACGGCGTCAGCCGGGCCGCGCGCAGGAACGCATCGCGCGACAGCGGTATGCGCCACGGTTCCCGGTCGTCGGGACGATCCATCAAGTGACACAGCGCCGCGATGCGCAGGATCTTGCCGGTCAGCTTGTTCCCCCAGCCGGCCACCTCCCGCAGCGCACCGTCAGGCCGTAGCTGTCGCTCGATGTCCTGTGCCTGCGTCTGGTAGGCGTCCAGCGCATCGGGATGCACGACCAGATCGTGCGGCACATCAGGCCGATCGATGCACAGTGCCCAGAGGATAGCAGCGGTATAGGCATCGCGTACCGCAGTCGGAATCGACGGCCCGATCGCAGCCCGGTATCCGACCAGACTCTGACCGGGAACGGCGTACAGCATGCGCGCCAGCAGCCCCCGCTCCCGCAGCTCGGGACGGGCAGCTAGCCGTCGCAACGTCGCCGGCTGCGTCGTGACCACCATCACCATCACCAGCGCCGGCATCGCGATCGGCGGGTACTCTCGCTCGCGATGGGCGCGCGTCACGGCGATTCGTTCCCCGTCGTACGCTTTCAGGTACACGTCCAAGTTCGGCTGCTTGTCGTATCGCCCCACAAGCTGATCAAAGATGCCGCCCCCTTCGGGACTCATCAGGCAGGCGTGGCCGCCCGTCTCGCTCATCAGCCGCGTCAGCCCTTCGGCGGTGGTGTCCGTGGTGATGAACTCGGCGCGTGGGGGCTTGGGCAGCGAGTCCAGTTTGTGACGCAGATCGCGCACCGCTTCTAGTGCGTCGTCGTTTCCATCCTCGCTGCTCTTGGCCTTGCTGCGTCCGATCGCGTGCCCTAGCTGTGCCTCTAACACGCTGCGTTCCGCTTCATAGTCAGACCAACGCTGCGCAAGCTCCTCGCGCCGCTGCGCTTGATAGTCCAGCAATGGCGCTTCCATGGCGCTGTACGTCGCAGACTTGCGCTCGCCAACATCGGCGGCCGCCGCGGCATAAACAGATAGCGACTCGCGATACTCGCCAAAAGGGTGCACGCGCACCTTGCCCGCCCAGCAAGCCGACATCATGCCAAGCGCCAGCATGCCGGCCAGATCGCGCGGCACCTGCACCGACTTGGCCAGCGCATCGACGTACGCATCAATCGACGGAGGCAGTACGCCATCAGGCCACGCAGGAACCTGCGCATCGTCCAGCGGAATCGGGGGCGCATCGTCCCCCGGCCATGCTGGCATCGCGTCACCTTGCGTGCGCTCGCGCTCGCTCGGCTGATCGTCAGGACCGACCTTGACCGCCGGGTCGATTGGGAATAGCGTCCCGTTTGCATCTGAAGCAGTGGAAAGCGCCCGGCCTGGCCGCCGGGCCTTTTCTTTTTTTGGGGTCATGGTGTGCCCCCCTGTTGCCGCCGCTGCGCGCGTGGATTGCTGGCCATGAAGGCATCCAGATCGGCGCGACGCCAGCGGCGCAGCCTGCCCTGGCCATGGCTCAGCCGATCCAGCTCGGGATGGCGGGCGCGCAGCTTGCGGAACGCTTCGGCTCGGCCCTCGCTGCCGTACAGGTGGCGCGCAGCCTGTGCCGATGTCAGCCAACTATCGGCGGCATGCTCGTTTAGCACCTCATGGAAAACCGGTTTCATATGCTCGGCCAGCGCAGACGCGACGCGCGCATCGCGCAGCGCATCCGCCAACACGGCCGCCAGATCAACCTGCATGGCCGCCCCCTTCATCGCGCAGGGTGTCTGTTTGGCCGGTGGCAAAAGTCCAGCCGGGTTCCCCCAACTGCGCCCGCATCTTGGCCAGCAGCGCAGCCGATCCCTGGCGCTCTTGCGTGACGACGTACCACAGGTGGCGCACTGTTACGTCGCAGTGCTGGGCCATCGCCTGCATGGACAGCCCGCGAAGCTCACGCGCGGCGTGAAAACGTTGGCGAGAAAAAATCTTCGGTTTTGGTTCTGTCTGAGTGCTGTTCATATACAGACAGTCAAGCACCCGACGCCTTATGTCTTGTTACGCCGAATCTTTCTCTTTTTCGCTGTAACATTTTTGGTTTCTCCGTCGGTGGCCTGAGCGTCATCAAAGTGTGGCGCAGCACGTTGGCGGGACCGTTGCGTCCGCCACGCCTGATACAACCGGCTTTCCGCTTCGGCGAACGCTTCTGCGTCATCCGTTGCGTTCGGATTGCCACCTTGTGCGGCATATGGCGCGTACTCCGGTCGCAGTGCCAGCACCGTACGCACCAAGCACTGCAAGTCCACCGGGTATTTCGCCAACAAGTCCGCCCGAAAACCGTCGGCGGTCTCGCCCTCTCTCTTGACGGTCTTCGCCATCTGCACACGCGTTTCGTCTCGGATCAGGCGCGACAGGTAGACGAGGCGCCCCGCGCACTGTTCCAACTGCGCCACACACACGATCACTGCCTGTGTGGGGTCGGTCGCCAGCCAGCGCCCAGGGTCATCAGCCGTGTCGCGCCCAATGTACAGCGATGCGTAGTCGAGATACTCGAGTTTGCCGTCTTCTTGCTTCGCTTCTTCCCACGCGTTGCGATGACTGCGAAGCGCCGCCTTGACCTGGACTTCCAAGTCAGAGCGATTCACCACGCCGCTGCCCGTGGCGCTGCGGATGATTCGGGCCAACTTGAACGCGCACTGCCCCGCGCGCAGAAGAAACGGCCCAACACGCTGGACCGCCAACAAACGCACCCGTCGCCCATTCGCGCCTAGATAGGCGCGCGCGATCAGCTCACACATCCAGCAGATTGTCCCGCCGGGCGGATACCCGGCGGCGATCGGGTCGATCCCTGCCTTGCGAAAGCATGCCCGATGGCGCGCACGGCCAGGGTGGTCAAGGTCTAGAAAGAACGCAGGCTTGCTGCGCACTGTTCGCCCGTTTGGATGGCGGGGCCGTCGGGTTGACATGCTCCGTCCATAACATGACGTGGCCGGCAGGCTGTGGACGTGGTAGTGGAGGCGAACGATGAGAGGCGAACAGCGGCAGGCCCCCGCGACGGGGGCGAACCACATCGAGGCGAACGCACGCGCGGTGCGGGCGCTGGGCATGCGCGCGGGCGGACACTCCTATCGCGCCATTGCGCGGGCGCTGGGCGTCAGCCTGTCCACTGCGCACGGATACGTGGCCGAGGCGCTGGCCGATCTGCGCACGCACACCGCCGAACAGGCCCAGACCCTGCGCGACTTGGAAGCGCACAAGCTGGATCGCGCCGAACGCTTCACATGGCGCGCACTGCGCAGCGCCGGCCCGGCCGATGTCGCCAAGCTGGCCAACACCCTGCGCAGCATCAGCGAAAGCCGCCGCCGCCTACTCGGCCTGGATGCGCCCGTGCAGGTCGAGCACACCGGCAAGCTCTACACCGTCCGCGACGCCAGCCCAGACTGCCCAGAATGGGACACGCCAGCGCCCGCCGTTCCGCGCGTGGGGTGAGTGGTGATATCACCGCCTTTGGTGTCGATGTCACCACTCTTCGTGGTGCATGGGCATCCTGTCCGCGCTCCCCCTCGATGTGCTTGCGGCGATGGCAACACAGCCATGGCAGAGCTGACTATGCGTCGTCGGATACTGCGATTAACCCGGCGAAGCGGCGGAAGTCGTCGAGGTTGTAGGTGACTAGGCGGGGGATGTTGTAGGCGAGCATGGTGGCGACGATGTTGGCGTCGTGGACTTGCTTGCCGCCAAAGGGGATCTGTTCAAGCAGCAGGTAGAGCTGTTGCGCGACGATGGGCAGATCTTCGGCGACGACGAACATCGCCTCGTAGGCTTGCGCGGTTTGCAGGATCTCGGCAGGGGTAAAGGGACGGCTGAAGACCTGCGGGCGCGACATCCCCGACAGGAGTTCGCGCAGAACCTGACGGCTGACCCAGGGTTCTAAATCCTGCTGTTCGATGCGCGCGAGCAGGCCGCGGGCGCGGAAGTAGTGCGGCGAGCGGCTGGCGACGGCGCTGATCAGGACGTTGGTGTCGATGAAGACGCGCTTATCGGTCGCCATCGCCGTAAAGCTGTTCGCGGCTGAACGTCAGATCAGCGGGCCAGCTACCGGTGTCGATGCTGGGCAGGCGGTCGAGGAATGATCGGCCCGCTGCTGGCGCAGTGGCTTTGGCCTTGGGGCGCTTGCGGACGATCAGCGTGACTGCGGCCTCACCGGGCTCGATATCGTCGGGAAGCTGCACGACGATGCGCCGATCGGCGGGGACATCGATATCGATCGTGAGGTTCTTCATGGGGGCCCTCTTGCGCAGCACGCTAGCACAGGAATGGGCAGCGCCACGCCCAACGCATAGGGCACATGCGGTCACGGTGCTGGGCTGCGGGGCGGTTTGGGCGGGGACAGCATCTCGTCCGCGGTTTCCGTCGGTGGTGCGTGTAACAAATATGTAACAAGCTGCCGTACTTTGGGGTCCGGGGGTTGCGGACGGCCTGCGGGCGGCTTTGCGGTTTGTCGTCGGAGATTGCGTTTTGGGGTCCGGCAGGCGCGGACGCAATGGGACGTTGTATCGAACTGTCACGCCGGAGGCCGCGGGTTCAAGTCCCGTCCACCCCGCCAACAGTGAAAAGCCTCTCTTCTCGACGAAGAGAGGCTTTTTGCTTTTGCCCGAAAGGGGAAGATCGGCGCTCAATCGGGGGCGCAAAGCGGGGAGTGGCCACTTTTTTGTCACCCGCTGCCGGGGTTTCGCGGGTTACCAGCCTGCAGGCTTGTGGATGCGGCCAGTTACCAGGGATGGCAGCTGGCTGGCGGCCAGCAGGCCTTCGCGGATGTGCTTTTGGGAAGTCGCCGCCGCGATCAGTTCTCGGCTAGGGTGGCGACCGCGACGAGTGAGCGGCAGGGCGACGCCTACAGGCCGTCCGAGCTCGCTGCGCACAAGCTCGATGGGAGTCTTTAGGGCGGAAGGCGAGCAGGCGACGCGTCCCCGTGACCCGGCAGGCGTGATACAACCGTCGGCCATGGCAGCGTGGCTGCGGGTTACCTATGTGATGGCAAAGCGCGAGCTTTGGGCGTATGCGCTCTCGCCGATCACGTACGTTTTGGCGACGCTGTTCTTGCTGTCCCAGGGCTATTCGTTTTGGCTGCTGTCGCACAGCTTGAGCGCGCGGCAAGCGAGCCTAAGTACGCTGCTTGCCTATTTCTTTGGCGGCACGTTTCTGTACTGGTTCTTTCTGCTGTTCTTGATCGCGATGCTGACCATGCGCCTGTTTGCTCCGTCGCAAGAGGGAGGCGTGCGACGCAGCCCGCGCGAGCTGCTTTTGTCAACGGCTGCGCCCGAGGGCGCGCTGGTGCTGGGCAAGCACATCGGTGCCACGCTGCTTTATTGCGCGCTGTGGGCCCCGACAGCGACGTTGCTGCTGCTCTTGCAGCGATACGGAGGACAGGCCGCGACGCTGCCCGGCGTGTCGATTTTGTGCGGATACCTGGGCGTCTTTCTAACCGGCCAAAGCGCGCTGGCGCTGGGCCTTTTGGTGTCGGTGCTGGCGCCAAGTCAGCTGCTGTCGGCAGCCGCGAGCTTTGTGACGCTGAGCCTGCTGCTCTTGGCAGGTCTTGCCGCGGATGTGCAGAACGCCACGCCGTGGTTGCAGGCCCTGCTTGCTGCCATAAACCCGCTGTTCCACATGGACGAGCTCGCTCGCGGCATCGTCGACTCGCGACGCGTGGTCTATCACCTGGGGACCGCGAGTTTGTATCTTTTCGCAGCGGCTTGGCTGTTGCGCGTGCGGCCAGGGAACGGGCGTGGGCTGCGTCGCGCTTGGCTGCGCATCGCGCTTTCGGCAACGATCTGCGTCGGTGTCAACGCTGTGGCGGCCCGGCATCCGCTGCGCAGTGATCTGACGCAAGCGCGCGAATACCGCCTTGCGCCCGAGCTTGTGGACACCCTGCGCAGCCTGCCCCAGGCCGTGCAGATCATCGATCTGTCGGCAGGCCGCGACGTTGGCGAGCGCGATGAGCTTGATGTTCGCTGGCGCGAGACGCTGCTGCGTGCTGAGCACACCGCAAAGGATCGCTTGAGCGTCCTGCGCGTGGATCTCGATCGCCAGCGCGAACACGTGCGCCTTTTGGCCGAGCGCTATCGCGTCGATCGCGATGAGCTACGCCAGGGCGTCATCGTCGTCCACAGCGAGTCAGAGCACCGAGCAGGCGACCCGCGCACGCCGGGCGATCGCGGGCTCGGGCGCAGCGCGATCATTCGCCGCGATCAGCTTGCTGACTTTGAGCGCAGCGATGCACAAAGCAGTACTGCCGCGGCAGGCAGCGAGCCGATTCTGATGCGCTATCACGGCGATGCCGTGCTGGAACAAGCGCTGCGCACGGTGACCAGTCGGCGTACGCCCAGCGTCTGTTTTACGCGCGGGCATGGCGAGTCCGAACACGACAGCCTGACCGCGTCGGGAGGCAGCGAGCTGACCACGGCGCTGCTTCACGAAAATCTGACGGTCCGCGCCTTGGGATCGCCGCAAGAGCTTGCCACGCTGACCGCGCAGGACAGCAGCACGACCTGTGATGTGGTGGTCGTAAGCGGTGCCGAGCGACCGTTTCTGCCCGAGGAAGTCACGACCCTTTCTGCATTTCTAGATCACGGCGGGCGCTTGCTGGTGCTCACCGGAGCCTTGATGGACCGCGAGCTGTCGCACTTTCTCGACACCGGTCTAGAGGACCTGCTTTTGCAGCGCGGCATCGCAGTGGGCCAGGCCGTGGTCTTGGATCCGCCGCAGCGACTTGGTGATAGCTTGGCTTTTGTCGTCGAGCAAGGCTATGCCGCGCATGCGGTGACCTTGCCGCTGCTCGGCCGCCGGACGCTGTGGCCGCTGGCCCGCCCGGTGTCGGCGCAGCAAAGCCGCTTGCCGGGCTGGCAGGCGCAGGTCCTGATCCACACCAGCGAACAGGGGCTCGCAGAGTCAAACCTGGCGCGCCTGCGCGTCGCCCGCAGCCAAGCGGTACCGACGGATGTCGACGCGGCCAAGACGGCTCTCGCGGCGGGGATGCAGCCCTTGGCCGTGGTCAGCGAGGCGCAGCGTGAAGGGCGAGCCGCACGCGTGGTCGTGCTGGGTTCTTCGCAGATCGCGTGGAACGACACGCTGGTGCTGTACAACCGCGATCTGCTGGTGTCCTCAGTCAAGTGGCTTGCCGACGCGCCGATCCGTCGTGCCGGCGTCGCCAAGCAGCCAGGGCAGGTTCGCCTGGTGCTGACGTCTGCTCAGCAACAGCGCCTGTTCGTCTTTTCCGTCGTGGGCCTGCCGTTTCTGGTGCTGTTGCTGGGTCTGGGCGTTCGCTGGCTGCGCCACGCACCATGATGCCGAGCGCGTCCTTGTCGCCCCCTGCGCAAGCCGTCTGTGACCTGCGTCGTCGCGTGACGGTGGCCTTGAGCCTGCTTCTTTTCATGCTCTATCCGCACAGCGGTGCCTTGGGCTTGGGATCCGCGCCGCTGTTTCTGGCGTGCGTGTATGCCTTTTTTCGCATGGGCTCGACGCTGCGAATTCAGCCTGCGTCCTCGTCGGCTTTTTCGCAGGACGCTCTGGACGAGCGCCCACTGCTTCGCGCGCTTGTGATCGTGCTTGCCGTGCTGCAGGTGTTGCGACTTCCCGGCGACGCGCTGCACGCTGAAACCTCGCGGCTGCCGCACAGCCTGCTTGCCGTCTGGCTTGCAGGCGTTGGGCTGTGGGCGACGCGACTAGAACGCGCGGCCTCGCCACGTGCCTCACGGGCTCTGGCTGCTGTCTGCGTGCTTTCGGCAGGCTCGGTCTTCGCCTATCTGTTGCTTCACGCACCAAGCCCCCGCATCGATGTCTTCGAGCTGCAGCAGCGCGGCGCCGCGCTCTTGTGGAGCGGCCAGAATCCATACAGCGCGCTGTACCCCAACCCATATGATCCCGTCGAGACAACCACCTTTTTTGGCCACTATTCAGCCACGCTGGATCACTATCCATATCCGCCGCTGTCTTTGTTGACGACCGCGCTCGCGCATCGCCTGACCCACGATGTGCGCTGGTTGTTTCTGCTGTCTCATCTGCTGATTGGCTGGGCGCTGTATCGGCTTTCACAGCCCGTTCCAAGAGCGCACCCGTCGAGCTTCGATCGCGGGCTTGTGCTTCTGTGCATTCATCTTCTGCATCCGCGTGGCTTTCTGGTGATCGAACAAGCCTGGACCGAGCCGCTTGTGGCGGGAGCCATCTCGCTGTGGGCCCTTTTTCGCGCGCAGTCCTACCAGCGCTTAGAACACGAAGCGCCGCGGCTCTCCTTACGCGTCCGGGTCATCGCAGACAGCCTGCTTTTGGGGCTGGCCATCGCGTGCAAGCAGTACGGGCTGCTTTTGCTTGTGCCCTATCTGTTTCCGTCGCTGTTTGCGTGGATTTCGCCCGCCCAGTTTTCTGCCCAGCGGCTGAGCGCGTTCCTGCTTGCTCTGCTGCCGCTTGTCGTCAGTTACCTGGCGTTTGCCGTCGTTCAGCCGGCTGACTTCGTCGAAGATGTCTTGCTCTTTCAGATAAAGCAGCCGTTTCGCAGCGATGCCTTGTCACTGCCCGCGCTGTTTTATGCAGTCAGTGATGTGAAGCTTCCCGGAGCCGTCGCTGCCATCGGCGTTCTGTTGCCGCTTTTGCTCGTGTGGCGCAAGCGTCCACCGGGTCTGCCCGCGGGTCTAGGCGGTCTGCTCTTGCTGGCTAGCTTGCTTCTGTTTGGCTTTTTTGCGACGGCGAAGCAGGCGTTCTGCAACTACTACTACTTGGTGGGGGTGTTGCTGCTCTTGACGCTAGCGCGGCTCGACGAGGCAGCGGATGCAGAGGCGACAAGCCATCTCGCAAACCGCAGCGAGGACCCCAAGGCCGACGGATGCCCGCCCGAAATAGCCTCGCAGCCGCGAGGACGGACAGCCAGCAAGATGGGGCCCGCAGGTTTATGAGATGGCTTCTAGTGATACGCCAAGCCGACGTCCGCCGCTTGCTTCTTGACCGTTGCGCGGATGCTGCCATCAAAGCTCTTGGCAGGAGCCGCAGCCGCTTTGCTGCGCAAGAACGCATCGCGCTTGGCCGAGACGCTGTTGATCTCGTTCAAGATGGCGCTGCGATCGCTCTTCTTTTTCTCTAGCGCCGCCTGACGCTCAGCGGCGGGCAGCGCGGCCAGATCTTCGGGCAGATCGCTTCCCGACACGCGGTTTAGATCGACGCGCTTGTTTGCCACATCGTCCAAAAGATCGCCCTCGCTGACTGCGGCGGCTCGCCCGCGCGAGCCCATCAAACCAAACCAGCCCGCGCGCTCGGCTTGGGCTGCCGCAGGTGCTTCCAGGCTGTGCTTGGCTTTGCTGGCGACGCTGGCGCGCTTGTCGGCGCTGCCATATGGAACGGCCGTCTCGGTTAGCGCGCGGTTCAGGCGGGCTAGCTCGCCATCGTACGGAGTGCTGGTCTCGACCATGCCGCCGCTTTGTTCCACGCTGCTGAATTCGCCGCCGGCCCGATTGGCGATGTCCAGCCAAGCGACGCGCGTGGTCTCATCGCTGCCGCAGCGGACGGTGTTGATGCGAATGCCGCGCGACCGCGCATGCTCGGCGATGGCGCGGTGATTGAAGCCATCGTTGTAATCGGTGTGCGGCGGAGCGTCACCGACCAGATAGACCAGCTTGAGGGCGTTCTTGTTGCTCGACCAATTGGCGCGAAAGACAGCATCGTGCAGGGCCTTGGCGACGTGCTCAGGCGTGTCGCCGCCGCCACCGGCATGAAACGACGACAGGTTCTGATACACCGCGTCCAAGTCGTCGCTGAGGTCGAAGAACTTGGTCACGTACTCATCACCGACGTCGCGATAGGCGACCAAGCCGATGCGCAGCTCGGGTGCGGGCTGACCTTGCGCGATGAAGCGTGCGATTTCCCAGATCTTGCGCTTAGCGCCGTCGATCAGCGCGCTCATCGAGCCGGTGGTATCGAGCACGAACACGACATCGACCTGCGGCCGAGCCGCGCTGGGCATCAGCACCTGCGGCGGCTTCGGTGGCTCGGGCGGTGGCGTGCTGCCACTGGGGGGACGCGGCAAAAGAACCAGCGAAGCCCACAGCGCCAAGCCTCCTGCGCCGCCCACGATGGCATACGTCAGCAGCGGACGCGTCGAGCGAGGACTGGCCGCACTCGATGACGCAGGCGGCGTCGCAGCGGCCGGGCCGGGCGCAGCAGCGCTGGCTTCTGCTTTTGGTTTGGCGCCGGCCTCAGCCGACGGAGCGCTTTCCGTGGGCTTCGTCGCGGGGGCTGACGACGACGCATCCGCGGACGGGGCACTTGTGCTCGGCGATGTGGCGTGGCTGTCGCTCGGACCGGGACCCTGGCTCTGCATGGCGGCTCTCCTAAACCTGCGCTGATCGGCAGCGGGGGGTGATTGCTCGCTATCAACGAGCCCGCCGCCGAAACGATCTGACATCGCGCGCTGGGCGAGATTTTCGCACAGGCAAGCCGGTCAGCCACCGACGACAACACGCGATCGCGCAGGCGCGCGAAAGCTTAGGGTTCTTTCAGGAACGACAGCAGGCGCAGGCGCACTGGTTCGGGAAGCTGTTCAAAGCGAACGCCCGTGGCCCGCACGGTTGAGCCATCGGGCGCGGCTCGTTCAAAGGCCACTTCGCCCGCGACTTCCAGTACGTCGCCATCGTTGGGAAGCTGAAAGGCCAGGCGCAGCGGCGTGTGCTGCGGCAGCACGGGATCGGCGGCGTCGCAGCGACGCCACAGGAGCATTCCACCCAGCCCCAGATCGGAAGACTGCGCCAGATGAAGCTCGGCGGGATGTTCCGGCGTGGCCAGGATCTCTTGCCGGACCGCCACCGACAGAGGCTGGCGCGGCGATCGGCGCCGATCGGCTCCGCGCGTTCGCCGATCGCTGCTGCGTCGCTCGTGGCCAAGGCCGTGGCTCGACGAGGAAGCTCGCTCTGACAGATCCCGCGGGGGCGGCGAAGGAGTCATGTAGGCCATGGTAGGACAATCGGCGCGGCGAGCCAATTCCTTCTTCGCTTCGTCGGCTCTACTTCAGCGCGCGAACGGCCGCTTCGATCTCGCCTTCGCCGTGGACGCCGTGAAACACCCGCCGCACGACGCCGCTTTTGTCGACCAGCACCAGGTGCGGAATCGACGTGACGTGGAAGGGCGCAGCGGCCTCGCCGTTGTCCATGCCCACCGGCAGCCCTAGGCCAAAGCGCGCGACAAAGGCGCGGGCTCCCATGACATCGCCGCTGGTCTCGACGGCGATCGCGCGCACGCCGTCGGCCTGCAGGCGCTTATAGACGCGATCGACGATGGGCAGCGACTGCTTGCAGGGACCACACCACGTCGCCCAGAAGTCGATCAGCACCGCATGGCCGCGCTGCGCGGACAGATTGAACTCTCCGTCGTTGTTGAGCAGCGGCACGACCAAGTTGGGCGCTTGCTTGCCGGCTTTGGTGGTCTGGGCTCGCTTGCTAAGCAGCCATGCGCCGTCATACACGGCCAGCGCAAAAAGGGCGGCCAAGAACACACCACCACCGACGGAAAATCGCGTCTTTGGACGCCGCGAGGGCTGTGCATCGCCGGCAACGACCTGCAGCGATTCGGGCGCCGCTTGACTGGCTGTGCCGACGGCAGGCGAGGAAGGAAGCTGCGACAGGACCTGACGCAGTGAAAAGAAGCCGATCAGCCAATACAGGCCCCAGGCGGCAAACGCCGTGGCCGAGATCGCACTTTGCACGCTGGGGCTGGGGGCGTACTGCAGGATCGCGCAGACCAGCGCAGCGACGGTCTGCACCGACAGCCAAGCCAGCCAGCCGTTCGCGCTGACATCGGCAGTCAGGCCGGACCGCAGCGTGCGCTCACGCGAGCCGAGGGCGAGTGACAGGACAACGCCGCCCAAAAAGATCCCCAGAAGATCGATCGACAGCGCCTGCATCAGCCCCAGAAGCAGCGAGCGGGTGTCGTCGCGGATGAACAGCGGCGCTTCGCCAGTCAGCAGGCGCAGAGGAAACAGCCACAGCACATCGCCCAGACCTCCCGTCGCGCCGGCAGCCAGGGCTCGGGTCGCTTGCCAAGGGGAAAGCAGGGCTCGCCCCAGTCGACCCAAGAAGCCCAGGTCAAGCACGCTGGGCAGCGAAACAGCAGAGGAGGACATGCGCGTTAGTCTAGCCTCGCACGTTGCGTCGACGCTCGCGCTCAAAGATGATGCGCAGGCCGGTCAGCGTGAGAAGCTCGTCGATGTCTTCGATGGTACGGCTGTCGCGAGCGATGAGCGGAGCCAAGCCGCCCGTGGCAATGACGCGCAGCGGGAAGTCGACCTCGGCGCGCATGCGCTCGACGATGCCATCAACCAAGCCGACGTAGCCATAGACCAAGCCCGACTGCATGCTGGTCACGGTGTTGCGGCCGATGACCATGCGTGGGCGAACCAGATCGACGCGAGGCAGCTTGGCAGCAGCGTGAAACAAGGCATCAGCGCTGATGCCAATGCCCGGAGCAATCGCGCCCCCCAAGTACTCGCCTTTGGGCGTCACCACATCGAAAGTGGTGGCGGTCCCAAAGTCGACGACCAAGCAGCCGCTGCGATAGCGCTCGTACGCGGCCACTGCGTTGATGATGCGGTCGGCGCCGACTTCGCGCGGGTTGTCATAAAGCACAGGCATCCCAGTGCGCGTACCAGGCCCCACGATCACGGGATCGATGCCGAGATAGCGCACGAACAGCGAGTGAAACGCTCGCAGCACGGGCGGAACCACGGTGGCAAGGACGCCGGCCGTGATACCTCGCTCAATCTTGGTTCGCGACTCGGGCATAACCAGCGCCGACGGGATGCTCGCCGCGCTGCGCAGGCCGCTGGTGTCTTCGACGCCGATGTGAATCGGGCCGCTGATCGGCGCATCGGGAACGCCGGCCTGAAACGACAGACCGTGAAGCTGAAACAGCCCGCTTAGCAGCGCGGCGTACTCATCTTCGGTGCGGGCTTTGCGCGTCTCGACGCGGAAGTGAAACAGCAGGGCGTCGCCCTCAAAGACCCCGAACACAATGTTGCTGTTGCCGATGTCGACAGCCAGAAGCATGGGCGTACTCTATCCGAGTCGGCGCGCTCCCGTCATCTGGCGCAAGCTACGGAAGCGAGACAGGCCCTTGTCGCAGCACAACGCCGCGGGGAGGTTGGACGGGATACTGCGACAGGTTGCCACCTACAGCCCAGCGCTGGTCTTGCGCTCCAAAGGCGGCGTGCAGATCCAAAGAGGTCACGGGCTCAGCGACGGTAAAGGCGGCTCCGAGTGGCTCGCTACGGCGTCGCCAGGCCACCAAGCCCTGCTGCCCGGTGATCAGAAGCTCTGCGCCATGGCTATAGACGCCGGCAAGGCCGCTAAGCTCGGCCACCGCTTCATCGCTGCGCCAGGCCTGACCATCGAACACAAGCAGGCGGGCGCGACCTAAGCCACCGACGGCATACACACGCTGATCGCCGTCGCCCCAAGCGGTCAGCAGGCGGTCGCGTACCGGCGAGGGGTCACGCTGCCAGGCCGCACTTGCACCCAGACCCAACCGACGCAGCAGAGCGCCATCTTGACCGACGGCAAACAGGGCATCTGGGCTGGCGGCAAACAGCTTGTACAAGGTCGCGGTTGCCGGAGCGCTGCGATCCGGGCTCAGCCCGCTGCGTCCGCCATGCAAAAGGACCCCCTGCCCTGTCGGCTCGCCGCCTACGGCCCAGACATCGTCGTCGGAAAACGCCCAGATTCCGTACAGCGTGGCTCGGCTGCCCGTCGGAATCGCCTGCAGCGTGCCAGCGCCACTTGGCTCATAGCGCAGCACGCTGCCCTGTTCCCCACATAGCCACGCGACACCCTGACTCGGCAGCGCATGGACCCACCACAGCATGCCGGGCTGCGGGCTTTCGAGCACGGCATACTCGCCCGCGCCTGCACCCTGGTTCGAGCGAACCAGCAAGCGCCCCCGACCCGCTTGACTGGGCGTTGGCCCTGGCTGCCCCCCGGCGACGAGCAAGCGGCCTTGTAGCTCGCTGACCGCGAGCAGCCAGTTCTGTTCGTCGCTGTGATCCACCGTCCATGGCGGGGACTGCGTACATCCCAGTGTCCACGTAAGCAGAATCCACCAAAACCACGACCGCTGCGCGTGCAGCGCCCGACGCATGCGCAGCGCTACATCAGCTCGACGCCGGTCGCAACCAGGGCGTACGTCTTCTGAGGCTCGGTGACTTTCTTTACCGGCGCGCCTTCTTTGGCGGCGTCTTCGGCATAGTGCTGCGCCTCGGCCACCGACATCGTCGAGACCTTGAAGTGGCCTTCGACAACGGCCTTCTTGCCCAGGCAGTCCTTGGGCACGAAGAATCCATAGTCTTTGAACGAGACACGAACCGTCTGAGCGCCCGCCTCGCCGGTTCCGATGGTCATCCAGCAGCCTTTTTTCTGACAGGCAGCGCTGACCGTCCCTGTGACTTTGACATCTTTGTCGTCGTACTTCTTGGCATCGGCCAGCACGGCCGAGACCGCCACCGTCGGAGCCGCAGAGAGCGGAGCCCCGAACTTGCCAGTCCCCGCAGCGGCGGGTGCAGCGGCAGGCTGTGCCTCGATGGGGGCTGCGGTCGCAGCGTGCGTTGGTGCTGCGGCGGCAACGGCTGGCGAAGCCGCCGCCGCGGACGGCACAGCGACCGGTTCCGAGGTAGGCACGGCCGCCGGCTGTTTGTTGCAGGCCGCAGACAGAAGGACCACTCCACAGAGCAGGGTGAATGTGTTTCGCATAGCCGAAAGCAAGCCCTGCTTTCAGCCGCCTGTCAACAGCCGAGCTTGGATGGACCGAGCGACGGTACAGCCGCGGTGACGCCGGTTGGCTTTTGCGGTGGCGCCGCCCTTACGGCCGGACCGGGCGTGCAAACGTGTACAGACGAAACGAGGTCGGGGCGGCTCTGACCAGCGTCGCCTGCAGCGAAAACGGGCTGTGGTCTCCAGCGGGCAGATTCCGCTGGCCGGCAAAGCCATCGACCAGGCCGACGATCGTGTGCTTGGCATCCAGCAGCACCGCCGCCAGATGCACGAACTGCACTTCCTGCGTATCGGCATTGCGAACGCTGCCGCTCAGTCGATAGAAACCAAACGACGCCGGCTCTAGCTTGGGCGTCTCGACCGTCAGCTTGAAGCGCGGTGGCGTGCCGAAGCGAACCGCCTCGGGAGCCACGTGATAGCTAGCCGACTCATACGCGGGCGCGTGCTGCATCAAGATCTTCACCGGCACTTCTTCCCCTGGCAGCAGGTTGCCAAACGGAGCAAAGCCCGTCCCCACGGCTAGCTTCTGCTTCTTGCCGTCCCACAGTGTGACTTCAACCCGCGGATGATCGATGGCGGCTTCTCCGGTGTTCTTGTAGATTCCGACGAAATAGACGTTGCCGATGCGATCGGGCAGGGCCACGGCGTCTGTAAACGAGGCGCGCACGACCTTGGGAGCGACCACGGCCTCGCTGCCATATTCGACGGGGCGGCTGGGCTGGCTGTCCGACGGTGTGCCGCTGGAATTCGCACCAACTGCAAGGGGCCCACCGCTGCCCGCCAAGCGACCGCTTGTGATCTCTTGGACCTGCAGCGGCTTTGTGCCCATGCGTGACTCGATGCTGCGGGCGATGTCGCGCTGCAGGGCGCGCTGTCGTCGCTCGTCGCGCAGGCGCTCTTGACGTTGCGCTCTCAGCGACACCGCCGCGATCAACAGGCCCAGCATCAACACCACCATCCCAGCCGTGTAAAGCGGGCTTTTCTTTTCGGGGGCGCCGGGCTTCACCACTTCGATCTTCAGGGCGGGTGCCGCCTGGACATGCATTCGGGACTTGCAGTGGTTGCAGCGGTACTCGCCTTCGGCCAAGCGGGTGAGGTCCGTGCTAGAGCACTGGTCGCAGCGCAGCGTCTTCATTTCGCTATCGTATCGCGATGCCGCGGTGTCGATCGGCCGCGAAAAGCCGGTGCGTCGTGATCGTTATCGAGGGGGACGGGACGAGCAGAGAACGGCAACACCCGCGTGGCACACTCCACGGGGTGGAATGCAGGCAGTGCCGGCTTAGTGCGCGCTGGGCTGGGCCGCCTGCGCCTTGTTGCCAAGCCAGCTCAGCACGCTCTCGCCGAGCTTTTTGCCGACGGTCTTCACCGTGTGCAGCGGATCTTTCATGGCGGGCGCAAGCTCGTGAACCAGATCGGCTGCCGTCGTCGTCACGCGGTGGCTCGGCCAGAAGAACGGGCTTTGGAAGCGGCGGTTCTTGGCCATAAACAAGCGAAGCTCCGCCGGAGTCACGCCGAATTCCTGGCAGGTCGCTTCAAACTCGGCACGCGCCGCTGCACGGGCTTTGAACAGCATCATCTGCACGCGGCTATAGACATTGACCGCGCCATCGCCGGACGTCTCGATCGGCAAAAAGATTGCGCCCGGCCATTTTTCCGTCACATACGACTGAACACCATCGGAAACGCCGGAGCTTGGCATGCAGCCGAAGGGCTTGACCGACAGCGTCATCGTTGACTTCTTGTGCTTGACGTTCATCACCAGCTTGCCCACTTCCATGTGGCCTTCGCCGCCGCGCAAGTGGTTGTTGTAAAGCTCGCGCGCTTCGTCGGCGACCTCGTCCATATCCGGCATGTAGTAGTCATGCAGGCCAAGGACATGGCCGATGGTCTTGAACATCACACGGATCGCCTTGTCGGCCACCCACAGCGTCGCCAGCTTCTTCTGCACGTTGACGCCGGCCAGGCCCTTGCGGCCCTGATCTTCGCTGCGAAGCTCCATGCGCTGCTTGGTATCCCAGCGATGTTCCCAGATGTTGTAAAGGAGCCAGTTGCTGACGATCTGGATGTCGACTTCGGCGCCTTCCTGTTCCAAGAAGCGCTGCAGACCGTAGTTGCCGTCGCCCTCGGTGGTCATGGCCCAGAACTCGCCGATGACCGCAACCTTGGGCTTGATCTGGCTGCGATCGACCTGCACGGCGCGCAGGATGCGGCGGCACTTGATCAGCGCCAACGCCAGGTTCGTGCGCTCGTGGAACGTCTTGTACAGAAGCTGCTTGCACTCGTGCAGCGCTTTATCAGTGGCGCCTTTTTCGACCTCGTACGGCCGCATGCGATAGCCAATGGCGTTCAGCGCATCACCAACCATGATCGCCAACACCAGCGACAAGAAGAACTTGGGGTTGAAGTCGAGGCCGGGGTTTTCGCCCGTCGCCTGCTTCAGGCCCCCCTGCTGCTGGAACAGCATGACGCGGAAGCCATCAAAGCCCGCATCGCGCAGCGCTTTGCGATACTCGGTGACATAGGTTCCGAAGCGGCAGGGACCGCACGCCCCCGCCGTGACGAACAGGTAATTGTCCACGATCTCTTTTGTAGACAGGCCCTTTTCATCGCGCAGCTGGACCAGGTGCTTGACCAAGTTTCCGACGGTGAAATAGGTCGGGTTGCACTGCGCGCGGTTGCCAAATTCCTTGCCCAGCTGTAGCGCCGCGTTGTCCGGGCAGTCGAGCGTCTGCACCTTGTACCCCAAGCCCGACAGCGCCGCCGTGATCAGGTAGTCGTGCGCCAGCGTCAAGCCGCCGAGCAGGAGCGTCGTGTGCGCTCGCTGATCGCCGGTAAATTTCTGCGGGTTTTCATCGACCCAATGGGCCTTCATTTTGTCGAGACCCAGCGCTTCACGCTGCTCGGCCTCAAAGCGCAGAAGCTCTTCTTCGATCTCGATTTCGTGCTGCGACTTCTTCGCTTGGACGTTGCCCAGCACCGGCAGCTGCACGCGCCCCTTCGGCGCCGACTGTCCCTGTCCTTCCAGATCCGCACGTTGCATGGTGACTACCCCTTGGTCCTAAACGCAGGTCCTGTTGTGGGTCGAAAAGTTTGCGATCCGTTACAAGCGAGCGACGTTGTCATCGCCTTGTCGCTTGATGCCAATGCGCAGAAGTCCCTTCGCTGGTTCCAGCGTCGCGCCCGTCGGAGCAAAGCGCGCCGCGTACTCAGCGACCTTCTTTTTCACTTCTTCGATCTGCCGCGCCAGCGACTCGTCTTGTTGCTTGCGCTCTTCAAGCTGCTTCTGCTTCAGCTGCAAGAGCTGCAAGCGTTTCTCTTCGATCTTCAGCTGCAGCTCGTTCTTTTTCTTGGCGACATCTTCCAGTCGCTCTTCATGCAGCTTCAAGCTGTGGGCATAGGTCTTGACGCGAATCTTGATCGAGCCGCCTGGCTTGTTCGCGTCAATGTCGTGCAGCGCTGAATACGGCGTGGCGCTGGCGCCGATCACCGAATCGATCAGGCCATACGTCGGCGCGTCGTGACCGCACTTGAACGACGACAAGTCGAGCACGACGACGTTGGGATGTCGCGCAGCGAACTTCGCGGCCCACACTTTCTGCACGCTGTTCGCTGAATAGTTCTCGGGCCACACATCGTTGACTTCGAGCGGCCCGTCGATAAGGCCCTTGTCGATGTCTTCTTTGTAGAAGCGATACAGCCAGCGCGGATCCTTGGGGATCGAGCGCATCGACAAGATCGGATAACCAAGCGCCTGGAACTCTTCGAGCACGCCGTGGTTAAGGCCGGGGTCACTGTGATACGGGCGACCGATCAGCATCACCGCGACGCGATTTTCTTCTTCGACGACTTCCAGGATCGCTTTGCCGCGCTCTTGGATTTCTTTGTCAAAGACATCCATCGCGCGCAGGCCTTGCTCGACGGCGTAATCGCTCTCGTCTTCGGTGACATCGAGCAGCGGACCGAACGTCTGAAACAGCACGCGGCGAAGCAGCGCCGGTTCGACGAAAGTCAGCGCCGGGTCGACGTACTTGATGCCGCGCGTCGCGAAGAAGTCGACCTCTTTGGTGAAGGCCGCCTTCATGACCTCGGGCGCCCCCGCGACGATCGGACACGACGCGGTGTCCATCACCTTGTGCAGGCCCGGCGGAATGTGCGTGATGCAGGGGAAGAAGATCGCCGACAGCTTTTTCTTTTCGCTGTGGTGATGGAACAGCAGGTTGTGGATATGCGCCTGCGCCACCTTGGATGGATAGCAGGGATCGATCGACCCGTACTTGCCGCCCTCTTGCCACATCTCTTCGCTGGTGTCGTCGGAAAACACGACGTTTTGGCGCTGGATGCCAAGCGTCTCTAGATACGTGCGAAGGAAGGGGGCGATGGTCCAGACGTTAAGGACCTTGGGAATGCCGATGCGCGTGCTGGCGCGCTTCTTTGCCGACGCGTCGCTGCTGCGCTGAAACAGGCGCCGAATCGGCACGCGCTTGATGCCGCCGAGCAGCGTCTTTTTCACTTCGATGTCGTCGATCATCGCGTCGGCGGTGGGCATCGGCGGCGGATCGTAAAAGTGACGGAACAGCTGCTTGGACTCGTAATCGACCAAGTTGGGAAACTGCTTCATCAGCTTCTTGCGCACCTTGGTCAGATCCAGCATTGCCTCTTCGGACTCGACGGTGCCCTTCTCGCACGAGAAGCCCGCGATGTAACGGCTGGTGTCGCCGTCGGGCGTCTCGGTGTCGATGAAGGTGCGGGCGCAGTTGTTCGGGCAGAAGTGGCAGCGCGTCGACTCGTCGTTTTTCGACGTGTATTTCAGGTCGATGGCGGCGTCGATGCCGATAAAGGTCGACTGCCCGCGGCGCTTAACGACGCGCAGCGTCTCCATGGCTGCCCCGATGGCACCAGCCTCGCCCGTGTGCGGGTGGACATAGACCTCGCAGCCGGGCACGCGATCTTTGATGTAATCGACCTGCGCTTTGACCGCTGCCAAGTTGTGCTGCGTGCCACCCTGCAGAACGAACTTGCGACCCAGGCTGGCCATGCGCGGGATCTGCACGACGTACTGCCACACGTTCTTCGGCAGCACCTGCGCCAAGCCCGACAAAAGCTCCTCTTTCGAATAGCCTTCCTTCTGGAAGTTGACGCGATCGCTGTCGAGAAACACGGCGCAGCCATAGCTGAACTTCGGCGATAGCTCGGCATCAAACGCCACGTCCGCGTACTTGGTGATCGGCACGCCAAACTGATCAGCCATGGCCTGCAGCAGCATGCCGTTTCCCGCCGAGCACTGATTCGACAGACGGAAGTTCTTGATGTCGCCGTTTTCCATGAACAGGACCTTGATGTCCTGTCCACCGATGTCGCAGATGACATCGACATCGCCGAAGAAATGGACGGCCGACATCATGTGCGCGACCGTCTCGACGATGTTCACGTCCGACTTGACCGACTTTTCCAGCACGTCCGCGGCATAGCCCGTCGCGCCAAAGCCCATAAGCTGCAGCGTCGCGCCCTGCTCGGTGACATAGCTCTTGATGCGGGCCAGGATCTCCTTGGTATCGGCGATCGGGTTGCCTTTCGAGAGCTGATATTCCTTGGTCAAGATCTCGGCGGTGTCGTAGTCGATGAGCACGGCCTTGCTGCTCGTCGATCCTCCGTCCATGCCGATGACGGCGCGCACGACCTGACCGGGTTCAAGTTGCTTCTTCTCGAACCGGGGGATCTTGTACTGCTGACGGAATTCCTCTAGCTCGTCGCGCTTTTCCTCGACGGCTTTGGCGCGCAGAAGCGGTGGGCCCGCGGTGTCACCCAGGCGCGCTTTGCGGCCGTGCAGGATGAACTCGGACAGGCCCTCGCTGCCCTTGTAACGACCGATGTCCTTGGCTTCGTACGTGCCGTACATCACAGCGCCGTACGCGGCGTAGTACTGCGCGTTGTTGGGGACGAGGATCAGCTCTTCGATGGCGACATCACGCGGATAATCAAAGCCGCGATCGCGCCAGGTCTCGGGGATGCGCTTACGCCAGCAGTCGCGCAGAAACGGCAGATACGTGTTCGGCCCGCCGAGCAAAAGCACCTTGGGCTTGAGCGTATTGCCGCGCGTCAGCACCGATAGGTTCTGCATGACGATGGCATCGGCCAGCGAGTTCATGATCTCGATCGACGGGATGCCTGACTTCACCAAGTTGACGATGTCCGTCTCGGCGAAGACGCCGCACTTGGCTGCGACGTGATGCAGCTTGCTGTCATCGAACGCGATCTTGACGACTTCTTCGTTGGGCAGGCCGACCTTGAGCACGCACTTGTCGATGGTGGCGCCCGTCCCGCTGGCGCACTTGTCGTTCATCGACGTCGAAGCCTGCTTGTCGCCGGTCTTGTCGTTTTTCTTGAAGATGATGATCTTGGCGTCCTGCCCGCCTAGCTCGCACACCGAAAGGACGTCAGGATGAAGCGTCTCGACGGCGAGCGTGACGGCGTTGACCTCTTGCACGAACTTGGCGCCGATGTGCGGCACGATCGGCGATGCGCCCGAGCCGGTCATAAAGATGCGCGCGGCGTCCTGCGGCAGACGGGGAAAGTCAGCGGCGATGCGTTGCAAGAAGTCGAGCACGAACTCGGCCTGCTTGGTCTGGTGCCGCAGATAGTCGCTCCACAAGATCTGCTTGCTCTGCGGGTCGACCACGACCGCCTTGACCGTCGTCGAGCCGACATCGATGCCGATCATCACCGGCTCTTTGCGATCCCGACACTCTGGCGAGACGAACAAGTTCATTCCCGTGACTCCGTTCTTGACGAACCAGCACCGCAGCGAGGGGCAGCGGGGATGCAATGAACAAACGCTAGACTGACGGTTCAGTCTATGGGGACACACTACGGGCACCGCGCGTTGGGGTCAACAGAAAATCTAGGCCACTTGCGGCGTGAGCATCGCCGGCTCTCCGTCGGGAACATAGCAAATGGCCGGGCCGCGCATGGCTGGGTCGGATATCGTGCCGGTTCCGCGAGGGCCGGCTGGGTGGGTCTTCTGGCCGGGTCCGTTTGTCGATACAGTGAAACGAGGGTCCGTCTGTGGGCCGATCGCCTGAACGTGCAATGGACAGGATGGGGGACGATGGCGGCGAAGGGGCGAGCGCCGGGCTCCCACGGGTCGTGAGGTCAGCAGTGGTTCCCATGTCATCCGTCCCCAGCACCGAGCCAGGACGAAAGGTCGCCTTGGCGCCCGCCGAGCGCAGTCAGCCAAGCAGCGAGACCGAGGTCGCGACGCTCTTGCGGCGGCGCATGCGCGTTGCCTTTGCGCTCATCGTCGCCTACAGCGTCCTCAACATCGCTCGCGAGCTAACCCGTGGTGCCATCGACAGCGCGTACGCTCGCAGTGTGGTCGGCGGCAACATCGGACTTGGGCTGATCATGTCGGCCCTAACCGGGCTTTTGTGGAGCAAACGCCGTCTGTCGCTGGTCCAGCTTCGTCGCATCGAGATTCTTGGCATCGCTCTCGCCGCGTTGCTGGTCTGCGTCGCGCAGCACCTTTGGTACACGCACGGCCGCCCTTTTCCGCCCGGCCTGTGGTCCAGCAGCGATCAGCTTCCCTGGAAACGCCACTGGTTCTTTCAGCTTTCAGCGAGCGGCCCTGGCCATCACAGCATGATTTTGTCCTGGTCCGACGCCAGCTTGGTCTTGGGCTATGGCTACTGCCTGAACTGGGTGATCGGTATCTCGCTGTACGGCGTCTTTTTTCCCAACACGCTGCGTCGAGGCTGCTTCGTCATTGGCGGCATCATCGGCGCGGCACTTTTCAACCTGCTTCTGATCGCGCTGCGCAGCGAGCCCGCTGTGCGTAGCTGGTATCTGGGCCCAGTGCTTCTGCAGGTGGCTGCGACCTTGGGCATCGGCGCGGTGACCGGCCTGATGGCGACGTACAAGCTGACAGAGCTGCGCCAAGCCGTCGCCGCAGTCCGTCGCCTGGGACAGTACCGGTTGTTCGATCGGATCGGTACCGGCGGCATGGGCGAAGTCTATCGCGCGCAGCACATGTTCTTGCGTCGGCCGTGCGCCATCAAGTTGATCCGCGAAGACAGCCAAGACATCTCGCGCAGCTTGCAGCGCTTCGAGCGCGAAGTGCAGGCCACAGCCAGCCTGCGCCACCCGAACATCGTCGATGTGTACGACTATGGCCGTGCCGAAGACGGGACGTTCTACTACGTCATGGAATTTCTAGATGGCCTGTCGCTGGAACAGCTCGTACGTCGCCATGGACCGCTTTCGCCAGGACGCACGGTGTATCTGCTGCGCCAGGTCTGCCACGCGCTGGCCGAAGCACACACCGTTGGGTTGATTCACCGCGATATCAAGCCTAGTAACCTGTTTGTCTGTTCGCGCGGCACGCAGCACGACGTGATCAAGCTCTTGGACTTTGGGCTCGTGCAGCAGAGCGATGCCGCGGCCAAGACCGGTGATGACACCCCGCCCGTCATCTTGTCGGCGCTGCCCTCGGTCTCGCTGCCGCCTGGAATGCCGTCGCTGCCATCGTCATTTCGCACACTGCCGGGCAGCATCTTGGGCACGCCGTCATTCATGTCGCCTGAACAGATTCGCGCTGCGACGTCTCTGGATGCACGCAGCGACCTATACAGCATCGGGGTGGTGGCGTTTTATCTGCTGACGGGTCATCCGCCGTTTCGTGGTGCCACCAATATGGATGTCTTGGCAGCGCATCTGACGACGCCTGCTCCGTCGCTGCGTACGGTTGTGTCGGATCTGCCTGCCGATCTTGATGCGGTGGTCGCACGCTGCCTGGCGAAAGAGCCAAACGACCGCCCTGCATCGGCCAGCGAGCTAGAGGAAGCCCTGGCTACCTGTACTTGTGCCAGCCACTGGAGCGCGCGGTCGGCAGCGGCTTGGTGGCAACGCCACAGCAACGATTCCGCCGAGGAAGCCAAGCCCAGCGGTGCGCTGCTGCCGACAGCGACAGCTGCCGAGCAAGGCGAAACGGCCACCGCTCCCGCCATGAGTATCGATCGCGGCGATCCCTCGGCTGCAGTCGTTCCCACCGTCGAACGGCGGAACCAGACATCCTAGCCGACGACGTGCAGAGCGCTGCGCGTGCGGACCTGTTTTTCCAAGGTGACTAGTTTCTGCTGTGCCTGCGCGAGCCGTTCCGCGTTGTCCGAGAGCCCGGCTTCGGCGGAAAGAAGAAGCTGAAGCTGCTCGGTCACATGGCGCGCCTCGGTCAGCTCGGCTGCATCCAAGGCATCCTGCGCTTCGATTAGCAAGCGCTCGGCAAGCTGATCATCGGCCTGCCACGCGGCACGAGCATGCTCGGCGGCTCTGCTTGGGCAGGCTCGGGCGGCCAGCAACAGGCGACTGGCGCGCAGCGGTCCATGCCATGTCGCTGCCGCTGCCTGCAAGGCCGCATGCTCGGCGCCCGCGGGCTGACCTGCGGCTTGGTACAACGCAGCCAGAAGCCCCCACGCCGGCCCAGCCAGCGGATCAAGGATCACGGCCTGTTTCAGCGCAGCCAGTGCCGCATCGACATCGCCCTCTTCGTACGCGATCTCAGCCTGTTCGAACCAAGGCAGCGCGGCGCCGGGATCCTCACGCTTGCCACACGCCGCCCGCTTTTTGCGCACGCTTAGCTCTAGCTCGTCGTCGCCGACGAAGACATCGCGGAATTCGCCCTGGCGATCCACGATCAGGGCTTCGCGGGCCAAAGTCGCATCAATGAAGGCTTCGATGTGGCTACCGACGACGATCGGGTCCGGTGCGCTCGCGTCAACAAGCGAGATGCGACCGGATGCATCCAGCCAGAGCGCTCCATCGGCGCAATCGCCGATATGCAGATACGAGCGCCCCTCTGGTGTGCCGTCGACGGGCTGAACGCTGTCGCAGGAAAACAAGCTCTGCGCTTCGAGAAACAGCGTCACACCGTCAAACGATCGCAGGAAGTCGAGATACTCCGTCGGCAACGGCCAGGCAGCACGTTTCGTCAGAGCATCCAGCGATGTCAACGTGGCAGGTGCGCCAAGAAAATGAACAAACGCGGCATAACGGCCAGCAGCCGCTCGCAGCGCCTCAAAGAAGGCCATGTTGGATCTACTTGACGGTGCAGGGGTTAGAGAGGCGGGCGCGCTTTTCAGCATCGCGGAGCGTCTTGATCGTGCTGGCGCCCGGCTTCTGGTTGGCCGGCGCAACGCGGAAGGCATAGCACAGCACTTCTGCGCTATCGCGGTACTTCTTGGACTTGAAGTAGTCCTCGCCAGCCGCGATCAGCTTGGTGCGCAGCTTGTCGGCAAACTCCTGGCGGTACGCGCTATCAGGAGACATCTGGTCATAGATACGAACGGCCGCTGCAATGCCATCAGGCGTGCCTTTGTCTAGCTCGACGCTGCCGGCCTTGTACTTGCCTTCGTCTTCTGCTGCGCGTGCGGACTGCGCTCGCAGGCGGACCGCTTCCAGGCTGACTGGATCGATCTCAAGCGCGGCTTCTGCCGCATCTTTGGCCTTCTGCCATTCCTGCTTGTTGAATGCTTCCTTGGCGATCCGCACCTGGTTTTCGGCTTCCTGGATCTTCGCGGCGATCGCTTGCTCAACGGCGCCCTTCGGAGGACCCGAGGGAACGATCAGCTTGATGATCCAAATCAGCCAGACCAAGGCCGTCACTCCAGCAAGCCCCAGGAACACCTTCTTTACGTTCGGCGAGATCGGCGGTCCCATCAGGTTGGCGACCGCCTGCGACGCTTTGGCTCCGCCCGATCCGCCGCTTCCATCGAGCCGGAACATCAGCTCACCAAACCGAACCGTGTCACCTGGGCCGGCCTGTGCGCTTGTGATCTTGCGCCCGTTTACGTAGGTCCCGTTGGCCGAGTTCAGATCTTCGATTTCAATCCGCCCCCCACCGATGCGTCGCATCTTTGAGTGCTTGCGCGACATCGAGGGATCGTCGAGGACGAGGTCGTTGCCGACGCCGCGCCCGACGGTAATCTCGGCCATTCCAGGCAGATCGAAGACGCGACCGCTGTACTGGCCGCCTTCGGCAATCAGGCGAACCAAGTCGGTTGGGCCACCGCCTGCGGGAGGCATTCCGCTTTGCGGCAAGGCCGCCCCTGGCAGCACGGCCGACGGCATCTGTGGCAAAGGCTGCGGCGGCATCATGCCTGGCATCATGGGCGGTGCGGCCATGGGCGGTGCGGCCATGGGCGGTGCAGCCATCGGCGGTGCAGCCATCGGCGGCGGCGCCATTCCCACCTGTTCCACGAGCAGACGGAACTCCGCGATCTCAACCCGCGTGTTCGGTGGAATGGGGGTCATCGTATTGGCAGGGACACGAGCGCCGTTGATCACGATGCCGTTAGCGCTGCCGTCATCGATGATCGAGACGCCGGTCGGTTCGATGCGCACCCGGCAGTGGCGACGGGAAACACTGGGCGATGCGAGGACCATCTGACGATCCTGATCGCGGCCAATCGTAAACTCGCCCGCGTCCATTTCCTTACGCGCGAGTTCCCGTCCATCCTTATCTGTGGCGATTACTCTCCACACAGAAGCTCCACCTGACTCTCAGTTAGGGTTCCACGAAGCCTCGTTATCCTGCAAAGGCTGGGACGTGACCAGTGGCCACGAACTGCCCATCGCCTCCTTCTGGCTTGAAAGAGAACACCGGCAGAAGCTCGATGCCGCCTTCTTCGCTCAGAATGACTTCCGAGATCTCCATGACACGATAGGCGCCGCCAGCTGTCCGGCCCACGTGGACCGCCAAGTTCAGGCTCTGCGCTAGCTCTTCGCGCAAGGCTTTGCGCGATGGGGATTCATTGGACAAGCGTGCGAGCGACTCCAGACGACCCACCGCTTCACGTGACGAGGCTGCGTCGGCCCCGACGACGACGCCTTGGCCTCCACAGAGGGCAGCGGCAACGTCGAGGGCCTCGGGGCCTCGGACATCGGTGATGATGAGGTGATCTGGGTGCATGCGAACCGCGTGACCGATCAGACTGCGCATTTCCAAGCCGCGTCCGATCAGCCCAATCCATGCCGCATGCGTCGCCGAAAGGTCAAGCTCACTGACAGGCTCGACGGTGACAACGCGCGCACCAGCGGCCGTTGCCCCACCAAGCGCGCCCAGCATGACCCCGCGGCCATAGCCAGAAACGATAAGGTTGCGGCGCTCGCGCATGCAGACTTCGAGGAATTCGGACATCGCTGCCGAGAGCACGCCTTGATTGACAAGATCTTGCAGCCGGCCACCGGTTTTGCGCGCTCGGCGCAGCACCAGCGACGGAACTCGCGCCAGTGGCGGCAAGGCTGCCTGCAACAAGGCCCCGGTGTCCAGTCGAATCTCTTGGATGCCGGTGTCCAGACGACCGCCGGCCCGCGTGACCATGCGGTGGATGGCTCGATACACGGCCGCAGGCGACGAAAAGACGCGCTCGTGCAAGCTCTGCCCGCTGCCGCGATCGACGAAAATGCGATCGGGACCCGCCACGGCAACCTCATGGACGCTCTCGTCGGCCAAGAGCTCATCGAGAGGCCCGCAGCCTGTTAGCTCAGCCAGGGCCATCTTTGCCAAGGCTTCGCTTTCAAGCCCCAGGGGCAGTGGAAAGACTTTGTCTGCGATGTCGCGTGTGGCCTTATCTAGCTTGGCCTCTGCGTCGCTGAGCTGATCGGGTGTGGCCTGGGCCAGGCCTAGCTGATCCACGGCCTTGGTGATCACTTGCGTGAGCGCCTCGATGTAGCGCCGTCGCTGCGGATCTTCGATCGCAGCAGCTACACTGCCCACTGCGGGTCGACTTGCGGCGCCGACGGCAGGTGTCGCCGAGCGCGTTACCGGTCGACTGGCTGGCGCTACCGAGGGCGTCGTTGATGGTGTCGAGCGAGCCAGCGGGGGACGAGCCGTGGGAGGCGCAACCGGTGGCGGTGCCGCAGCCAGCGGTGGTGTGCCGACGGGCGGAGCAGGCAAGGCCGATGAGGGCGGCGGTGCCGAAGGGGGTGCCGCGATCGACATCGGCGGCGGTGTCGTTGCCACCGGAGGAGGAGGCGCGGCTGGCGGTGCAAGTGAAACCGGCGGCGCGGCTGGCGGTGGCGCCGACGGCGGACTGATCGGCGTCAGCGATTGCAGCGTCGGAGGCGGCACCGGAACCGGGCCGGGCAGAGGGGCGCTAGGCGGCGATGGGATGCGAGGCGCATCGCCGGCCATCATCGTCGCTTTGTCGGAGATCCGATCCGCCGGCATGATGGGTCGATCCAGCGCCGCCATCTCTGCACTTGCACTGCCAGGGATCGGCGGCTTCGTGCTGATGCGCAGCGGCGACGGCGGCGCTGCTGGTGGCGGCGGGGCAGAAACCGGCGGAGCAGCGGGCGGAGACGGTGGCGGTGTTGGCCGCGTCGCCCTGGCATCAGGGACAGGCACAGGCGACTTTGCCGACTCATCAGGCTCATCCAGCTCGTCTTCCATGCCTGCGGCGACGTCCATCGACGTCGGCTCAGCCCGAATAGCGGGCACCGTCGCAATCGGCGGACGCCCCCCCGGACGAGGAGGAGGCGGCGGCGGACGGCCAGCACTCTCTAGATCGGCCGTCGAGCTCGTCGATGGCCCGGAGCCTTCCTCGATGTTCATGATGAAGTCACCGATGTAAATCTTGTCGGTGCCCTTCACCACCAGCGGCGCCGTGATCTTGCGGCCGTTGACATACGTGCCGTTGGTGCTCTTTAGGTCGACGATGATGTACTTGCCGTCTTTGAAAACGATGCGCGAGTGACGCTTGGATACGTTCCCCTTCGGGAGGACGATGTCGTTGCCTTGCACTCGACCAATTGTGATCTCGGGTCGGTCGAACTCTAGACGCTTCGTCTCACCACCTTTTTCGGAGATCAGGATGGAGAACATATCTGGTCATGCTCCTTTGCGTGCCATATGGGCACGGTTGCCGTCGGCAAAAACCAGGCTGTGATTGCGGCCTACCTTACGATGCCCGTCGATTTAGGGTCAAGCGCTTTGACAGAGGACCAGCGTGGCTGGATGTGCTTGGGCGCTGCAGACCCTGACAATTTATTTTTTCGACGATATCAAAAAGCTGACTCGGCGGGAACAGTTAGTTACGAAGCGGGCGGGTCCCGCTCGCTCGACAGCCCGCCTGAGAACGAGCTACCAAGCCGGCTGATGGGGGCATCGAATTTGTAATTCAAAAAACTAATTTCATTTGTATAGTTACTCGGTATGTCCAGATCAACTCGCTCGCTTAGGGGGCCAGAGGGCGGTCTCTGGCTGCATCGTCGGGATGTTCTTTGGGTCCTTCCTCTCGCTCTGCTTGTGCCTCGTCTTGCCGAGGCTGGGCCGCGTTACTACCTGCGCTTGCGTGGAGTCGAGATGGCTCCGACGGCGATGGTGGGGGCTGAGTCCGTCCCAGCGGCCCCTGCCACGACACCCGCAGGCGGAAGCTTGCCCGACGGTGGAGCGGCGCCGTCCATGGCGGCTGCACCAGCGCGCAGCCCGGCGGATGCCGTCATCGAGATGGCGCGTGAGAACCTGGTCTCAGAGCTTCGCAAGCGCCCTGAGGTTGTTCTAGAGCTCGACGGAGTGGCTGCGGATGCTCCGCCCGCGCGCATCAAGGAAGAGCTGCAGCGACGGGGACTGCGCGGCTACGAAGTGACCCTTCGCCTGCTCAAGGTCGAACGAGCTCTGCGACCGGCTCCGACGGGGCGGCGCTTCCGTCTGCTGGAACAGAGCGTGAAGCTGTCTTTGGTCGGCACGCTGTACCCAGGTGACCCCCAGCTAGCGCTGGGCGGTGACGGAGAATCCGCAGTGCAGATCGAGGTCGGAGCCCAGATCAGCCAGAATCAAGAGCGTGATGCGCTGACTGAAGCCGTCAAGGACGCCGTCAGTCAGGCCGTTGCACAAGGGCTGCGCAAGCTGAGCGCTGGGCCGGCCAAGCCACCGAAGGACCCTCCACGGCGTCGTGTCCCAGCCAAGCCGCCGGCAAAGTAGCCCACGTCGCAGCAGCGGCATAGAATGCCGGCATGTCACGTGTGGATGCTAGCTCTGCCGAGTGCTTGGTCTTTACGTTCAAGGAAGGGTTGCTTGCCTCTGTCGCGCACGACCTGAAGCTGCGAGTGACGCGCTTTACAGTCGATGTGACCGACGGTGGGGTAAACGCCGAGTTCGCTGCGGACTCGCTGCGCGTCATGCACGCGATGCGCGATGGACGAGAGGATGCCGCGGCGCTTTCCGAAGCCGATCGCCGCAAGATCGAACGGAACATCGTCGAAGAGGTCTTGGTCGCAGGGCGCTACCCGACGATACGCTTTAGCAGCACACGCGTCGTGAAGCATGACGTCGGTTTCGAGGTCAGCGGCGAGCTGACTCTGCACGGCCAGCGTCGTCCCTTGCGAGTGGACGTGAAAGCGGTCGGGTCGCGGTTCGTTGCCGAAGTTGTGCTGCATCAACCGGACTTCGGCATCAAGCCATACACGGCCATGCTCGGAGCCTTGCGCATTCGCCCCGATGTGCGCATTGAGCTCTCGGTTCCGAGTGCGGTGTACGAGAACCCCGAGCAGAAGTCGTAAGCGAGCGAGGGAAAGAAGCTAGCGATCGCCGCGATCTTTGAGCGTGGTGCGCAGCATGCGGTGAGCCCGCAGACGACGCGTGCGTACGCCACCGATGGTGATGCCCAGCGTAGCGGCGACCACATCGATCGGCTTTTCAGCAAGATCACACTGCTCGACGACGGCGCGATAGCGCTCGGGTAGCTTTTCGATGGCCCAGCGCAGAAGCTCGGCGTTCTGTGCCTCTTCTAGCTGCGCGTGCGGTTGCGCAGAGCTACGCGCGCCGTGCAGCCAGCAGGAATCGCCGGGCAAGCTGGTGAGTGCGCGCTGGGTGCGATCTCCGGCACGACGCTGACGACGCAACGACATCAGGACCGCGTTGGCGCTGACACGATACAGCCACGTGCCCAGCTGGGAATCGCCGCGGAAGCAGTCGATGTGATGCAGCGCTGCAAGGAGCGCATCTTGCGTCGCGTCTTCGGCACCTTCAGAGCCGCGCAGCATGCGGCGAGCTTGGCGCAGCATGACGGGCCGGCTATCTGCGATCGCTTCAGCGAGAGCTTTCTTGGCGGGAGTCATCGTCGGCATGGGGGCTGGCTCCTTTGCATCGTGAGCAGGTCAGACGGCCGTTTGTCTTCGGACCGTGACGGCAGCGTGTGAACCGTTTTCTGCCTGACTTGCGGTGTCAAGCAAACCATGAACAAACCATATACAAATCATCATGGTTTGTCAAACGTTTGATCCATTCAGGAATCACTCCGTCGAGAAAATGTGCCCTTGCATAGATCGATCTTTATACAAAGCATTGACAAAGCCGTCTTGACCGCGCAAGCTGGTTGTGTGAGCAAGTATCGGATTCGCACGGTCTCGCAGATGACTGGCTTGTCACCCGCCCTAATCCGCGCATGGGAGGCGCGCTATCGCTTGGTGGTGCCAGAGAGGACGACAGCCGGCTATCGTCTGTATTCCGACGAGGATGTCGCGCTTCTGGTCGGCGCCCAAAGGCTGGTGCAGCGCGGCATCGCACCGATGGAGGTCGCTCAGCTTCCGCGCACGCACTTGCGCGAAGCAGCCGGCACCGCGATCCATGAACCTCCGGTGCCGGTATCGGGTCTGACGAGCTACGGCGATCACATCGAAAGGCTCGTTGCAGCCTTCGCCCGCTTTGACCAGCACGAGGCCGAGAGCCTGCTTTCGCGTCCGCTTTCGATGATGCCGCCCCTCGAAGCGTGCCGACAGATCCTGGTACCGCTGATGCGCGAGCTTGGAGATCGCTGGCATCGCGGTGAAATCTCCGTCGCGGTCGAGCACTTTGGCACCAGCCTGGTGCGGGCCAAGCTGGTGATGCTTTTAGAGACGCTGCGTCATCGCAGCAGCAACAAGACCGTCCTGTGCGCCTGTCCCCCAGGCGACCTGCACGAAGGCGGGCTCTTGCTGTTCGCGATCGAGGCGGTAGAGCAGGGCTGGCAGCCCGTCTATCTGGGGCCAGACTTACCGATCGCTGCACTGGCGGCAGCAGCGCGACAAGCGGCCCCGCTTCTGGTCGCGGTTTCAATCGTGCTGCGCCGCGAGCCGAACGAACTACAGCGCTTGCTGATCAGCCTGCACGAGGCGGTGGGCGACCGCTGTCCAATCCTTTTGGGTGGATCTGGAATTGCGGGGCAAGAAGAGCTCATCGTGCGCTGTGGCTGCCGACTGCTGCCGCCATCGGGCAAGCTCGATGAGCTACTGAGTGCCTCGCGCCATCGTCGGTAAGCCAAGGGCCTCGACGCTGCGAGATCAGCTGGGCGGCTCTGTGACCCTAGCGCAGAAGCGCGAAGGCCAAGAGGCCCGCTGCAGCCAGCAGGAACACGCCAAGCAAGACCCACGGCAAAATCGGCTTGGACACTGGCTTTAGGGCGGCATTGGACGCAGCCAATGCAGGGGGCGGGGTCATGGCCGCCGCTCCGCTCAGCGACGGTGTTGTCGCGGGTGCGTCGGCACGAACTGGCGTCAGCTTCGGCTGTGAGCTGGCTGCCGCTCCATGGGTCGACAGCTTGCCTGGTCCTGGGCTCGCCTTCGGCGGTGTGGTTACACCGTTGCCCTGGAACTGGCTGGCAGGCTGGGATGCGTTACTTGTCCCGTTCGATCCCGGCGGAGTCTTCTGCGTCGGAGTTCGATTCACAGGCGACACCGACGAAGGCGGCTGGCTCGTGGGCGTTCCGCTCGGCGCAGTCGAGGCCGGGGGCAGGCTTCCCCCCGTGACCCGCGGCTTCATCTGCCGCCCTGCTTCTCCGGCCGCTGCGATCTCGCGCAGCGTGTTTTCGAAGCTGGGATCGCCGTAGATCTTCTTTGCGTTGTTGAGGAAGGCGAAGAAGGACTCCTCCATCTCGTCGAAGTCCATCACGCCGTCGCACTCGTCGCAGCGACAGGTGGGAGCCTTCGCGATCGGCGCGCTCTTGGCCAGATCGCGCGCTTCTAGGCGCAGCAGCTTTTCCTTCTTGCAGCGCGGACAGAAGTACGGAGCGTAGAAGCTCTTGACGATGCCGTTGGCTGTGAAGTTGTTCACCAGATTGATCTGCGAAACGATCGCAGGCGAACAGTTCACAAAGACCAGACGGGCACCGTTCTTCTCGATACGGCCGAGCCAGTTCACCCAGTCGCGCACGCCGCACGAGTTGATGCGCTCGATCTCGCCCAGGTCCAGCACCATCGGACCGTTACCAAGCTGACTCTCAAGGGGCACAAGCTCGTTGTCCTCATCGATCACACCCGCGATCTTCAGGGTACAGACCCCATCGCGACTGTTCACTTCTGAGCGGAACTTAGAGCCCATGCCTTGCCTGGTCCCTCTACCTTGGGCGTCGGAGGACAACACCGACTGCCAGGAGGAAGAATAGCCTTTTGTTTGCCGCGATTACAAGCGTGATGTGTCGCGGATCGCGGACAGCAGCTCGTGATACCTGTCGGATACGTAGTACCGTGCGAGCTCAGTGCCTCCCGGTACTTGGCCCAGCAGGATTCCGCCGTCTAGAACATCAAGGCTTTGCTGGCTGCGACTTGTGCCTGGTTCGTCGCTGTTTCGTGGCTTCAGGCCGTGCAGGCGCATCAGGATGCGCAGCGCCGCCGTCAGATCGTCACAGAAGATCAGGCCTGCTCGGTCGGCGAGCATCGGCAGCACCGTCAAGAACGCCTGCGGATCTCGCATCGCCAAAGGAACCGAGCCAGGGGCCGTTGTGGCTGCCGCCTGTTCCAGGGCATAGGCCAAGCGAGTCTGCGCGCTTTCGGAGAGCTGCTGCATTAGCTCTGTCGTCGCAGTGTCTCGCTGCGCCGCGGGAGCCAGAAGGCCCGTCATCAGGCGCAACCAGTGCTGCTGCTCATTGACCGAAAGGCGAAGCAAGAACGCGTACTGCGAGCGCAGCGACTCCATCGCACGGCCGAGCAGAAAGCGACGCTCTCCGTCGGAACACTGCATGATCGATGTATCAAGGACGATAATCGGGCGGGATCCCGGCTGAGGCGCCTCAAGCGCGAGAACATAGCCCGGCAGCCCAGCGACAAAAAACACGTCCACTTCGATTCCGAACAGGCGCTGTGCGTCGGCGATCGCCATCTTGAACGCGGGATCCCACAAGCGGTTGGCTGGCTGTGGCTCGCGATCAGCGTCGAGCGAAAGCGGCCACGGGCTCGGGAACAGACGCGACAAGATCGGCCCTTCGGCCAGCGCGGCGAGAACTTCGAAGTGCGGTGTGTTGAGCAGTCGCGAGGACCACAGAAGCCGGCCTCGCTGTTCATCGCTGATCGGCTGACGGATGGCCAGCAAGCGGGGCGGCGGCTTGCGCTCGGCAGCGGTGCCGTATCCAAGCAGGCTGGCCACGGTTCGCACGCGCTCGACGCGGATCGGCTGACCGAGCTGTTCATATACGTCCGTCAGCACGGGATAGGCGGCCATGTTCCGCAGATCGCGCGCCAAGACCCGCATGATCTCGACGCGCGCAGCGTTCGGATCGCGCTGTCGTCGCAAGAGCAGCTCAGCCAGCGCAACTCGATCGTCCAGGGTTTCCCAGGCTGCCCGTGGCTCGTCTCCGTCATCGAGAAGAGCTTGCGAGATCAGCGACTCGGGCGGCACCTGCTGGGTCGCCAAGGCAATGATCTGACGATACGAATCGATCGCCTGGTTCACATCAAGGCTGGCGAACAAGCGGCTGATCGTGCGTCGCAGCTGCAGGTTCTCTTCGCGTGCTTCCCCGTCGGTTCGAGTGGTAGGAGCAGAAACCTGCGTTAGCGCATCGCGCAGCAAAAGCTCTGCCTGCGCTCGCTCGCCCTGTTGCAGAGCCCGACGAGCGAGAGCCACCACGGACATGGAAAACGTCGGCACCAAGTCGATGGCTCGACGGTACGCTCGCTGGGACGCTGCATCCTCGCCCTGCGTTTCACGAATGCGACCCAGATAGTGGTGATAGCGAGCGAGCTCTTCGTTGCCCGCAGCCATGCGCAGCTCTTGCTCATTCGGCTGCAGCACCGCATCCACGTTGTATTCCGCCGTCGGCGTTCCACTGGAGTCGCGAATCAGTGACTCCATCGCTGCCCCGGCATCGCCATAGCGCCCAAGCACGAACAGCTCTTGCGCGATACGGAAGCGTGCATCGCGCAAGAGCGCAGGCGGCGGAAACGGCTCGCCCTGGATCAGGCTTTGCAGAACGCCGAGCGCTTGTTCGGTGTTCATCAGCGATACGCTGAGGATCTCAGAGAGCCGCAGAAGCGCCCGCGCCCGCAGCTCGGCCCGCTGGCTTTCATCGAGGATCTGCGTCGCATGGGCAAGCTGAGCCACGAACTGTTCAAGCACGCTGCGCGCATCTTCGAATCGCCGCAAGCGCTCGCAGAACGTCGCCAAGGACTGCGCTGGAAGCAGATCGTGTGGCGCTGCACGCACGGCTTCTTGCAGCAGCGCTTCGACCCCTTCGAGATCATTTGCCTGCTGCATCAACGCTGCCTGCGCACACAGCACGCGAGCCAGGCAGTGTGGCAAATCACGTCGCCGGTACTGTTTTTCTAGCTCACGGCACAGCGGCGCAAAGTCATAGGGCAGCTGTCGCCGGCCGGCCAAGCTGACCAAGAGCTCCAGCACGCTGAGACTTTCGGGATAAACATCCAGCGCGGCCGAGATGCTGTCACAGGCCATGCGCACTTGGCCCAGTCGCAGAGCGACGATGGCCCGCTTGCGATGGAACTCACTGCGCTCGCTCGGCTCTCCTTCGCGGCTGGCTTTCTGCAGCAGCACTTGGCTGGCCGCCAAGGCTCGTTCCCAATCGCCGCGCTGAAAGTACATGGCGAACAGCGCGCGGTTGGCCGGCATGCTGTCTTTATCGACGCTGAGAGCCTGCTCAAAGAACTCGATGGCGCGCGATGCATTGCCGAGGCGATCCAAGAAGATCTGCCCGATGTGGGCCAAGATGCCGGCGCGCTCTTTTTCTTCCGTCCACAGCTTCGATTCCAGCTCTAGCGTCTGCGTGACGCGGGTCCAGTCTTCGCGGCGAATGTAGATATCGCGCAGGCTGTGCAGCGCCGGCAAACAGGCGGCTGACGTACGCACCGCGGCTTCGTAATAGCGAATGGCGTCGTCTTCTTTGCCGAACTTTGCCTCGGTGACCGAGCCGCACTTGAAATACAGAAGCGCCTTTTGCGCGCGATCGGTGACCAAGCGAATCTGCCTGCGCGTGACGTCGATCAGCTCGGCCCAGCGCTCGTTGGCTTCAAACAATCGCGCCATAGCATCGAGCGCTTCGCGATGCGTAGGCTGCACTTCGATGACATGCCGATACGCCTGAATCGCCCGATCGTGATCGCGCAGGCCTTCTTCGCACAGCGTGCCAATGCGCATGTTCAGCGCGATGATCTGCTGTTCGTCGACAGAAAGCGCAACTCGCGTAGCAAGCAGGTTGTACAGCTTCTCGTTGTCGCGGCTGCGTTCGTAGTGGCTCTCAAGCGCATCGAGCGCATCGGGATCCGTGGGATCCACCGCGTGCAGCTTTTCATAGAAGCGCACGGCTTCGTTGATATCGCGCAGCTTGGCAGTGGCGACCTTGGCCGCACGTCGCAGAATCTCGACGCGCTTGATGTCTTCACGCACCAGCGAAGCGCGCTTTTCATACACGCTCAGAAGCTCGCGCCACTGGTTGCGATTGGCATAGATGCCTTCCAGTGTCGTCTGCGTGTTGTCGTTTTCGGCGTCGCTTTCTAGCGCCCTCAGATAGCAAAGCAGCGCCTCGTCCGGCTGCTGCAAGTACGTCAGCAGCACTTGCCCGCGCCGCACATGCAGATCAGCGGGTCGATACGATCGCGTCTTTTGGGTCTCAATAAGCTTGAGCGCCGCGTCGTACATGCGGATCGCTTCTGGCCACTGCTTGCGCAGGTAACACAGGCGCTCGTACGAAGTGAACGCCGGCCGATTCGCCGGGTCCATAAAGAATGCCTGCCCGAAGTATCGAAATGCTTCGTCGATGTTGTTCTGTTTTTCTTCGAGCTCGCCGAGCTGCTGCAGCACGCGCGAGCGCTCGCTTCCTTCTGCCGCAATGTCCAGCAGCAGGCCCAGGATGCGTCGCTGATCAGCCAGCTTTTCTGGCGTCGCCGCCGTCGTCGAGATCGCCGCCGAACCACCGTACAAGCTGATCAGGGCGCGCAGCGCGGTCGGTTCCTTGGGCCACTCGCGCAGCACTTGTTCAAATGTCGCGGTGGCTTGCGCAGTCGCTCCCAAGAAGTCGCGCTGCACATCACCCAGTCGCAGCAGCAGCGCACGGCGTCGCTCGCGCAGCTCAAGTAGCTGCTCGCTGCTGGCCCCTTGCTGCTGTGCTTGCTCACTGTTCAAGCGCTCGATCGCTCGTCCCAACAGCGCCGCTTGTTCTGCATGGCGACCGCTTTGTCCGTAACGCTTTTCCAAAGCCAGAAGCGCTGGTACATGATCCGCCAACTCGTCGGGTGCCAGCTCATACAAGCGCTCCCAGGCACGCGCTTCATCGTCGCTGCGGTGCAGGCGCTGATACAGCTCAGCGAGCGTCCGCGTGATCTGAGCGATGCGCGGTCGCGGAATATCCGCCGCCACCACCAGAAGTGCCAGCCGCTCTTCCAACACGGCAGCCAGCGCCTGCGGATCGCCAAGCTCGCCATACGCTAGCTCAAGCGCGGACAACACCTCTTCCGTGTGTGGCAGTGGCTTGAGGACATCGACCAGAAGGGTGTAGCGCCGCAAGCGACGGCACAGCTCGACGAAGTGGCTGAGTGCGTCGGTGTGGCTGGGCTGCAGGGCCAGCGCTTGGCTGTACGCGCGCAACGCCTGTTCGCTGTACGAAAGCGCCTGCGCATCCTGATCGCCCGTCGGTGTAACGTCGCTTTGGTGCGGCGCGGCAGCTTCGCTCGTGGCAACTGCGCCCATTTCCAAGAGCAGACTCAGACGCTGCCCATCGTCGCGCAAAAGTGGCAGCAAGCGATCCATGGCCGACAGAAGCTCGCGCGGGCGACCCATCGTGCGATACAGCGTGACTAGCGCGCGGGCCGCTGTCCGGCAGCGCGGATCGCGACGCAGCGCTTCGCTGTAACACGCCAGCGCTTGATCGATGGCACCGGTCTGCTCGCTCTGCATATCCGCCAGGTGCTCGTACAGCGTGCCCAGCTCACAACATAGAAGCGCCGCGGCCTGCGCCCCAACTGCTTGCTGACTGTCGGTGGGACCCGTGCTGGTCAGTCGCCCAGGCAGGCTCTCAGACAGCGCGTGCAAAGCCGGCGGCAGCGGCACCAGCGGCTCTTGTCCCGACTGCAGCGCGGCTTCGACGGCTTGCTGCAGCAACAGCACGGCGGGCTCGGGTTGATCGCGCTGCTGCGCCAAGCGCGCCAGAGCATGCAGAGCCATCACATCGCGTGGTCGACGCTGCAAGACCTGCTGATACGTCCGTTCTGCCAGCGCCATGTCTGCCGCGATCTCGCTGGCAAAATGCCCAAGCTGGCGCAGCAGGTGAGCTTGCGTGTCGGGGTTGCGCACGCGCACAAGGAGCGCGTTCAAGGCCTCGGTCACTTGCGCCGTTGCTTGTCCGTCGACGCCCTGACGCTGCTGCAGCAGGAACCGCGTGGCATCGGCCAGCAAGCTGCTACCTGGCTCGATCTTGCGAGGCTCAGATGCGCCTTTGCCGGCGGCGGATGTCCAGCTATCTGCCTGCGCTTGCAGAGCCAGAAGCCCGGCGTCGACGTACAGATCGTCGGTTAGGTTCAGCGCCAAGGCAACGGCTGCGGTGCTAAAGACGGCTGCTGCCGTGGCATCGGCCGTCGAGCTATCGGCAGCTCCGCCGGCTGGCTGCAACGACCGCGCAGGTACCTGGCCTAGTTTTCTGTAGATTGAGACCAGCTCGGGATGGTTTCCTCGTCGACGGCTGTGCCGCGCTAGGGCCAGCAGATCGCGTCGCGTCGCCGGCAGAGGTGGCTGCGGCGAGAGCTCACCCAGCGAGAGCTCATAGGCATCACCACCGGGAATGCGCAGCGCTTCGGATGCGCGGGCCGCTCGCGCCCATAGGCGCAGCGTGTACGCCTCGTCGCCACGCGGCGTCGCCTGCTCGGCCAAGCGAACCAGCGCCGATATCGCTTCGGCTTGGCCATCGTGCCCGCTGGTCAGCAAAGTGCGCAGGCGGCGCAGGACCAGCGTCTCGTGCCAGCAGCCAAACTCGGCGACACGCCCGAGCAGAGCGGCCGAGCGCAGGGCACTCGCAGTGTCGCGGCCGTCGCGTTCGAGCAGCTCAGCGGCGCGGCCAAAGTACGAAAGGGCCGAGGTCAGCGCGCGTCGGTCGAGCAGCGTTGCGGTCGCAGTCTCTCCATCCGCGGCGCCGCTGGTCAGGCTCTGTGCGGCGCTGCGGCCGCCCGACAGATCAACCAAGAAATACGCCAGCGTCTGATATCGCTCGGCGGCAGCGGCAGCCTCGCCACGCCGCAGGTGAAGACGCACAGACGAGAGCTGCGCCAGGTACCGCCCAACCCCCGCACTGAGCTCGCGATGGCGGGAACAGAATGTGGCGACACCGTCGAAAAGAGCCATCGCCTCGGCTTCACTTCCGCGGTCGCTCTGCTCAGTCAGAAGTGCCGCTAGCTCTAGCGCGGTTCCCAGAAGCTCGACGCGGTTTGAAGGGCGCCCTTGGGCCAGCGTGATCTCGCTGGCTGTCTCGGTGATCGCAGACAGGCCGCCGAGGTATTCGAACTTTCGTCGCAAAATTTCCGAGCGACGGGCCACAAGACCATTGCGCGGATCGTGAGCCAAGCACAGCAGGCGCTCTAGTGCCGATAGCGTGGCAAACGCCGCCGCCACGCTGCTCGCTGTCACGGCGTCTGCAGCAAGGGCATCGCCCCCTCCAGCAAAGGCCACGTTTTCCAACAGGCCCAGCGCGACCTGACTTGGCCCGACTTCACCGCGGCCGACGGAAAACAGGCCTGGCTGCCCGAGCAACAGTAGATCCGCTGCCCACAGACGATCGTTGAGGTCGTCGCTGGACTCAAGCGTCGCAGCAGCGGCGGCTGGTTTGCCCTGCAGCGTCAAGGACAGAGCGCGCATGCGGGGCTCGCCACCCTTGGCCAAAAGCTCAGAGGCCAGAGCGTAGGTATCGAGCACCGACGCAGCTCCGGCGGTGTCATGCGCCGCGGCAAACAAGAGAAGCTCGCCTAGCTCGACCAGATCCTGGGGCCCTGCGCTGTTGCGAAGCTTTTCTGCCAGCGCTCGCAGCGCCGCATCCGGCTGCGCATCGTCGATCGCGGCCTGCAAGCGCAGAGCGTGCGCGACGGGGTGGCCGCCCGCGCGGTCCTTGAGCAGCGGCAGCGCAACATCGGGCCGGCCCAGCCCATCCCACACCAGAAGCGCAAGCTGCGTCGCCAGCGACGGAGCCTCGGAATCCGTCGGAGCGCGATCGTGAAGCTCGCGCCCCAGCAGCAAGATCAGCTCGTGCAGCACCGAGGGGCGCCCGCTGTCGTCGCTGTCGCCGCCGTCGGGGCCGCTCTGCTGACCCAAGGAAAACAGGCGCTCTAGTCGAACCTTGGGCGGGGGGGAAACGGAAGACAGCTCAGGTACGGACAGAGCCGCCACTTCGTCGGTAGAGCCCGGTGTCGCAGCTGGGCTCAGAGACACTTCGGGCGCGATCGTACGATCCGACATGAGACTTGGAAGTCTAACATATCGTCGCTGAAAAGGATTGCGCTGCAGCGACGCTGTTCCGGTCGAGCACCTGCGCTTTGCTTGGGATGCGGCCGACGAGGCCGGCAGGGAACGAGGAAGAATCCTGGGATGGGAATCTAGACGGTCAGCTTGGCTGCGCCCGATGCGACGACAAACTCAGGATCGACGGTGACGTTGACGCAGGCGACGTCGGGGTGGTCAATGGCCTTTTGCAGCGTTGGCAAGAGCGCATCGGGATCGTCGACGTGGAAGCCGACTCCGCCGAATGCTTCGACGACGCGGTCATAGCGTACCGGCGCCAGCTTAGTGGCCGGCGAGCGCTCGGTGCCGAACAGCATGACCTGCGGGCCGCGAATCTGTCCCCATGCCGCATCGTTGCCGACGACCACCGTGACCTTCATTCCGAAGCGAACGCAGGTCTCGAAGTCGAAGCCATTTAGGCCAAAGCTTCCGTCGCCCGACAGCACGACAACACGTTGTTTGTTTTCGCGATCGAGCGCCTTGGCCGCGATGGCAAACGGCGCTCCGACGCCCAGGCAGCCGAGGGGGCCGGGATCCATCCACTGACCAGGGCGACGCAGCGGCAGCACTTTGCTGCCCAAACCAACGACATCGCCGCCATCGCCAATCAGGACGGCATCGTCGGCGATTGCGCTGCGCCCCTGCTTGGCAGCCCCCAGCGCCTGCGCCAAGGCCGACGACAACTGGTAGTGGTTGATGGGCCGGCCGCGGGCCGCAATGTGTGCGTCGATCTGCGCTTGGCCCTTGGCTTCTTCCGCGGCAAGCTCGGCCAGCCAGGGCTGGATGCGTTCGCGAAGCTGCGCCGCAGCTTGACCCGAAAGCGCCGCGGTCAGCTGATCGATTACGCGATCCGAGCTACCAGACAGACAAAACTCTGCGACGCGGTTTTTGTTGAACTGCGCTGGGTCGCGGTCGATGTGAATGATCTGCGCCTTGGGGCTGATGCCGGCGCCAAAGCCGATGCGAAAGTCGAGCGGCGTGCCGATCAGCACCACCAAGTCGGTGCCGCGCAGCGCTCGCTTGCGCGCGTGGTTGAGGGCCTGCGGATGATCGGCAGGCAGCGTGCCGCGTCCCATGCCATTCATCACCACCGGAATGTTCGTCGCTTGACACAGGCGGGCCAGCGCTTCGTGCGCGCTCTCCCAGTACACCTGCGAGCCAGCGAAGATGACGGGGCGCTCGGCCTTTTCGATGAGCGCGGCGGCGATGGCGATGCTCTGCGGATCGGCCTGCGTGCGCGGCCAAGCCGGCAGCGGCGGCGGAACGATGAGCTCGCTGTGATCGACCTGCGCCATCAGGATGTCAAAGGGCAGCTCAAGGAACACCGGGCCTGGCGTACCGGCCATCGACATGCGCAGCGCCGTCTGGACCATCTCGCGCAGGCGCCGCGGGTCGGTGCAGGTCGCTGACCACTTGGTGATCGATCGCAGCACGGGAAGCTGTTCCATCTCTTGCAGCGCGCCGCGTCCGACCGAGCGCACCTCGGCCGCGCCACCAAGAAGCACCAGCGGCGACTGCGCTTGGTACGCATTGGCGACGCCGGTCACGGCATCTGTCACGCCTGGTCCGGCTGTCACCAGCGCGACGCCAGGTCCACGCGTCAAGCGAGCGTAGCCATCGCCGGCATGCGCAGCGGCTTGCTCATGTCGCGTGTCGATCATGCGGATGCCAAAGCGCAGGCAGCCGTCGTAGATCGGCGCGATATGGCCGCCGCACAGCGTAAACAGGTCGCGCACGCCCGCGCGATGAAGCTCTTCTGCAACTAGATGTCCACCGATGGAAAACGCCATAGCGCCGACGCTATCAGGTGCGCGAGCACGCGGTCAACAGCACCGGCATCCGCTGCACGGCCGCGCGCTGGTGCCGCTGTTTCCCAGGTGGAAATTATGCATATTTTCATATTGGAATAGCGATTTATTAATCGCAATCAATGCAGTCTAATTTAGAGATTATATTGCCAGATAAATTTTACAATAAGAACCGCGCTATGAGAGCGGGATCCGTTGGATATCGGCCAGGACCGCGAAGTGATCCGATGGAAAGACGCCCTCGGCATCGGGCTGGTCCAAGACCACGCGGCAGCGCTGCACCAAGCCGCGCCCATCGCGACTGGCCTGGCCGACATAGATGTAGTCGATGCGGCGATCCATCTCTAAGAAGCGCAGCTTGTGAATCGCTGGGTTGCGACGAGCCCACGTGGCGCCGGCTCCGGGCTGGCGGTGGCTGAGATCGCCGTCTGCGTCTTGGCACAGGAACGCATCTTGATAAAACGTGCGGCGCCCGCCCAGCGTGTGCAGACCGCGCAGGAAGCGCATCTCGTCGGTGTCGGGAGCCGCATTGAAGTCACCCATCAGCGCTGTGACAACCGGCTTGTGAAGCGCGATCAGATCGCGGGCCGCTTGATCGATCGCCAGCACCTGATCTTCGCGCTGGATGCCGTGCGTCATGCGATAGGTCAGGTGGGTTGATCCCATTAGAGCCGGGCCTGCCCCCGTGTCGATAAGGGCCCACAGCAAGATGCGCTCGTCGGCAAGCTCAGGCATGGGGTGGGGCAGGGGCACGTGACCCGACGCGACGATGGGAAAGCGCGACAGGATGGCTAGGCCCTCGTCTCCGCCGCCCCAGGCCACGGTCTTTTGAAAGACGCAGTGCATCGAAAGCGCCGCCGCCAAGGTGTGCGCGGTGTTGGGGACGCTGCCTTCGACCTGCCGAACCTCTTGCAGCGCGATGACATCGGGCTCAAGTCCATGCAGCCCTGCCGCACACAGTTCAAGGCGGCGCTGAAGCGGTGGCTGCTCACCCCACAGGTTGAGCGAGATAGTGCGCAATATCGGTCGCTCAGCGACGGCAAATAAGGGGGGTTCGGACATCGGCATGGCACGACCACTCGACACCATAACTTGTTGATTTGCCAACATTTTTTGGCGGGGGTGTCAGGGCCCTATGTTAAGGTCCCGTCCGCTTGAACGGTGCAGCAGAAAGCTGCTCAGAGAGGGGAACTCATGAGAACCAAAGTTCGCAAGTCCGTATTCACAAGCTGGCTCGGAAGCCGCCCGGCAACTCCGATTGCTGGCGCTGCGCTCTTGTTCTGCGGGCTGCACTCGGCCTGCGGTCCGCAAGAGGAGAGCGCACTTCTGCAGCTCGATCTGGATGCACCGTTCGTGATGGTGCCGCGCACGGTCTCGGCTGAGACCAAGGCCCTGCGGGCCCGCGCGCTGCGCACATCGGCGGTGGTCGATCAGGCGGGCTTGGACCCCGACTTCTATCTGGCGATCAACAAGAAGGAACTGGGCACGGCCACCAAGTGGTTCTTGTCCTCGTACCTGCGCCAGAACCACCCGGCTGGCGTGTACAACTCGGCGGCGATCTCGCTGGGCACGCGCGTTGTGTCGTTCAAGCAGCAGAACGGCCGCCTGTACGTCTTCGACACGGACAATCGCAAGCAGACCAGCGACATCTTTAACCCCGAGCTTCTGGTCGACGCCTATCAGCAGGTCGCGTACCCGCCGTTCGATCGCCTGCCGGGCTCGTCGCAGTTCGTGCTGTTCGATCCGTCGGCTGGTCTAAACCGCTTCAACGTCATCGGCGATGCCTACGCAGGTGGCACGGGCGCGGACCGCGTCAAGGTCGAGCTGGCTTTCAGCCAGAAATACCGCGAGACGGCAAGCAAGGACGGCATCACGTACGAGATGGTCTTTGCCGGCTATGGCGAGAAGCCCGATCCGAACAACAGCGGCCTGGGCGAGGACAACCTGTTCCGCGTCGCTGGCACGCTGGGCATCGGCCTGCGTCGCTACAGCGAGACCATGGGCTTCAAAGAGGCTCCGGTTTCGCAGATCGACGGACAGGACCTGTACTTCCGCGCGCAGAACCGCTTGATCAACAACGAGGCAGCATTCGCGCTGCGCTCGATCAAGTGGGGCGTGTCGGCGATGAAGCCAATCGAGTTCGTGGTCAGCGACACGGTCGACAAGATCCAGGCCGACCCGCGCTTCATGGGCTATGACCTGTTCGGCGCCATCTCAAAGGGTGTGACGAACTGGAACGCCGTGTTCGGCTTCGACGCCCTCAAGGTCCGCAAGGCGACCAAGGACGACGACTTCGGGCAGGACGACAAGAACTTCATCATCGTCGACACCGACCCGAACTATGGCGCGGCCTTCGCCAACTGGCGCACCAACCCCAACTCGGGTGAGATCCGCGGCGCGAGCATCTATTTCAGCCCGATCTTCATCGAAGTCGCCGACATCATTTTCGACGACGATCCGCCGATGCCGCTGACCTTGGGCACCGTCGAGAAGCCAAAGACGCCGATGCTGACCTGGGATCCGATGGGCAACACGCCGATGAAGGACAACTGCGTGCTGTGGGCGCCGATCTACAAGAACTCGCGTCCGGCAGTTCGTGGCGAGGCGGAGCGCCTGATTCCGCGTCCGCGCGACGGAGCGGCCTTCCTGACGAAGAAGCAGAAGGTCGAGCAGTACGTCACGCACACGATCCTGCACGAAGTCGGCCATACCCTCGGCCTGCGTCACAACTTCAAGGGCTCGCTGGCCTTCGACGACGCCAAGAAGATCTACACCTCCTCGGTCATGGAGTACGTGGATGACTTCGACGCGATCTACGCCGACAAGCCGCAGAGCTATGACATCGACGCCGTCAAGTACCTGTACGGTCTGTCGACGACGCGGCCCAGCGCCAAGTTCTGCAACGACAGCGCGGTCAACACCGACGTGGACTGCACGCCGTTCGATCGCCTGGACGACCCCTATACCAAGGTCGCTCTCGACGATTACTTGTTCATCATGAAGGACTACATGGATGGCAAGAGCACGGTGTCGCCGAACTCGACGCTGAACGCGATGCTGACCTATGTGCGCGCCTCGCGCTCGTCGGCGGCACGCGCCAAGGCGCTGAGCGACCTGTGGAACACGATGGGCTATGCGCTGCGCAGCGGTCAGCTCGATGCGATGAAGCTGGCGATGCTGCCGGGCTATGGCTCGCGCGCCGATGTGATCATGCAGCGCGTCTTCCAGCGCCTGCTGATCGACCAGCCGGCGGCTGGCACCCGCTTCAGCACCGTCGCTCTGGATAGCGCGACGATCAGCGCTCTCACGGCCGAGGCCTACAAGCAGGTGAAGAACGAAGACAAGGTTCGCAGCGTCGACACGCGCCGCATGCTGGCGGGCTACATGAAGAAGCTGCAGACCATCGACGCGTACAAGGCGCTGGCCGCTGGCGCGTCGCAGCTTGATGCGGAAATCCGCGCGGGCATCGCCGATCCGATCGAGGCGATCAAGGCGGAAGACACGCTGAAGTACATGGACAAGCTGCTGAACCCGTACTTCAACTAGTCTCGACGGAAGGAGAGCTCAGCTGAGCTCTTCTTTCGCGTCGGATGCTTCCTTGTCCGACGCAGAAGCCCCCCAGGACCTGCGGCATGCCGCACGGCTCTGGGGGGTTTTTCTTTGCCCGCACAGCGAAGCCGCTTGCCGACGTGTCGCTGCGACGGTGAACCGCCGCTGGCTCTATTCCCAAAGCAGCAGCGAGTCTCGGGGCGAGGCCTTGCGCAAGCTGCGCAGGTACTCGCGTGCGTGCTTGACGCGATAGACGAACGCATCTAGCTCGTCTTCTGTGAGGACCGCCTGCAGCTCTTTCAGAAGTGGATCAAGATCCAGTTCGAACAGCTTGCTGGCGATCTCGCGCGGGAAGCGCTCGACCTGTTTTAGCGTGCGCAGCGCCGCACGTGATCGACGGTGATGACGCTCGGGACCAAAGCCCGCACCCTGATCGATAAACACCATCTGACCGTCTGATTCGTGCGTATTGCCGCCCGACCAGCGATCGTGGTTGAGGATCAAGTAGTCGAAGAGGAACAGCGTGCTGATCTCTAGCACGCGTCGACGCTTGCTGGCCGGCAGCGGCTGGCCGTGTTGCAGCATCGGTCGCCACCAGTCGAACTCTTCCAAGCGCAGGCCGTGCAGGTGCGGCACCCAGGCGATGACCGCGGTAGCCACCATGCCGTCGGGCCCAACATTTAGCTCGGTCTGCATACGCTCGACCAAGGACTTGGGCATATTGGTCGTCAGCTGATCGAACGGAATGCGACGCACGCACGAGGGGGGCACCATGTCCAAGCCCAGCGCACGTGACACGCGATAGGCCGCGACCTCGGACTGATAGCGCGTGATGCGAACCTGGTCTGGCTTCACTGCGGCCTGCGCTCCCCCCTCGAAGATGGCGCGCAGCGAGATCGATGAGCCGCCTCCAAGCGGCTTCAGCGTCTTGATCGGCAGGTTGCAGATGCGAGACAGGATCTCGTCGTCGGGCTGCCCCAGGAAATGGGGTATGTGGCGCAGCGCGGCTGGCGGTGGTTCCTCTCCCGCGGGAGGCGGCTCAAACGGCGGGATCTCACTCGGCGGAGGCAACCAGATCTCGCGTCGATTGCGGGCGGCGCTGACTAAAGAGGCCTCGCTTCGTGTGCCAAGCTGTAGCCCAGCGATTCGCTCGCTCCACTGCGGTGGGCTCGTCGGCGGTGCTGGGCCTCCGGCGCCTGGGCGCTCGCTCGTCCCAAGATATGCCGTTCGTGTCCCCGGCGACGAGGTCGAGCGGCCGACCAAGCTCAGCGTGGACAAGAGAACGACAGAGAGCAGACGAAGATGTCGCATGGCGCCGCGCAGCCTCCCGATCAGCGATTGCGGTCGCGGCGGGAAGGCGCAGCACATCGAGCCGCCGCGGCTGGCCGGTGCTGTATGCGGTATGTATCTGTTTTACACATAGCGTAGGGGGAACACCCCGAAGTCAAGGCAAGGCACTATGGAACAAGATTGTAGCTCGATTTGCACAATTAACACAGGGATAAAAACGGCTGCGCGACGATACATGGCGCGAGATCACTCGATAATGACAGTCTCCGACATGCAGCACCGAGTGCCCACAGATCGCTACATTCAATAGCTATAAATTCATCGAAATAAACATATGAATTATGAATGGTTACGTAACGACGGCCCACGCCACGTAGGGGGCTAAGCGGTAGGTGACAGCCGGCATGAATCGGAGTATGAGGGAGCCATGCGCACACCTACCCGATTACTGGCTTCGGTTCGTTCCGGTCTGTTCTACGGTGATTGGCTCTGCTCGCTGCCTGTCTTGGTGCTGCTGTGCGGGGTCTGTGCGCTAGGGCAGGTGTCCTGCAACCCGAACAGCCGCTTGCTCGACTGGGAAGACTCTGGCGAGGACGGCGTCGACATGTCCACGCCGCCCCCCTCGTGTGAAAAGGGCCGTCTGCGCTGCAGTGCCAACCGCGACGCGACCGAGCAGTGCGACGGCAAGTCCTGGCAGCGCAAGTCCGACTGCGACACCAAGGCCGGCGACACCTGCGTCGAAGGAATCTGCCGCAGCCAGTGCGATCTGGTGTCGCGTGGAAACGTCGGCTGCAGCTTTTATCCCGTCAACCTGTGGTCGACCTCCACCGTCGGAGACCTGGGTATCGTGGTCACCAACACCAGCGATACCTTCTCTGCAGACGTGACCTTGGAAGGTCCAGTACGGCCGATGCCAGGCAAGCAGCAGACGGTGCCGCCCGGCGCAGCGGTCATCTTTCGCATCCCGCACAACGACGCCAAGCTGACCAAGACCGAACAGGCGCTAAAAGGCATGCACCTTACGTCGACAGCGCCCGTCGCGGTGTACCAGTTCCATCCGATCGATGCGGCGACGGTGTTTTCTGGCTCGGCGACGCTGCTTCTGCCCGAGCACGTCATGGCCAAGGACTACTTCGTCATGTCGTACACCTACAACGCTGAGCTGATCACGGTGCCCGAGCAGGGTCAGGGGCTGCTGGCGGTCGTGGCGATGCGCGACAACACCCAGGTCGAGGTCAAAGTTCCCGTCGAGACGATGCCTGGTCCCGGCGTTCCCGGCTTGAAGCCAGGCCAGAGCATGATGCGCACGCTGAACCGCCTGGAAGTCCTGGAAGTGGCGCAGCTTAAGTCACGCGAAGACATCTCGGGTGCGACGGTGAAAGCGAGCGCGCCCGTGGCTGTCTATGGCGGCGCAGGCGGTGTCTCGATTCCGTCGAGCGCCGTCGGAGGCAACCACTTGGGTGTGCAGATGTTCCCGCTTGAGACCTGGGGCAAGCGCTATATGGCTGCCAAGGTCAAGCAGCGCAACGCCACGGATCGCGACTATTACCGCATCGTCGCCAGCGTCAACAACACGACGATTACGCTCAAGGGCGGCGCTGGCTTGCCCATGACGGTGCCGACGCTGAGCAGCGGCCAGACCTTTGAGTTCTCGACGGCAGCAGACTTTGTGATCGAAGCCAGTCAGCCGATCCTGGCGTTCCAGTACATGCCAGCGTGGGGCAACTTGTCGGGCACCTATGACACGACGCAGTTCCCCGACGGACTGCCGGCCGAGTGCCCGCCGGGGACGCGATCCGGGCCCGATAACGTGAAGTGCTTGGGCGACGCCAACATCACGCCGCTGATCCCGATCGAGCAGTTCCGCAGCGACTACATCTTCTATGTGCCGCGAACGTACAAATACAACTACGTCAATGTCTATGCGCCGACCGATGCCAAGCTGCTTCTTGACGGCAGCCCGATCAGCGAGCCGCTAAAGCCGATCGACGACACGATGGGGCGCGCCATCCTGCGCATTCGTGAAGACGGGCAGAATCACCGCCTGACCGGCGATAAGCCCTTTGGCATCATTGGCTATGGCTATGCGTACGCGACGTCGTACTCGTATGCCGGCGGGCTGAACCTGGCGAAGATCAACCCGATTGAATAGCGGCGCTCGCGGCGATCTCGGCGCTGGCAAAGCGGTCGAGCCCCAAGCGCGTCAGCATGCGTGGCCAGGAAAGACGCGACAGATCCGGTAGCGGAGGAGGCTCTAGTTCGTCGTAGACTGGGCTCGCAAGCTCTGCGGCAAAGGCGGCAACCACGGCTCCCGGCAAGAGCTCGGCAGGGCAAGCCACCGAGCAGGCTCCGCAGCGTGTGCAGCCCGCGGTCGCAGCGAGAAGCTGCGGCGTCAGGTGCTGCGAGGCGCCTTGGCCAAGCGCTCGCATCAGCACGTGAGGCCGGGTACCCGCATCGGCAGTGGGACACAGATCGGTGCAGAGCGTGCAGCTCAGGCAGGCATTCGCGGCGCGCTGGCGCAGGCCCGGCGATGCGCGATGGCGACGAATCAGCTCGTGACCGGCCGGCAAGACGTACAGCACCGACGGGGCCATACCAAAGGATAACGCTGGAATTGGGCGGTCTGCTTCCCAGATGGATCCATGGATCGGATCGGCCAGAAGCGGCACCCAGGCTGCTGTTGTTGCGCCGCCACTGCGGTCGACAAGCTGACGCGGGGTGATCGGCTCGTCGGGCAGCGATAGGACGGCCGGACGTTGCACGGCTCCGACGACAGAGATCAGCGCGGCGGTTCGTGGGGCGGGGTCGGGCTCAGCCAAGACATCCGCCACAGCGGCAAGCTGCTCGGCCGAAAGCGCAAAGGCGCGGCCAGCATCGCCCAAAAGAACGCGGGTGGGCTGCGAGGGAAACGAGCTGGGAGCCTGCAGCTCAGCAATCGCCGACGAGGAAGGCGTCACAGGCGTCTCGGGCCTGCTGGACTGGGCAGGCAGCCAAAACGCCAAGCGCGGCGCAGCCAGCGCGAGCCCCACCGCCACCAAGCCCTGTTGGAGCCGCTCGCGCTTCTGCATCCACAGTGCGCGACGAGTTGCTGCGAGCGGTGCATCGACGCAGTCGGCTAAAAGAAGCTGCAACAGGCCCGGCCGAGCGTCGATCCATGCAGGCCAGCGCAGGCCGCTCTGCCACAGCAGGGCGCGCAGCGGACGGGCTAGCGCAGCGCGCTCTGGACCAAGCTGCTGCGCTGCGTGCGCCGACAGCAGAGGTGCGGCCGACAGCGATGATTCCGGCGCGACAGGCTTCATGCCGCGTTGAGAGGCAAGCGCTTGTAGTACGTGTACAGGTCATCCCCCGGCTTGTAGAAATCGGGGATGCGCGCGATGTTTTGATAGCCACAGCGATCGTAAAAGCTGCGCGCTGCGCTATAGCCGCCCGTGCCGCTGGTCTCGACGCGCACGTGCTCGATCCCTGCCCTTACAAGCGCTGCTTCCATGGTCGCGATCAGCTGTCGCGCGATGCCAAAGCGGCGATGCTGCGGATGGGTGGCCAGCCAGTACAGATCGCTGGCGGCTCGCGTAAACGGCGTGCGCGCATAACAGGCATACCCAGCCACCTGGTCGCTGCCCACCTGCTGCGCCAGAACGATCTGGTAGTTATCGAGGGCGGGTCGCTGCAAGGCTTGGTCAATGATCTCCTGCGCGGTGGCGATCTCTTCGGCTGAAAAGACGCCGGCTGCCTCGACGAGCTGGCACAGCGCGTCGCGATCAGCCTTCTTCGCCGGACGAATAAGGTAACCGGCTGCCTGATTCTCGCTGGGCGTTTCGGCGGGCATGTTCGGTCCTTTGCAGCGCAGAGAGCGCGATCTGTTCGATCAGCTGGTCATACGGAAGGCCGGCCAGAGCCGCAGCGCGAGCGTAGCCAGCGTCCTCAGACAGATCGCAGTTGTCATTCACATCGATGATGTGGGGCGTGCCGTTTTCAGAAAGGCGGACATCGCATCGCGCGTAGTCACGCACATCAAGCAGGTTGAATGCTCGCCGCACCATGTCTTCGACGCGTGCTTTGACCGTCGGATGCAGCGGGCCTACCGCCACAGAAGAGACCGCGGCATAGTCCAGTGATTGCGGCTGCCACTTGGCGTCTTCGGTGACGATGTGCGGAACACCCGGTGGCAGCTTCGAGAAGTCGAGCTCTTGCAGCGGCAGCAACAGCCGGGGCGAGTTGCCCAGCATCGAGACGTAGAGCTCACGACCCGCAATGAAGCGCTCTGCCAACACGGACGAGCGATAGGTCTGCCGCAAGACGTCGAGCTGTCGCAGGAGCTCTTCATCGGTCTGCACCACCGAGCGATGGCTGATTCCAATCGAGCCGTTCGACTCGGCGAGCTTGAGAAACAGCGGATAGCCGATGGCTTGCACGGCTTGCAGGTCTTCGCTGCGTGGACGCGGAAGCGCGGGCAGCAACACCGAAAGCGGCGTAGAAATCCCGGCGCTGCGCAGAAGCGGCGTCATCATGTGCTTGCGCAGAGTAAGACTGTAAACAAATGCCGCCGAGCCGGTGTACGGGATGCCTTGCAGATCCAGAAGCGCTGGGATCGCGGCGGCATGCCGATCATCCGAGAGCAGCGACTCGACTAGGTTGAAGACGAGATCGGGTGGGTCCTTGCGCAGGCGCAGCAGAAGATCGGGAAGATCGTCGCGATCGATGCCTTGCACTTCCGCGAAGTGACCACGCGCCGCCAGGGCCCGTGCCACGCTGCGCGCCGCGTTGGCCACATCGGCACGAGCATTGGCGTCGGCAGAAAGTGCAGACGTGCTGTCCTCGCTGGGCACCAGTTCGAAGTCATGGTTGTGCAGCACGAGCACACGCAGCTCACGTGCTGGGACGTCACCGGGGGCGATGCGATCTGAATCCATCGGGGCAGACTCTCCGCGACAAGGCACGGAAACGAGGGGGTTATTCTACAAGGAGCGACTGTGAAAGCAACGCGACAGACGTGGCTTCCGCGACGCGTGGCGCTTGCTGGGCGCGATGAAGCAGCAGCGGCAGCAAGCGCTCGGCGGCTGACTCGACGGACAGCGCGATGGGCTCAGGCTGCAGCGATGTCAGGGTGGGATCGATCGTGCCGTCGTCCTTTGGGGTCTGGGCTTCTTCGATGCTGGTGGCGCTCCCCTGAGGGTTGCCGCAGGGCACAAACCAGCGCTGAGCGAAGGGCAGGGTGGCTTCCCGCAGGATGTTGATGGCCATGCCGTGGATGGTGACGCGGCGCGAGACGTGTACACCGATCGCCGCCAACTTGCGTGATCCCAGCCATACACCAACCTGTTCGCGATCAAAGTGAGCAGACAGGCCATAGCTCTTCGCAAGCTCGATGGCGGCCTCGGCCAGCCACGTTACGTGGGCGACGATACCGCGCTGCAAGCGGACGATGGGGTACACCACAAGCTGGCCTGGACCGTGATACGTCACTTGACCGCCGCGGCTGCTGCGATGCACTTCGACCCCATGCGACGACAACAGATCGCGACCGGCTAGGATGTCGGCTTCCGTCGCGCTTCGTCCCAGCGTCAAGACCGGGCTGTGCTCACACAAAAGGATCGCCTCGGGGCCGCCTTGCAGCACGCGCGTACGCAAACGCTCTTGCAGATCCCAGGTCGCTTGGTACGGCGCACGGCCCAGGAAATAGACTTCCATAGGCGGGGTCGCGATCTAGGATGCGTCGGTCAGCTCGTTGAACAGCTCTCCGTCGAGGTACTCGATCGGCAACAGCATGCGGCGCACGCCAACCTGGTGGCGAATCAGAAGTTCGGTCAGCGCCTCTTGGTCGTATACATCGATGCCCGGAAGCGCATTGGCTTCGGCCAGGGCCGCCGCCGACAAGCGAGCGCTGGCCAGAAGAAGCCCCTCGTCGAAGCCACGCATGCGGATGCCAGCCCGCAGCTCGCCGATCGCCTCACGCGGGATCTCGCTATCACCGGGCCGGATCGCCACCAGCAAGCGAATCTGCCGAGTGCCTCGCGAAAGCGTGCCACCGAAATACGCTACGCCGTCGCCGCGCTTGATCAGATCGGGAGAAACCATGCCCATTCGTTCGAGCACGAGGCGCATCAAGAGCTCAAACGGTCCCGCGGCCATGCTACGTAGCCGTCGTCGCAGCGCCACGCGTGTTGCCTCGCGGGTTCGGCTCAATCGATCCATCAGATCGCGCTCGGCTGTATAGAGCTCTGGCTCTAGCTTGCGCTCGCCGAGTGCATATTGTCCGGGCCCCGCAGTGCGCATACGCGGGCGCAGACCTTCGCTGTCTCGCTGCCGTTGCTCGCGCACCAGCGCACCACGCAAGGCTCGCGCAATATCGTTTAGCTCGCCACGCACCAAGCGACGCTTGAGGGCGATCTCGGCAATCTGTCGGCCGGCGAGCGGTCGGCCATCTGACGATCCGCGCAGGACGTCATACGCCGCATCAGCCAAGGTCATCAGGCGTGGGCCGGCCGGCTGCGGCGTTCCCCCTGGGGCCGCACTCGGCTGAGCCGGCTTTTCGGCCGCGCTGGGCATGGGGGTTGAACCGCTGGGCGCAGCCGAAGGGCGCGGTGACTGCGCAGACGGCGCCGAAGCTGGTGTCGATGGCGGTACAGCGACGGCAGCCGGTGCAACAGGATGCGCAGCTACCGCCGCCTCTGCGGTGGCTGCACGAGTGGGCAGCGTCGGTGCGGCTTGCTCACGAGTGACTGGCGTGGCGCGGCTCGGGGCAGGCTCTGGCGCAGGGGGCGCAAGTGGCGCAGGGGGGGCGGCATGAACGCTAGGCAGCACAGCCTCTGCGGTTGCTGTCTTCGTCGGTTCGTTGGGGCTTGCAGGCACGGCTGCGCTCGGCGCCAAAGGCGGCTCCGGCGGCTTGCTCGCGACGTCCTGGTTTGCTTCTGTGACCGTCGGTGGCAACGCCGGACCGACCGCCGCTGGACTTGCAGAAACAGCGCCGGAAGCTCCGCGACCGCTATCGGCGCCCGCTGCCCGCTGTTCGTCCCGCGAGCGTCGGCTTCCCCGTCGATGTGAGTCGCGCGGCGGATTCGCACTGCTGGCTGCCGCTGGCTTTTCGTCGGTCTCGGGTGACTTGGCCGGGGCTTCGCGCTGCGATTCAGCGCTCGCTGGGGCCTCGCTGCCTGCTTCGTGTCGCTGCGGGCTGGTCTTGCCAGAGCCGCCCCGCCGCCTTCGAGACGAAGCAGACTCAGCGGTCGGCGCTGTGTTGCTGCCGCCGTCGTTGGATTTTGCGGCCGTATTCTCGTCCACCGTTTCCTCCGTCGTCGCCGTTCCTTCTGCTGCTGGCCGGCCTTTGCTGGCCCGCAGTGGCATGTTGCGCAGGCCGAATACCCCAGGACTCACACGCAAGAGATCAGTTGCAGGCCGACGCGCTTCGGCCTGCAGTCGAGACTGCATCATCTCTTCTGGGTCGCGGCCGACGACTGAGAGCAGCTCATACTTCAGCGCCAAGCGAGTCAACTCCTTGAAGTGAAGTGGCCTGCCTTCCCGTCGCAGAACCTCGAACGCAGCTTCCAGAAACGTCATCCTTATCAAACCCCGTGGAGCGTCTGCCCCAGATCAATTCACCGTCGGTCACCAAGCATCGCGTACCGGCAAAAAACAGCGTGTTGGTGTCATTAGGATTGCTGGCTCGCCTTCTTCATCGAACCACGCAGAGCCTTCGCGATTCACAACAGCCCACGCAGCGCGCGATCTGCCAGCCTCTGGCAGCGCCTGGCGAGCACGGCCAGGGAGTGTTACCGCCGTCGTCGCGGACGTGTCAAGAGGCAAGTAGCGAGGGCTGGGGAATTTAAGCGCTCCATCCTGAGCCGAGGACCCGAGAGCCTGCAGGCCCTAGGGCCGTTATGCTTCCTGTGCGCGGTGCTTGGTTGCCGACAGCGTGTGTGATAGCGTTCGAGCCTGTCATGTCAGTCACCCCTGATCGCACGCTTGCCGGAAAGACCCTGTTTATTACCGGCGCCAGCCGTGGCATTGGCTTGGCTATCGCTCTTCGCGCGGCCCGCGACGGAGCCAACATCGTCGTCGCAGCCAAGACCAAAGATCCGCACCCAAAGCTGCCGGGCACGATCTACACCGCAGCCGAGGAGATCGAAAAGGCAGGCGGACGGGCTCTGCCCTGCGTCTGTGACATTCGCGATGAAGCGCAGATCCACGCTGCTGTCAATGAAGCGGTCAAGACCTTTGGCGGTATCGATATCCTGGTTAATAACGCCAGTGCGATTGGCTTGACGCCGACGCTGGCTACGCCGATGAAGCGCTTTGATCTGATGCATCAGATCAACATGCGCGGTACGTATGCCTGTACGCAGGCCTGCATTCCGCACCTGGCCAAGGCACAAAATCCGCACGTGCTGACGTTGTCTCCGCCGCTTTCGATTACTGGCAATCCGTCGTGGTGGGGACCACATGTTGCGTACACCATGGCTAAGTACGGCATGACGTTGTGCGTGCTCGGACATGCCGAAGAGCTTCGTTCCGAGGGCATTGCCGTCAACGCGCTGTGGCCACGGACCATCATCGCCACTGCAGCCGTACAGAACCTGCTCGGCGGAGACGCGACCATCCGCGGCAGTCGCAAGCCCGAGATCATGGCGGACGCCGCACACTACGTCCTTTCGCAGCCCAGTCGCAGCTTCACCGGGCGCTTCTGCATTGATGAAGACGTCCTGCGTACTGCGGGTGTGACTGACTTTTCATCGTATGCTGTGGATCCCACGGCAGCGTTGATTACAGATCTCTTTGTCTAAAGGTCGTAACAAAGACTTGCGGTGGCCTCTTTTGTTCGTCGAAGCAAGATCGGCCACATGGGCATCTATAAGAACTGCGAATGCAGTCCGTGAGACGTGCCCAAGCCCCCAATCCTCATGAGCGGCCGACGCAGACCATCGCCATCGCACGCATCACGCCGCACTGCAGCCTCCGCTGGCTGGCCGCCTAGC
>CAZKOY010000017.1:0-53645 GCA_964554495.1 uncultured Myxococcales bacterium
AAGCTCGCCGCGAAATGTTGACGATGCTCATTGTTCTGCCGACGTTCTGCCGACGTTCTGCCGACGCAGAGGTTCGCCCGCCGAGCCTACTGCGCCAGCGTGGCCAAATGCGCGAGGACAGGTGGCGAAGCCGAGGCCGAAAAGAAGGTCTCAGCCGAAGGGGCGGCCATGGCATCGGCAAGCGCCGAGAGCGCACAGGCTAGCTCAGCGGCCGTGGGGCGCAGCGACGGGGACTTTTCCAGGCACAGCATGACGGCGAGGGCAAGCGACTCGGGCACCTGCGGATACAGCGCCTGCAGCGACGGCGGCTGCTCGTATAGATGAGCAGCGCAGATGGCGCCCAAGCTTTCGCCAACAAACGGCGGACGACCACTGATCAGCTCAAACAGCATGACCCCCAGGCTGTACACATCCGAGGCTGCCGTGACACTGCTGGCATCGCGCACCTGCTCGGGCGACATGTACTGCGGCGTGCCCATCAGTTGCGAAGTGCGCGTCATCGAAAGAACTCCATCCTCATCTCCAAGCACTTTCGAGATCCCAAAATCCAAGATCCGCACCCCCGGCCCACCCCGCGTCAGCAAGACGTTGCTGGGCTTCAAGTCACGATGCACGACTCCCTTTTGGTGAGCGGCGGCGAGGGCGGCGGCAAGCGTGGCGCCGATGCGGGCACAGGCAGGCATGGACAAGGCGGCCTGTTGGGCGCGGGTAGCCAGGTCGATTCCGTCGACGAATTCCATGATCTGATAGACCTGGCCATCGCTGGTGACATCGACGTGCAGGGTCTTCACAACACCGGGGTGGCTGATAGCCGATGCAGCTGTGGCTTCAACGAAAAAGCGATGCAGGACTGCAGAGTCCGATCCCAACCCCTGATGCATCAGCTTGACGGCGATGGGCTGGCCAGTCAGCAAGTCATCGCACAGATACACCGTTCCCATTCCGCCTTGCCCAAGGACACGACGGACGCGAGCCCTCTCGGCAAATACATCGCCGGGCCCCAAGGCGCGGGCTCGGCGATTTTCCGAGAGGCGGCGCAGCGCCATGGCAAGCTCGCGCGAACGCTCATGCACCTTTTGCTGCAGTTGAAGGTTCAGCGCTTCGATCTGGCGCGCACGCTGCACGATCTCATCGACCTGGGCTGCGACACGCTGTTCCAGGCTCTGATTCAGCTGAACCAGCTCTTCGCGCGTCTTGCGTAGCTCGTCGCTGCGCTCTTCCAATGTGCGGTACGCGCTAGCGAGGTTGTCGTTGGTGGCTGCCCAGAACTTCTCTTTGCGGGCCAGCTCTTTCTGCAGTCCACGCAGCATCCACAAGACGCGCTGCAGATCCCTGCCCTGCAGAATCGCACCCTCGGAAACACACTCTGCCTGGACAAATTCTTGAGCCGAAAGACAACGGACTTCGCTCATGAAAAGGCCCCCATCTCGCAGCACTCGCTCGCGATCCGACTGCTAGTGAAACTCGATCAAAAACAGCGAAGGATCGACGGAGTTGTCGACGTCGACATAGATCAGGTCCTGGGTCAGGCTCATGCCACCGAGCAAGATTCCTTTTTCCATCGTGCGATCGAATGGCGACGTACTACGGACGCGAGCGCGCCCCGCGGCTTCGTCGATCTCTTCTAGCGAGAACGCACCGATGTCTTCCGCGGGCCCGCGCACGACGCTGTGATAGCCCTCAGAGCTGGTCTGGTAGCGCAAGAAATCGACGCCGCAGTGGATGATCTGCTGCCCAGGTCCATGCTCGTACCACAGGCGCATCATCTCGGCGCCGATGCGTTCTTTGATGGGCTCAAAGTGAACGTAGCGTCGCGACAGAGTCTGCAGAAAGTCGATGTAGTGCGCAGCGGGATACCAGCACTGGGGCTGCGTCGACAGAATCGTGGCGGCTTGATCTTGAGCGACGATCTGCAGGTTCACGCAGGCCGCGGCCAGGGACTGCAGGAACACGCCAAGAAGCTCGATGTCTTGTTTCGCCATGGGGCTCCCTCGCATGGGTAACGGTTGGCTTCAAGAATCGAGGATAGCCAATCGTCAGCGACGGAGAATGTCCACAGGTGGCCATGCTATGCGCAGGTTCTGGGCATCGGCTGGACTCGCAGAGTCACGCGGGCACGGCAGTTCGCAGCACGGCCACATGAGCCGTCCATGACGGCATCGACTCGGCGATCAGCGATTGAACATCACCAGCGTGGCAAAGGCCATGGTGGCCGCCAAGCCAAGCTGCACCGCGCTATGCACCGCGAACAGACCGATGCGGGTTGCCGACTTTTCGATCGCGCCAAGCTGACGCCACAAGCGCACGCTGGCTCCGCCAAAGAACACGAGCTGCAGCGCGATGGCAGCCATCATCCACGGACCAACCGCCGACGCACCCAGCTTCGACGTCGATCCAGCAATGATGGCGTTTGAGACGAAGCTCAGACCCAGCGGTATCAGCCAAGCCAAGAAACACTGGCGCAGCGCTTTTCCCATCGGAACAGTGTACTGCGCGGCGAGTCGGCCTGGGCACTGCGCAGCAACATCAGACAGCGACTTCACCACGTGGCGCCCGGCTGAAAATGCTGTCTGTTCAGCGCATGGTTCGACCTTGTAGACTGGTGCCCACCTTCATCAACCCGGCCCACGTGAGCGCACGCATGCCCTGCCGCGGGCGCTCTTTCTGGAAGGAGTCCGAGGTGTCATTCCTGAACCAGTTACTGCACCCCTTGATCGAGCGGGCCTCTGCGCTCGTGCATCGTCACGTGTCCGACGAGACGCTGGCTCACGCCAACGAGATTGGTGCTCGCCTGACCAGCCTGGCGCAGATCGCACCGCAGGCACACAGCCACTTCATCGATCCCGCGGTCTCGTCCGCCATCGACTCGCTGCCGAACGAGCTGAACGAGTTTGGCTTCGATCCTTGGGGCTTCTCTCCCGAGCAGGCCAAGTTCTATTACACCCTCTCGCGGCCGGTGTATGACTACTTTCGGCCCGAGCTGCACGGCATCGAAAATGTACCGGCCGGACGCGTTTTGATCGTGCCCAATCACTCGGGCCAGTTCCCGTTCGATGGGGTTGTGATCGCGGTCGCCTGCCTGCTGCAGGCCAAGCCTCCGCGCTTGGTGCGGGCCATGGCGGAACGCTGGGTCTCGACGCTGCCCTTCATCAACGAGATGTTCGCGCGTTCGGGCGTTGTGCTGGGCGATCCCATCAACTGCCGCAACCTGCTCGAAGCCGACCAAGCCATCCTCGTCTTTCCCGAAGGCGCACGCGGCAGCGGCAAGACGTACTGGGATCGCTACAAGCTGCGGTCGTTTGGGCGTGGCTTCATGCGCTTGGCCTTGCAGACTGGCGCCCCGGTCGTTCCCGTCGCTGTGATCGGTGCCGAAGAGTCGATCATCAGCGTCTACGACTGGCAAGCAGCAGCCAAGATCTTGCGCATGCCGTATGCGCCCATTCATCCGCTGCTGCCGATCTTGGGACCACTGGCCTATCTGCCGATGCCGACCAAGTTCCGCATCTATTTCGGCAAACCGATGTACTTCAGCGGTCCGTTTGACGACGAAGACAGCGTCATCCAAAAGAAGGTCGATGACGTGCAGAACACGGTGCAGCAGATGATCAACGACGGCCTAGCCGCACGCCGCTCGGTCTTTTTCTAAGCCGCCTCAGCACTCGCAGCGAAGGGACGACTCATGGCGACTATCTTGATCACAGGCATCGCAGGCGGCTTGGCACAGCGCGCGGCCTGTCAGCTTTTGGCGGATGGCCATCAGGTCATCGGCGTCGACTACCGCAGCGTGCAGCCGCCGCTGCCCCCCGGCCTGGAAAAGCTCACGATCTGCCGCGCTCACTACAATAAGACGATCATCGAAGACGTCTTTCGCCACAACAAGCTCGATGCTGTGTTTCACCTCGGCCGCACCGGCAGCTTCAAGGAATCGGCGGGCAAGCGCTTTGATCTGAACGTCGTCGGCTCGCAGAAGATCATGAACCTGTGCGTTCAGCACGGCGTCAAGAGCCTGGTCGTGCTGTCGACGTTTCACATCTATGGCGCGCACCCGGCGAACCACATTCCCATCGCCGAAGATGAGCCGCTGCGCGCGGGCCTTGAGTTCCCGCAGATCGCCGACGCCATCCAGATGGACAACATGGCGACCACCTGGGTGTACCGCCATCCCGAGGTCCGCACCGTCGTCCTGCGCGCCACCAACATCGTCGGCCCCACGGTGCGTAACACGATGAGCGAATTCTTGCGCCGTCCGCGCGTGCCGTACCTGTGGGGCTTTAACCCCATGTCGCAGTTCATTCACGAAGACGATCTAGTGCGCGCCGTCCTGGCTTGCTGGCGCAGCGAGCAGCGCGGCATCTTCAACGTCGCAGGTCCCGCTGTCATCCCATGGCGGACCGCGCTGGACCTCTGCCGCGCTCGTACCTTCCCAATCCCGTGGCCGCTGACTCACTTCGCTGTGCAGCTTGCCGGCAACCTGCCTTACTACCTGATCAACTTCTTCCGCTACCCCTGCGTCATCAGCGACCGCGCCCTGCGCGAAGCCACCGGCTGGGAGCCACAGATCTCGATCGAAGACACGCTGTGGTCCACCGTCGCCACCGCGCGCTTGGGCTAGAAGCGCGTTGGCGCAACGGGCAATACATATCGAAATAAACATAAGACAGTTACGCAAAATATAAAGCAATATAATAAATCAATATAAAATTATATTTATTTCTTTTTCGGATCATTGATTTATTGGCGAAGCGCTGCGCTTTGGGGTCTCTGCGGACGCGTTGAGGCATCAAGCAGACGTCCACGACCCGACGGATTGGTCGACGAGCCGCCGTCAAGCTCGTGATATACTGGCAACTTCTCATGGTCGAATCGAACGTTGGCCCGTACCGCATCGTGCGCCTCTTGGGAGAGGGAGCCATCGGGGCCGTGTACGAGGCGATCAACGAGTCGATCGAGCGGCGGGTAGCGCTCAAGATTCTGCGCGCCGAGCACGCCGATGATCCCGAAGTGGTGACGCGCTTCTTCAACGAAGCTCGCGCGGTGAATCGCATCGCCCATCCCAGCATCGTGCAGATGTTCGAACAGGGGCGACTTCCCGACGGCACCGCGTACATCGTGATGGAGTTTTTGGAGGGGCAGACGCTGGCCGCTCGCCTGAAGCAGGCTGGAGGCAAGCTGCCGCCGCGCTTTGCGCTGCAGATCACGTGGCAGGTGGCAGCGGGCCTGTCCGCCGCGCACGCAAAGGGCATCGCACACCGCGACTTGAAGCCCGACAACCTGATGCTAGTCCCTGATCCTCTCGGCCCAGGGGGCGAGCGGGTCAAGATCCTCGACTTCGGAATCGCCAAGCTCGCTGTGGAAGCGCACGGCAAAGAGTCGGCCCAAGCCATCGTTGGCACGCCGACCTATATGTCGCCAGAGCAGTGCCACGGCGCTGACGAAGCGGACGAGAAATCAGATGTCTATGCGCTGGGCGTAATGCTGTTCGAGATGCTGGCCGGCCGACCGCCGTTTGTGGCGGAAAGTGCCAGTGACCTCATCGGCATGCAGCTATTTCGCGAGCCACCGCTTTTGAGCGAGCTTGTGCCCGATATGCAGCCCGAAGTCACGACGCTGATCGCCCGCCTACTCGTCAAGAACAAGGCCGAGCGCGCGACGATGGACGAGGTCACGGAAGTACTCGCTGACCTCGTGGCTGCGGAAGGCGGACTGTTCTCGCCGGGTGGACGATCCACGACGGGAACAGCCATTCCCGTAGCGCTCAATACGGCATCGAACTCAGGCGTCTCTCCGCTTGCCGCTGCGCTTCTGGATGCTCGGCAGTCACGACCGCATGTCGCGATTTCCGCGACAACGCCAGGTGCGATTCCGGTGCTGGCAATGCCCCCCATGGGAGCCGCGCCAAGCCTCCAACCGGCGGCGACACAAGCACCGGCAGCCAGCGCGTCTCCGCCCCTAAAGAGCGCGTCGCGGCTGCTGGCGGCTGCATTCTTGGGGGCGGCTGCCGTCGCTGGTCTGCTGCTCTTGGGGCGAGCTTTGGTGTCGCAGAAGCCCGCGATATCGACAGCGCGAACTGCGCAAGATGCTGCTTCATCTGGTGAAGTCAGCCAGCCTGTTGCAGTCCATGATGTCGGTGACGCGAGCGCTCTGGCGGGCTCTGGCTCACCGGCTGCGAAACGTCCGCAGATCTTCCCGCGAGCAGCCAGCCTGAAGCTGCCGCCCTTCCGCTTGGCCAATGTCGACCCGGTTGAGCCCCATCCGCGCCCAGCAGCCCCGAGCCCGCAAGCGACGGCTGCGCTTCCGTCGGCTGCCCCGCCGCCCCAGCTCGACAAGGCCCTCGGCGACGCGCAGCTTGCGTATCTGGCCAAGGACTACAACAAAGCCATCACGCTGGCGCGATCGGTGGCAGCAGCCAGCCCCCTGCGAGCCTGGCGCATCATCGGCTCGTCCGCATGTGCCATCAAGGACACCAAGCTGGCTCGCGAGGCGTATCAGAAGCTCGATGGACCGGCCCGCTTGTACGTCGTGCTGTTGTGCCAGCGAAATGGCCTCAGAGAGCAGGACTTGCTGGGAACCAAGCCCTAGGCTACGCGGATCCGGCAGCCAGTCGACGAATCGTGTAACGGCTGCAGCAATGCTCGTATGCTTCATTAGATGAGCGAAGAAGCGGAGCGACCCAAGCTCGGTGCCGCCAGTGAAGCCGAACAGCTACTGCTTGGCGACCTAGAGCGTGAGGCCTTGCGTAGTGAGCGCCTTCGCGCGCTCATCCTCGCTGCCTTCTGCGGGTTCGGTGGGCTGGTGTTCGTCATCCTCGATTCCTTGCTGGCCAGATACATTGCACTGTTTCAGCAGTACCGCAGCTTTGGCTGGCGCGTCGGCGCCACCATGCTGCCGCTCATGGTCTATGAGCTGTGCGCGTTCGCCATCTTGTCACGCGCGCTGCGCAATGGCCGCCCGATGGGTCGCTTGCTGCGCGGCCGCTATATCAGCGCCGTCCTAGAGCTACTTGTGCCGAGCGCACTCGCCTATGCCTTCATCGAGCTGATGCATCCCGTTCACGGGCTGCTGATGCCGCCGACGACGCTTTATTACCTGTTCATCATGCTGAGCGCGCTGCGCTTTGACTTCGGTCTCTGCATGGTCACAGGCTGCGCCGCTGCGGTGCAGTACATGTTGCTGTATGGCTATGGATACAGCCACCTACCGTCGAGCGAACAGCAGACGCTCTTGGTCACGCCCTTTCATCACGCGGCCAAGGCCTTGGGCTTCGTCGTCAGCGGGTTCTTTGCTGGGCTGCTGACGCGACAGCTACGTCAGCGCGTGGTGCGCTCGCTGCGCTTGATGGCCGAGCGCAATCGCGTCACATCGATGTTTGGCCTGTACGTGTCCCCCAGCGTCGTCGATCGCCTGCTGTCCAAGACCGCTGACTACGACGGTGAGCTGCGTGATGTCTGCGTGATGTTCCTCGACATTCGCAACTTCACCAACTTCGCCGAGAAGCGCGAACCACAAGAAGTCGTGCAGTTCCTGAACACGCTCTTTTCGTTCATGATCGAAACGGTCAGCGCAAACGGCGGCATCATCAACAAGTTCCTCGGGGATGGCTTTATGGCCGTGTTCGGCGCACCACTTCTCGACGGAAATCCCTGTGACAAGGCGATGCACACCGCGCTGCAGATCGTCCGTCAGCTTGATTCCGAAGTCAGCCTTGGCCGCCTGCCTTCGACGCGCATCGGTATCGGCATTCACTTCGGCCCAGCCCTCACCGGAAGCATCGGATCGCCGCGACGCAAGGAATACACGATCATCGGCGATACGGTGAACCTGGCCGCCCGCATCGAGCAGCTAACCAAGCAATACGACGCGCAGATCTTGGTGTCGCAGGCCGTGCTGAATGCCAAACAAGACCCGAGCCTGCGTGGAGAGCCTATCGGCGAAGTCAGCGTACGCGGTCGCCAGGCTCCGATGGCACTCTTCAAGGTGGCGTAAGAGCCCACGCAGCGCGGCAAGAAGTCTCACACAAACTGCTGCTAGCTCGGCATGCTAGGGCCATGCTCGCTCCTCTCCTTGCTCTTGCGCCCTGGCAGGATCTGGCACTGCATGCAGCCTTGGCGCTCCTTATCTCATCGCTGGGATTTTTTCGCGTTGTGTACTTTGTCAGCCTTGGATACGCGGGCTCGATCGCGGCCATGGCATTGCTCTTGATCGCGCGCTCTGCGGGGCAAGGATCGACGGCGCTTCTGTTGCAGGCGACGCTGCTCCTCTCTTATGGCCTGCGCCTGGGCAGCTATCTGGTCACGCGCGAGCGCCAGCCCGCCTTTCGCCGCGAGATCGCCGAGATGCACCAGCGCCAAGCCGGCATCGGTCCCGGCAAACGCATCGCCATCTGGCTCGGCGTCTCGCTGCTGTACGTGCTGATGTTTTCACCTGCGCTGTTCCAACACTGGGCCCAGCGAGCCAACAGCGCAGGCACAGCACATCACGGAAGCGTGCCGACTGCGCTGACCACTTGGCTCGGTCTTTCGGTAATGATCTCTGGCCTGCTCTTGGAAGCGTTTTCCGACGGGCAGAAGTCGGCATTCAAGAAACTGCACGCGGCACGCATCTGCAACGTCGGCGTGTATCGCTGGGTGCGCTGCCCGAACTACTTGGGCGAGATCCTGTTTTGGATCGGCAACTTCCTGGCGGGGCTTTCGGCGTACGCTGCCTTGGGGCACTGGCTGTCGGCGGCGATCGGGCTCGTGTGCATCATCCTGATCATGATGGGCTCGACCAAGCGCTTGGAAGCCAAGCAGGACGCACGCTACGGCAGCGATCCCGACTATCAGCAGTACGTGCGCACGGTGCCGGTGTTGTTTCCGTGCGTACCGCTGTATTCCCTAAAGGGCATTCGCGTGTACTTGGAATAGCCGCAGTGCCGTGCAAGAAAGGCAGGCTCTGCGCGCTGCGCACGTCGACTCGCCGCGCCTTGCCGGGTGATTGTCGGCAGAATTTTCCGCGCCACACCCCTACGCTGCACTCTTTGCGGAAAGGCTGCGCCGGATCCGCAGACCTTGCTGGCACAGCAATTGATCTATTGTCGATGGAAGAGCCCCGATGATATCGGCCCTGCACCGCAAGCTATGGCGTGACCTGATCCGACTGCGTGGTCAGGTCGTGACCATCGCGCTGGTGATCGCGGCGGGCATTGCCAGCTTCATCACGATGCGCGGGAACTACACATCGTTAGAGCTCGCTCGCGATCGCTTCTACGATCGGCAGCGCTTCGGCGATGTCTTCGCCCAGCTTGAGCGAGCGCCCGAGTCGGTGCGCAGCGAGATCGCAGCTCTGCCCGGCATCGCCCATGTCGAGTCGCGAATCGTCAAGTCTGCCATGCTGCCCTTGCCTCAGCTGGCCGAGCCAGTGCGCGGACTCGTCGTATCTCTGTCACAGATTCCCCAGTTGAACCTGCTGCACCTTCGCGATGGTCGCCTGCCAGAGCCAGGACACAACGACGAAGCTGTGCTGCTGCGGGGCTTCGCCGATGCACATCGTATGCAGCTTGGCGATCGCATTCCCGTTGTCATCAACGGACGAAAGCGTCTGCTGCAGATCGTCGGCTTGGCCGCATCGCCCGAGTACATCATGGCCATGTCGCCCGGCGCTATGAGCTCAGACCCCGAGCGCTTCGCCGTGCTGTGGCTGAGCCGCGACGCACTGGCCGCGGTGTTCAATATGCAAGGGGCCTTCAACGATCTGACGCTTGAGCTGCGCCCCGGTACATCCGTCGCATCGACGATAGACGCCGTCGATCGTCGCCTGGCCTTATACGGCGGCTTGGGCGCGTATGCCCGCGATCGGCAGCGTTCGAACTACATGATCAGCAGCGAGCTGCAGCAGCTTTCCAGCATGGCCGTGGTGCTGCCCAGCATCTTTCTGGCCGTTGCACTGCTGCTGGTGAACTTGGTGTTATCGCGCTTGGTCTATATCCAGCAGGCTGAGATCGCGACGCTGAAAGCACTGGGCTACACCAATCGTCAAGTCGGCCTGTACTTCTTGGAGCTCGTTCTGGTGGTAAGCGGTGCCGGCTCGCTGCTCGGCTTGCTGATCGGGCAGTGGCTGGGAACCGGCATGCTCGATCTGTATGCCCGCTTCTTCAAGTTCCCCGATCTGCGCTTGCAGATCGATCCGCGCGATGCCGCGCTGGCGGTAGTGGGCAGCTTTGCAGCGGCGGCGGCTGGCGCACTGGGATCGGTCCGACGGGCGGCCAGCATCCCACCCGCCGAAGCGATGCGCCCAACGGCACCCACGCGGTATCGATCCTCGATCGTCGATCGACTGGGCCTGCACCGCTTTGTTTCGCCTTCCGCCCACATGATCATTCGCGAGCTAGAGCGTCGTCCGCTGCGTACGCTCTTGTCATGCCTGGCCTTGGCCGCCGCCACGGCACTGACCGTCGTCGGGGGATACTACGCGGATGGGGTCGAAGCGCTGCTGTATTCGCAGTTTCATCAGCGCATGCGAGAAGACGCGGCCGTCCTGTTCATAAGGCCACAGCCCGAGCGCGTCCTGCGCGAGCTGTCGCACTTGCCGGGTGTATTGTCTGTCGAAGGCCTACGGATGGTATCGGTTCGCATTCGCGCCGGTTATCGCCACCGCGACGGGGTCATCGTTGGCTATTCCTCGACGGGTGAGATGCGACAGCCCCGCAATATCGAAGGTCAAGTCGTGCCAATGCCCCCCGGCGGCATCGTGCTGACCGACATGCTCGGCGAAATCTTGCACGTGCGCATCGGTGATTCCGTCGAAGTCGAGCTGATGGAAGGCAGCCGCGCCCACCGCAGCATCGTGGTCACTGGCTTCATGCCCGAGTCGTTCGGACTCTTTGGGCACATGAACGCGGACGTGCTGCGCGCTTGGCTCGGCGAAGCTCCCACGATCTCGCAGGCACTTCTGCGCATCGATCCACAGCAAGGATCGATCTTGGATCAGCGTCTCAAAGACTTGCCCGCCGTGGTCGAGGTCAGCAAGGTGCGCAACATCCTGCGCAAGTTCCGCGAGCAGAGCGGCAACATGATTCTGATCATGGCGTTTGTCATCGCACTGTTTGCCGCCACGATTACCGTCGGTGTTGTCTACAACAACGCGCGCGTGGCGCTGTCTCTGCGTGGCCGCGATCTGGCTAGCCTGCGGGTCCTAGGCTTCACCCGCGGCGAGATCTCGACCATCTTGATCGGCGAACAGATGCTGCAAGTGCTGCTGTCGCTGCCGCTAGGTCTGTACTTCGGCAATCTGCTGGTGCAGCTCTTGTCGAGTACCGTCGATCCTGAGACCTACCGCATTCCGATGACCCTCACCGCGCGCAGCTACACGTTCGGCGTGGTGGTGACGTTGGCCGCTGCCCTGCTCAGCGCTCTCTTGGTGCGGCGCAGGCTCGATCAGCTCGACTTGATATCCGTCTTAAAGACGCGAGAGTGACATGGACGAACAACGCGCCAAAGCTCAAGCACTGCGCCGCATGATCAAGCGCGGTGTCTATCTTCTTTTGTTTCTCATCCTGATCGGCGCGCTGGTCATCGCATCGCTGCCCAAGCCCGTCTCCGTCGAACGCGCACAGGCTGTCCGCGGCAGCATGCGGGTCACGGTGGACGAAGACGGACAAGCGCGCGTCAAAGATCGCTATGTGGTCTCGGCGCCGATCTTCGGCAGCTTGGCGCGCATCGAGTACGAATCAGGTGATGCAGTGAACCAGGGGCAAGTGCTGGCCAGGATCGAGCCTGTACAACCCGCCCTTCTTGATACGCGCGCACGCATCTCGGCCGAGGCACGGCTGGCGCAGACCTTGGCGGCGCAGCAGCAGGCGTCAGCGCAGATCGAGCGAGCCCAGACCACGCTAGAGCTAGCCAAGTCCGAGCTCGCACGCGCCAAGCAGCTCTTTGATCGCGAAGCAGGATCGCGGCAAGCCCTGGAGCAAGCCGAGAACAATGAGCGTCGCGCGCTGGCAGAGCTGTCCTCGCTTCGCTTTGCCACACGCGTCGCCAAGTTTGAAGTCGAGATGGCGCGGGCCGCGATCGAGCGACTGCCGGGCGATGCCACCTCGCGCAGACGCGAGAGCAAAGGCAAGCCGCTGTCTCCGGCACAGCTCAATATCCCATCCCCGGTCTCAGGCCGTGTGCTCAAGGTCTTTCACAAATCCGAAGGCGTCGTGCAAGCCGGAGCGCAGCTTCTGGAAGTCGGTGATCCCGAAGCGCTCGAAGTGGTCGTCGATGTTCTGACCAGCGATGCGGCCCGGATCACATCCGGGGCGCCAGTGACGCTGGATCGCTGGGGTGGCCCCGCCGTGCAGGGCCGCGTGCGTCGCGTCGAGTCTTCTGCGTTTACTCGCCTGTCAGCGCTGGGTGTTGAAGAGCAGCGTGTCAACGTGTTGATCGATCTGACTTCTCCGCAGAAAGAGTGGGCCGCGCTGGGCGATGGCTATCGTGTCGAGGCTCACATCGTTGTGTGGGAAGGCGCGCAGGTCGTGCAGGTTCCGGCGAGCACAGTCTTTCGCCACGGCGATGGCTGGGCCCTGTTTCGCATCGAAGGCAACATCGCTCGCATCACACCGGTTTCGCTGGGCCAACGGACCATGCGCGATGTGCAGATCGAATCCGGCCTCTCGGGTGGCGAGACGATCATCGTTCACCCCAGCGACAAAGTCAGTGACGGCGTCAAGGTCGCCATCCAATGAGCGACGCCAAGAACGCCGCAGCGGTCCTGACAGCCCGCGGTCTAACCAAGGTCTATGAAATGGGCGAGGTCACCGTGCAGGCCCTGCGCGGTGTGGACGTCGAGTTCTTCGCCGGAGAGCTGGTCGTCCTGCTGGGTCCATCGGGCAGCGGAAAGTCGACCCTGCTGAACATCTTGGGTGGGCTCGATGTACCGACGTCGGGCCGCGTCACGTACCACGATCATGAGCTAGGCAGTGCGGATGAGAGCGCGCTGACGCAGTACCGCCGCGAACACGTTGGCTTTGTTTTTCAGTTCTACAACCTGATTCCCAGCCTGACCGCACGCGAAAACGTGCAGCTAGTCACGGACATCGCCGACGATCCGATGCAAGCCGAAGAGGCGCTCGGCATGGTCGGGCTGAGCCATCGGCTCGATCACTTCCCAGCCCAGCTATCGGGCGGTGAACAGCAGCGTGTGGCCATCGCGCGTGCGGTGGCCAAGCGCCCCGATCTGCTGCTGTGTGATGAACCGACAGGCGCGCTCGATTTTTCAACCGGCGTGCTCGTGCTTGAAGCGCTGGAGTCGATCAACCAAAAGCTCGGCACAACCACTGTTGTCATCACGCACAACGTCGCCATCGCCAAGATGGCCGACCGTGTGATCTATTTTTCCGACGGAAAAGTCACCCAGATCGAGCACAACCAGACCAAGGTACGACCGCACGAGCTTTCATGGTGACGCCTAGAAGCGCGCCTCAAAGCGAATGCGCTGACCGCGCGTAAAGACCAGCGGAAGCACCAGCGTCTGTTGTCCTGAATCGACTGCCACATCGCGATCATCGATGCGAAGCGTGGCCCGCGCGCCAAGAGGCAGGGTCAAGCGCAAGCTCAAGCGACCGGCATTGTGCGCGCGATACTCGCCAGCCAGTCGATGAGCTTGCGATTCGACGCGCAAGAGCGCCGTTTCGACGACGAAGTCGTCATACCCGATGCCCCAAGCCGGCGATATGTCCAGTCCTTTTCCATCTGAGCTGGGCTGAACACCGACGGTGCGCAGCAGTCCCAAGATCCACATCGCATCGGCATTCATGTTGGCCACAGGGAAGTCGGTCATCGGGGTCACCGGACTGACCCAGGACTGACCATCTGTCGAATTCAAGCCATCGGGTGCCGACCAAATGCCAGGCCACACCTCGGGAAAGCGCATCGCATGCGTCGCGTACAAGTGCGCCTTGAGCGATCGCCAAGCAAGCTGCGGACGGCTGCGCGCATACGCCCACGTCATCAGCTGACTGATCGCGGGCCACACCATGCCTCCCTCGCGCAGCGAGGGTCCGATCGAGGATGGTGCATCGAGGCGAGTCCAGACATTGTCGATCAGCGTGTCGCGCTCGGCCGACGACAGCAGTCCCGAAAGGATTCCCCAGGGCTGAGCTTCCAGATCGATGAAGTTGGCCCGGAACGGATCGCTGCGCTGATCGTTGCCCTTTAAGTACGGCTGATCCAGCGAGTTGCGCAGCCACGCCCGACCGAACCATCGCCCACCAAAGGTCTTGCGCACTGGGGCCACAAGCGCGGCCGAAAAGGCCCGCAGCTCTGCGGCAAGCGCTGCATCGTGCGCTTCGATCTGCGCAGCCATGATGGGCAGCGCATACAGCGCCATTTGACTGTTTGGGACCGACTCTCCCTTGGCCTGTGTGAATGCAATCGCAGTCGGAGAAAGGTCCTCGTAGACAATCCCATCGGACCAGTCGCCATCTTGGATGCGAATCAAGCCATTAGGTCCAAGACCGACGTCGTTTTTCAAGTGACGGAACGCGACGCGCAGATGATCAAGCACGCTATCCGAAGCGATGCCGGCAGGAGGCGCCGACCCGCGCGGGTAGTACGGAACTGACTCGCGCAGAAAGGCGAGGTCTGCGGTCGCTGCGATGTATTCGCCCACCGCCAGAAACAAGAACAGATCGAGATCGGATGGGTTGTTGTGAATCAAGGCGCCATCGATCTGCCCAAAGTTGGTCATCGAATAGGGCAGCTTGCCGGTCTTTCCATCTTGCAGCGACAGCATGAGACGCAGGTTGCCCTTGGCCAGCGCGGGATCGACATAGGCGAGCGACAACGCGAACAGTGCCTGATCACGCGGCACACCATCCGCGCCATGCAGATATAGATAGGCCGACCCCTGAGGCGTGTAGTGTTCTTGGTAATAGGTGTTGTAAACCGTGTGCCCTAAGAGCAGCTGACTGCGCCACGCCGTCTCGCGATGCAGCAGCGGCAGCGTCGGTGCATAGGCATAGACCAGCTGCGGGCGCAGCCGCGTAAGCGATTCCGCAAGCCCATTCCCACCGCGGTACGCATCCAGCATCGAAACGAGCTTTTCGGGTCGTTGTGGGGATGGCGAGCCCGGCGTCGATGGCACATAGCCATAGGCAAAGCGCAGCGTCCGCTTGGCCCGCGCCGAGAGCCGAAGGTCACTGCGCAAGGCCAGCATGCCGGGCTGACCCAGCGCACTGCGCGGAGCAAGCTCACAGGAAGGCAGCAGGCGCTGCACAGCCTCGGGTTGGGCCGGCGTTCCAGAGCCAAAAAAGACATCTTGATCGCCATAGCTCGCATCCACTGGGGCATCCAAGGCAGCGAGAAATACCGTTGGTGGATACAGATCTTCTCGACTTGCTGTCGATGCATCGGGCAGCGGTACACTTGGCTTGAGCCGCGTCGAGATCCACAGCACACGGTTCGCCGCGTCGTACTCGCTGCGCTGCACAAAGCGATCGTTTAACTGATCGCGACTGCGGTCGCTGGGCGCTGCACCTAGCCCCGTGCGCACCCAGTTGATCAGCAGCTGATGGCGATTCACATCCCAATACTCAACATGGTGGGGCGTGATCTCTTCGTCGCTGAGGTTTTCGATCTCGACCTCATCGATCAGGATCGGATCGTCTCCAGCGGGTGCGAAGATCGTGTGTTGAACGCGCAGTCCGTCTTGTTTGCTATCGGTCTGAAAATAGCCAGCGCCGAAGATGCGACGGCTGCTCGTGCGATCGCTGGCATAGCGATGAGCGGTTGCGTGGGTGCGGCCACGATGTTGGATGTACGAAAAGCCGCCGCCCAGGTTGCGTTGATCTTCGGCGAAGCGATTTAGGAACAGCGGCGCCCGCTCCTGCGAATACAAGCTGACGTAGCCGTCGTCGACGGCCAGAAAGTTGATGCGACGATTGCCAAGAACGATGAAGTGGTCGCGGCGCTCGCGCGAGATCGGTGGCCCGGCTTCGCTGTGTGGCCACACGGCGCGCGGGTCGCTGCGCTGATCCAGCGTGAAGTCGTACGCTGGCAAGCCATGGGCATCGGCGATCCAGCGACCATAGATGCCGCCGCCCGTCGGACACGCAGGGAATCGCGACAGATCACGCGGATCCGCCGGTTCGCAGCCATCGCTTACATGGGCAGCCGGCCACACAACAATCTGCACGCTCGCGGCAAGTCCATCGCGAGGCAACGAGACGTGCAGGGTCGCAGCGCCCGTGGCAAGTGCCGTCACAGATCCTGCTTCGCTCACGGCCACCACACCCGCTGGCTCGCTGGAAAACTGCACCGTTTGGTCGGCGGCCTGCGCGGGCAGAACGCGGATGTCGAGCTGCACCGATGTACCGACCACAAGCTGCAGCGTGCTGGGCTCCACGATCAGCGTCTGCGCAGCCTCTGCCTGCGGAGTCGGTGGGGTTGTCTCGGTCAGGGCGCAGGCAAAAAGCAGCAACAGCGGGACGGACATCCAAGATGAGCAGCGCATGGCAGGGTTCTTTTTCTTCAGAGAGCAGCGAGTGCGTGGTGGGTGATGCGGTGAGCGCTCAGACTGCAACAACTGAGCAGCCAAGCTCACCACTGAAGAGGTGCCACGCCCGCGCGGGACGGATGTCGCGCTGCATGGCTGGCCGTAAACGAAGCAGGCGACCAGGCGCAGCCGTGACACAAATGCCCGTCGGGAAAACAGCCGGTGCGGTGGCGACGACGAAGCTCGCGAGCGGCTGGCCCGGACCAGATCTCGGCCAGTGTTGCTTGCCGCAGATCTCCCAGCACGTGCTTTGCATCATCATCGCGGCAGCAGGGCACCACCCGTCCATCCCACAACACGACCACGGAACGAAATGGATAGCTGCACAAGTAGCGCAGCGCTTCGCCATGGCTTGTGGGATGGTCTGGATCCGGGCCATCGAGCGGCTTGATATAGGCCTGCACCGTCGGCAAGCCGGTCTGCCCGAAGCGCGCAAGAAACGCTTGCTGCTCGTGCTGATTGGCCGCGAGCGCGATCATCTGAATCACGATCTGTGGCGCGCGATCGCCACGCCGGGCGACTTCGGAAAGCAGGGCGGCGATGTGTGCTTCGGCTTGGGCAAATCGCGCGGCTGGTCCGCGAATGCGCACGAGCGTCCCGTCCCCAAGTCCATCGAGCGACAACACCAAGCGGTGTATCCCAGCGTCTAGAAGCGTGCGCATTTTGGCAGGCGTAAGAAGGGATGGATTCACCGAGAGCTCGGTCGGCAAGCCCTGCTCGCTGGCCAAGGCCACGAGCTGTGCAAGCTGCGGGTGCAAGAGCGACTCGCCCAAGTGATGAAGCTCAAGAGGGCGGTGCTCGCGCTGTCGCGGGTTTAGCTGCGACAGCAGGCGCTGAAACAGCGCCCGATCCATGAATCCCGTCGGACGCTGCATCCGACCGGGGATGCCTCGCGGACAAAAACCACAGCGCATCGGGCAGTGATTGGTCAGCTCGATCTGATCGACGAAGGGCACATCGGGACAGCGCTCGGCACGCATGCGCTGAAACAAGGCATCGGCTGCGGCGTGGCTTTCCACGACCAAGCCGCGGTCGTACAAGTCACTGATCGCCGCGTGCAGATCGGACCGCGGTGTCGTACGCACAAGCGCGGCGAGTCGCTCTTCTGCTTGCTCGTCATGCCACAGAGCATCGACGACGGCTTCTTGCAGAGGCGTCAGCGCCTCGACGCGATCGAAGATGCCGTTGTCGTACAAGCGCTGGCCCGTGGACGCGGACTCCACAAACGGTCGCAGATAGCGCGAGATGACAAACGACAGCGCCACGGGCACCTCTTTTTGCAGAGCGGTTGATACCGCTTGGGTCCCGTTTCACCACGCACGCAGCGCAGACGTCAAGGGCGCTTGGGCTGGGCGAAGAGCCGCGGGCTAGGCCAGATCGAAAAGCAGGATCTCGGCGGTGGCCAGGCCTTCGATGCGCAGGTGTGGTTCCTGCGAAACGGCGACGCCATCGCCGGCTTGCAGCTCAACGCCGTTTACGCGCACCGTGCCTCGCACAACCTGCACCCAGGCGTGACGACCCGCGGTAAGCGTGTGCTCGGCCCCCTGCCCGGCCGCCAGCAGCGCGGCAAAGACGGCCGCATCGGCGTGGATGCGCAGGCTGCCTTGCTCGGCATCGGGCGACGCCACCAAGCGCAGGCAACCACCGCGCTCCTCCGTCGGAAAGTGCTTCTGTTCATAGCTCGGCGAAATGCCCATCGTTCGCGGCTGAATCCAGATCTGCAGGAAATGAACGGGCTGTTCCTTGGACGCGTTGAACTCGCTGTGCAAGATGCCTGTGCCTGCGCTCATTCGCTGCACATCGCCCGGACGAATCACCGATCCCGATCCCAGCGAGTCGCGATGCTGCAGGCCGCCCGCGATCACGTACGACAGGATCTCCATATCGCGATGTGGGTGCGTACCGAAGCCCTGGCCCGGCTGAACGCGGTCTTCGTTGATCACACGCAAGGCACGAAAGCCCATGTGCGACGGGTCATAGTACGAAGCAAACGAGAACGTATGGTACGAGTCGAGCCAGCCATGGTCGGCGTGACCGCGCTCTGCGGCGTGACGAACGGTAAGCATGGGGTGTCTCCAAGTCGAGGGCAGCGCGGCCAGCGCATGGCCCGCTGCACGTTGGTGGATGCATCTAGGATGAGAGCGCGCATCCATAAACGGAATCGGCAATAAACCGATGTGAACCATCAGTTTTTCTGATGGATGGCGGGACCTCTGTTCAGGGCTTTGTCGCTGCAGTGCCGTCGCTGGGCGGGGCTGGCGTGCTCACTTGGGCACTTGCCGCGGGGGACAGCAGTGCCTGCGGAGTCCACGGCAGCGCTGGCTCGAATCGCTCACGCCAGACCGCATCGTCCAGAGGCTGCCCGGCCACGAGCTCGTGATACGAATAGACGGCGCCGCGCGCCGCGATCAGAAGTCCGCGGTCGGCAAACAAGCCGACAAGCTGCAGCGGGCGACCGACAGCCAGTTGCAGGGTCCCGTGTTCGGCCTGCGCCACGTCGACGATCTTTGGCATGGGCTCGGGCTGCGTCAGGCCGGGTTCTGCCCCTTGCAACAGCAGCGCCTTGAACTTCACATAGGGCTGCTCAATGGCTGCCGCAAAGTGCTGGATCTGCTGATACTCCGACGGGCGCAGCGGCTGCCCGCGCAGCTGACGCGCCGCCATCTGACCAAAGGCCCGCGCTCGCTCGGCACTGTCACGCAGCAGCTTGCCTAGCTCGGGCTGATCCGGCAGCAGCCGGGCTGAGTGCTCGGCCAGCATGGTCAGCGTGCGCGCGACCTGTTCCCAGCCCTCGGGCAGCGGATCGACGACGCCGCGCGGCGGCTCGCTTGACTGGGTCTCAAGCGTGGTGTTGCCTCGTTCGCACTCGCTGTGCTCGCTGCGAGAAAGTCGCACCGTCGTATGGCGGTAATTGGTCCAGCTAGCGAGAGCAGTCTGCAGCAGTCTCCGTCGCCACAACACCGGCTCGATTCCTTCGGGGACTAGGCGATCGGTGGCCAGAAGCTGCACCAAGCGCAGCCACGATTCAGCGACGCGATCCGTGGCAAGCGGCCCAGAAAATCGCCGACGCAGGCGGTCGTGCGCATCGCGCAGAGCGGGAAGCTTGGCATAGTCCGAGCTTGTGATCGCCTGCGCTTCATCACTGCCGAGCGCGGTCAGCAGATCCAAGCCGCTGGGCAAGGGGCGGCCTGGCACCTGACACGACTCGGGAAGACCCGCGTGCGCGACGACGCTCTGCCAGATCTCGCTGTCGATACCAAAGGCGAGCGGAAACAAGCGAGGATGGCGCCGCACATCGGGCGGCACGCAGTCTTTCTGCACATACGCGGGCAGCGGTCGGTCGGGCTCGAACAACAAGGGCAAGCGCGTCTCGAACAACAGCGCGCTCTGCGTCTCGATCCAGGCCCGCCAGGCCAAGCGCAGCGCCGCGTCACCGTCCAATAGGCGCAGCTCGTCGGGGCTGGCCCGCAGCTCGGACAGATACATGAGCGCACGAAAATAGTTCTGCAAGCCCGCGCCGGCTGAGTACGGTCCGCGTGGGTGTGAGCGCGCAAAGTCGATTGGCATCGCGCTCGGAAATGTGTGCAAGGAAGAGGTCGCGATGCGCTCGGCGAGGACGAGCTTGGCCTCGGTATCGCTGTAGTCGCCTTTGAGCATGGCCTGACAGACGCCAGCAATCTTGCCGATGCGGGACAGCGCACTCTGTCCGGCTGCAACTCGCTCGATCTCGCGCAGGAAGCGACGCAGGCGCGGAAGCGCGACATGCTGCTCGGTCACTGTGAACGTTGCGTGGAATCCTGCGGCCAAGACTTCCAGAAAACCATCGAGGCTGGCGAAGATGGGGACACTGGGCGTATCGCCACAGGCAGAGCGCGAGAGCCCCTGGTACACGTCATATAGTTGCGGAGCCGTCGTCGGGGCTAGCCACAGGCCGCGCTGGCGAAGCTGCGCAGCGAACGCAGCCGAAGCTGCGCGCTCGCTGGGCGTGTCGATCGCGACCCGGTCAAGATAGCGTACAGCGGCCAAGCGGTCCTTTACGGCGGCCACTGACAAGAACTCGCGCTCGCCACGCGCAACAACGCCGACAACGCTGCGTCCCGTCGGTGCAGCCACCGGCAACAGCGCATAGCGCTGCCCGCCCCCGACGGTCTCGACGGCCTTTTTCTGTGCTGGAGCGTCCACCAGATCAGCCCCCAATCCCGTCGGAAACCGCCGCAGGAGCAGCGTCGCGTTGGGCGTGTCGCGCAGCTGGGTCCCCGCAGGAAGCGGCAGCTTTTCGCTCTGGCCTGTCCAGCCGCTCGCACCGTAGGCCATGCTTGATAGGGCCCCAGTGCCGTCGACAAGCAGCATGCGACCGCTGGCCGGGTTGATGCTGATTGGCTTGGCTGAGCGAACACGCAGCACCTTCGGCGGACGCTGTCCATTTTCATCGGCTGGCTTGCGAAGGCTCGGATCGCTGAGCGCGCCCAAGGTGCCGGTTGGCGAGGTCACTTCATAGACGCGCTGTCCGTCGGAAAACGTCGATACGATCTGCCACTGGTCCTTGCTGTGCTCGCGCGCGAAAAAGAGGCGCTCTTGATCCGAGTACCGCATCGGGCTGGCCAGCAAATGGCTCAAGCGTGAGCGGCTGCGATAGACCACACGGCGCTGGTCTAGTGTGCCCGAAGCGCCGCTTATTTCCGTCGGTGATAGCTGCTCGATACGCCACTCGCCGGACGCCTGCAGAAGCACATACAGACCGGTTCCAAATCGGCTCCAAGCCACCTCATGCACGACGAATGAGGCAGGGGCCAGGCCGCGCTCGCCGCCGCTTTTGACCTCATCACGACGCAACACCGACGGCAATTCGTGATCAAAACGCCACAGATGCAGCGAGCGTTCCCCGCTTGGCGTGCTCAGCACCAGCGCCAGCACTTCGCCGCGGGGATCCAGGTCCAGCGAGACGACATGGCTAGCCGGCGGTAGCTGAAGCTCGGTCCCTGGACGTGGCGTCTTCAGCGCCCACAGCGGCCACTGCCCAGGGGGTTCGTGAACCACTTCTGTATCTGATTCTTTAGGCGCTTCTACATTAGATAGAGCAGTGTTCGCGGGCTGGCTGCCCGTTGACGACACGGCGCCCAGCGTCGGTGAGCCCGACGAAGGACCGGCAGCCTGCGCAAGGCTGCCCGCGTCGGGCGTCGAGCTGCCGGCCGGGCTTGCTTTCTGCAGAACCTGACTCAAAAGCTCGCTCGGCCCGCCGGGGATCCTGCGCAACAGGCGCTGAGGAATGCCGCGCTCAAACAGGAACACCACGGCAAACGTGAAGCCCAGCCCCAACACCAGCCCTGTGACGACGCTCTTGTCGACCTGCCGACTCATGCCCGCAGTTATCATCGCGCGGGAGCCGACGACAGGGAAGCGCCGCGTACTGGCAGACGAGAGCGTGAACGATGCCGTTGTGACCTGGTGTGGATCAGCCTCGAAGAGACAGCGTCGAGAAAAAAAGTCGCACAAAAAATTGACCGATCCGATCGCCGTCGGACAATGGGCTCATCGACGGAGGAGTGGAATGGCTCTGCTGGAACTCGACGAAAATCACAACCACGCAAAAATCAAAGTGATTGGCGTGGGCGGAGGCGGTGGGAACGCCGTCAGCACGATGATTCAAGGACGGCTCGAAGGCGTGGACTTCGTGGCCGCCAACACCGACCTTCAGGCGCTGGAGAGCAACCAGGCGCCGATCAAGATTCCTCTCGGTCAGCGCTTGACCAAAGGCCTGGGCGCTGGCGCCAACCCCGATATTGGTCGAAGCTCGGCCGAAGAAGACCGTGACCGCATCGCCGAGGTGCTGCAAGGCGCCGACATGGTCTTCGTCACGGCTGGCATGGGCGGGGGCACCGGTACCGGAGCAGCGCCGGTCATCGCTGAGGTCGCACGAGAGCTTGGCGCGCTGACCGTTGGCGTCGTCACCAAGCCCTTTCCTTTCGAGGGCAAGAAGCGCCGTCGCCAAGCGGAAGAGGGCATCATCAACCTGGCCCGCGCCGTCGATACGCTGATTACCATTCCCAACGAGCGCCTCTTGTCCGTCGCTGGCCAGAAGACGACGATGCTCGATGCCTTCCGCAAGGCCGACGAAGTGCTGCTGAACGCAGTGCAGGGCATCAGCGACTTGATCACGATTCCAGGTCTGATCAACGTCGACTTCGCCGACGTAAAGACCATCATGTCGAACATGGGCCGCGCGCTCATGGGCACGGGTCGCGCAGTGGGCGAACGTCGCGCGATAGAAGCCGCTCAGCAGGCGATTAGCTCGCCGCTTTTGGAAGATGTCTCGATTACCGGGGCCACAGGCATCCTGATCAACATCACGGGTGGGCCGGACCTGACGCTGTTCGAGGTGAACGAAGCCTCGTCGCTGATTCAAGAAGCTGCGCATGAAGAAGCCAACATCATCTTTGGCTCAGTGATCGATCCCAGCCTGATCGACGAAGTGCGCATCACCGTCATTGCGACCGGCTTTGATATGCACGCCGAAGATGTTCTTGAGCCGACCATCTACGTCGAACGAGAGCGCCCCAGCCACCGCGCATCGACCTCGGTGCAGGTGCCCATTAGTTTCCAGCGCGCGGCCTCGACGGAAGTGCAGCCGGTCCATGTGGCTCCGCCTCCGCCGCCGACGCGCGAAGCCGCCAGCATGCCACCTGCCACCCCGACCTCGGGGCCACGGCGGGATCGTGTCGCAACGCCGGTTCCGGCCGCTCCTCCCGGCTTGGGGACTGCGCGGGCAGCCCGGACGGCCATCGGTACGCGCCTGAACTTTGAAGACGAAGACTTCGACACGCCGACGTATCAGCGACGCTCGGCTGCGGCCGCTGTCCGGGAATAATTCCGCGCCGCCGCACGCCCAAAGCCAGTCCACCTGCCCTCCTCCGGCATTTTCTCTCGCTCGCTCTTCTCCGCCTTCTCCGTCGCAGTACCTTGCTTCGCAGCAGCGCTCAGCGGCCCTTGGCTGCGCTGTGGGTTTAGTGAACCACTTCGCCATCCTGTAGATCTACTTGACTGTACCCACCCTGGCTAGCGACGATACGGACTAGCGCGAAGGACCGTGTTCGCGGACCTGGGAAGGTACCTCGGCCAGCCCACGCGGTGCGCGCGAAGCCATAGGGGGCATCTGTCGATGAGAAACCATCTGACGCTATTGCGCTGTGCGGGCTTGCTATTCCTCGTCGGAGGCACGAGCACGCTCTTGTACTCGACGACGCGCTGTACGAGCCGCTGTCCTTCCCAAGCTAGCCGTGCGGCCATGCCGTCGCAGATGGGTGTCGCTGTAACACATGCCGAGACCGCAAGCCTGCCGCAGCCTTTCCAGCCTTGGCGCGCAACGCTACTCGGCGAGGGAGTTCACCGCCTTCTCTCGAACAGCACCCCAGGCAACTTGGATGCTAGCCCGCGGCCGGCCGCTGGTTTCTATACGTACCGACTGGCCAGGCCCGAGACAGTCCAGAGCTTGTACCCCGATGCTAGCTGGCTGCCGAGCTATTACATCAAGGACGGCAAGTACACGGACATCACGACCACGGTTGAGACGTTTACCTCGCAGTCGCTGCAGCGCGACGGCATCATCGCGACGGGCGTTCACTATGATCCGCGCACGGGAAGCGTCACCGTCCAGACCTCGCTGCCCAGCGCAGCGGCGTCGTACTACGCCAAGATGCACCCGATGGTCATGACCTATGGTCAGCAGGCACTCGGCGGCGTGCAGCAGTGTCAGCAGACGAGCGGCTGCTGGGATCCGCACCCTGGCTATGCGCCGTGGGCGATGTTCCTGCCGTTTGGCCTGCCCATGGTCAACCAGATGGCCGTCACGTTCCTCGACTACCCACCGTCGTCATCGCTCAGCGCTGGCGACTATCTCAACAACTTCACGATGAACCGCTGGACGCAGGTCATGAAAGCGGTCGGCATTCCCAACCCGGTCCTTTACCAGACGACGGTGGATGCACGGCCCATCGCGGCGCCCGGCAGCGGACAGACGAACTATCTGCCCGATGCCACGACGTACTTCAACGATCCCAACAATCACTACTATCTGACGCCGATGATCTCGCTTCTGACGCAGCCGCCGACTGCTTGGGGCAACGCTTCGACGCGCCCGGTCACGGTGCTGGGCACGCCAGCCCGCACGGCCTGGGGCAAGATCGTGAATCAGACGGTGAATGTGCTGTCGGTGGGAACCGTGCAGCTTCCCGGTGCTGCCGTGCCGACCGCCTGGGTCGCTGGCAATCACCCGGATGTAACCAGCTATCAGTGCTGCCCTGGCGATCCCAACAGCAACTGCGGTGGCTCCTACAACCTGGTCAGCGATGAGCAGATCGACTTCCAGGTCCTGTGCATCACCCAGCTTCTTGCGCAGAGCCCAGGTCTGGATCCAAACAGCGCGGCGGCGGCGTGCCAGGCGCAGTGGGGCTTGCCCTTCTCAAGCCTACCGGCCTCGTCGCAGCACGCGCTGTGCGTACAGGCCAAGCAAGACTATGAATACAAGTCCACCGGTCAGTGCAAGAACCCGCAGGACGCCGAGGCCTTCTGCAACTACTACCAAAACAATCCGTGCCCGACGAATGTCTACACCTGCACGGTTCCTTCGGGTAGCTAGCCCATCCTCCCCGCCGCATCCCTTGCTGGCTTCGGCCTACCCGAAGTCATAGTGCTTGGGAATCACGACGATCCCATCAATCACTTGAAAGCGTCGCAGGTCGGCTTCTAGATCGAAGCCGATCTCGGTGTTGGCCGGGACGCGCACGTTCTTGTCGATGATCGTGCGGCGGATGCGGCAGTGACGGCCAATGTCTACGCCCTCGTGCAGGATCGACTGGTGAACCTGCGAGTAGCTGTTGACGCGCACGCGCGGCCCCAGCACCGACTCGCCGACGTGCCCACCCGAGACGATCGAGCCCTCGCTGACGAGCGAGTTGGTGGCATAGCCTACGCGGCGCACGCCTCCCGGCCCTTCCTCGTCGAAGACGAACTTGGCGGGCGGAAGCGGTCGCATCCAGGTGTGCAGCGGCCAGCGCGGGTTGTACAGGTTGAACACGGGCACGATCTGCACCAAGTCCATGTTCGCCAGGAAGTACTGCTGAATCGTCCCGACATCGCGCCAGTAGCCGCGCTCGCGTTCATCCATGCCTGGAATCGCGTTGCGCATGTAGTCATAGGCATAGATGCGCCGCTGACCAACCATGTCGGGCAGGATGTTGCGGCCGAAGTCATGCTGGCTGCCGAGCTTGCCTTCCGCGTCGCGCAGCAGCTCTTCCACCAAGCTGCGCGTGTTGAAGATGTAGTTGCCCATCGACGCCAGCGCCCAGCCAGGCCGACCGGGAATCTCGCGCGGCACCTCAGGCTTTTCGCTAAACGAAAGAATGCGCCACGACTCATCCACCTCGATCACGCCAAAGGATCGCGCTTCAGCAACGGGAACTGGCAGAGCGGCCACCGTGCATTCCGCTTCGACTTCCAAGTGAAAGTCGAGCATCTGGCGCACATCCATCTTGTAGACATGGTCGCCGCCAAAGACCAAAACGATGTCGGGATCTTCGTCGGTGATCACGTTGAGCGACTGATAGATGGCGTCCGCAGAGCCCTTAAACCACTCTCGCCCGCGACGCTGCTGTGCGGGTACCGCCTCGACGTACTGGTCTAGCATGGCAGCCAGGTGCCAGCCCCGGACCAAGTGATTGTTGAGCGAGTCGCTCATGTACTGCGTCAGCACTTTGATCTTGTGAAACCCCGAGTTCACCAAGTTCGACAAGACAAAGTCGATCAGCCGATAGCGGCCACCGATCGGCACCGCGGGCTTGGCTCGGTCCTGCGTCAAGGGCCACAGACGGCGCCCTTCGCCACCAGCCAGCACCAAAGCCAGAACGCGCGGCACCGGTCCCTGGTGAGGACGAAACTTGGGCTGACCTGGGATCGCAGAAAGCTCACTCACGTGTGTCCTCCCTGCCGTCGGAACAAAGCCGCCTCAGCGACATTCCCTTTGGCTGCGATGCAGCGGCTCGGCACCCAGCGCATGGAACCGGCGCGCAGCGACCTGCCACAAGACCTTGGCCCCCACTCAGCAGGCGTACAGCCCAGCATCGCGACTAGCGGCCAAGAAGGAAATAGGCGACGGCGGCCAGAACCACGACCAGCGATACAACAAAGACAGCCACAGGAACGCGCGGCTTCGGCGCAGCCGCCGGCTGCTGCTTGCGAGCACTGCCATCCAGCATGGACTCCAGCCCAGCTGGGCCGGACGAGGACGAAACCGGCTTGCTCCCCGCGCTGCTCCGTCCGCTCGGGGGCAAGCTGGACTCAGACTCTAGCCCCCAGTTTCGCGTATCGATAAACGCTTCGGGATTTAGCGGCGCATCCCCCGTCGGAACAGGAGGAGCCTTGCCCTCGCTGGTCACGTCATCAAGCGATGTGAAGTTCAGGATCTCATCCTGGATCAAGTCATCGATGAGCGACGGAGCTTTCTTGGGCTGTGGTGCCCGTTGGCGCTCGGACAGGCAGCGATTGACGAGCTGTTCAATATCGCGCGCCGTGACCTTCAGGTTGTGCGCAAACAGGTACTGCGCCAGAGCGTCCCCCAGATCGTCCGCGCGCTGAAAACGCTGGCTGGGATCTTTGGCCAGCGCTTTGCGAATGATCGCTTCAAGCTCGGCACTGACCTCGGGATTTTGTGGCGCCATGGCCGGCACATGCGCCTGCCGTACCGCGAGGACGGTTTTGTAGTCCGATTCGCCCTCAAACAAGCGCTTGCCGGTCAGAAGTTCGTACAGCAGGATTCCGACGGCAAACACATCGGCCCGGCGGTCCAAGTCCTGTGCGTTGGCGGCCTCGGGCGACAGATAGCTGAACTTGCCCTTCACCACTCCGGGATCGGTGTGTTCAAGCTGTGAGGCCGCTTTCGCCAAGCCAAAGTCGGCCAGCTTCACCTCACCCTTCCGCGACAGCAGGATGTTCGGCGGCGAGATGTCGCGGTGGACGATGTTCAGGGGACGCCCGGTCTCGGGGTCGTTGAGGTCGTGCGCAAACGCCAAGGCGCGGCAGATCTCCATCATGATGTACAGCGCTTGGCTGACCGAGATCCGCTCGCCAATCGTTCGCAGCGCATCCAGAAGCACCTTCAGATTGGCGCCGTCGACGAACTCCATCACCAGGAAGTACGCCTGCTCGCCCGGAGCAACTTCCGAGACACCGATGTCAAAGACCTGCACTACGTTCGCGTGCTGCAAGCTCATCGCCAGCCGAGCTTCGTCCAAGAACATCTGCACAAAGCGCTTGTTCTTGGCCAGGTTCGGCAGGATGCGTTTGATCGCCACGCTGCGCTTGATGCCGCCGACCGTCGATTCCGCGACGCCACGGAACACCTCGGCCATTCCGCCTGAGTCTAGGCGAGCAACGATTTTGTAGCGTGGGTGATCCATGAGAAGAGCAGCTCTAATCTATCACGTCTGTGACTGTGTCTATCGACACAGCCCAAGGTGACCGGGCAGCGTGTGAAGCAGCGGAAGGCGGGAGCGAATACGCTGTAGCGAGCAGCCCAGCGAACTAGTCATCGTCCATCGAATCGGACATGTGGTCGGCATCCACCGCACCCCGCCCGACGATCTGCGAGCGCGCCAGCTCTTCTTTTTCTTTCTCCTCTTTGCAGTCGATGCACAAGGTGGTCATCGGCCGCGCCAAGAGGCGTCGATACGAGATCTTCTCACCGCACTCCTCGCAGACATCGATGGTGCCGCTGGCGATTCGTTCGAGCGCGGCGTTCAGCTTCTGAATTAGATATTTTTCGCGGTCGCGCAGACGCAGCTCCGTCGAAAAGATCTCTTCTTCCATCGACTCGTCGATCGAATCGCGACCGATGTTGCGATCGCGCTCCATGCTGAACTTGAGCCCATCGCGCGCCAGCTTGAGAAGCCGATCCCGCTCCTCCGTCAGCTTCTGGGCGAGTACCTCGCGTTCCATTGGTTTCAACATATCTACAGACCTCGGGTGCAGGCGGAGAACGACAGGCAGGAGTGCCTCTGTACTGAGAACCCCACTGGCTTGGTCACGCATGCCGCGCCGCGGCACCAGACAATGCCGCAATCTGAACACGCACCACGCTCGGGCAAGCAAGCCATTGGGTAGCGTACTCTACGGGCCTTGAGTCCGAGTGTCAATGCGGGAATTCGAGAGCAGGGCGCGAGCTAGCGCATGCGGACTCCCGCTTACACGTGAACGCAGACAGGATGAGGATGAGCGCTTGGTGCAAGGCGGGGAAGACGGAGACATGGAGCAGGTCGGCTGCTTTAGCCAGCCTTTTTCTCACGCACGAGCTGCGGACGCTGGCGGTTCACGATCACGTCCTCCGTGATGACGCACTCGCGCACGCCGCTCATCGAGGGGATCTCATACATGATGTCCAGCATCACTTCTTCCATGATCGCGCGCAGGCCACGCGCCCCCGATTTGCGACGGTGTGCTTCCTTCGCGATGGCGCGCATGGCCTCTTCTGAGAAGCGCAGCTGGACATCTTCCATTTCGAACAGGCGCTGATACTGCTTGGTCAGCGCGTTCTTCGGTCGCCACAGCACGTCGCACAGCGCGTCTTCATCCAGCGAGTCGCACGAGACCATGACCGGCAAGCGTCCCAGAAACTCTGGGATCATGCCGTACTTGGTTAGATCCTCGGTGCGCACCATGGCCCGCAGCGCGTCTTTGTCTTCGTCGCTCTTAGTGGTTACCCGAGCGCCGAAGCCAATGGCTCTCTCTCCCACTCGCCGACGAATGATGTCTTCCAGGCCATTGAAGGCGCCGCAGCAGATGAACAGGATGTCCGTTGTGTCGACCTGTATCAGCTCTTGCTGCGGGCGGTTGCGTGCCCCATCGGGAGTGATCGTGGCGTGCTTGCCTTCCAGCAGCTTCAGCAAGCCCTGCTGCACGCCCTCGCCGCCGACATCGCGCGTCACCGATGGACCGCCGCCCTTGCGTCCGATCTTGTCGATCTCGTCGATGCAGATAATGCCGCGCTGCGCTCGCTCGACATCGCCGTTGCTGTTGCGATAGAGCGCCTTGATGACGCTCTCGACGTCTTCCCCGACGTAGCCAGCTTCTGTGAGCGTCGTCGCATCGGCAATCGCAAAAGGGACATCCAGCTTGCGCGCCAGCGTCTGCGCCAAGAGCGTCTTGCCGCATCCGGTCGGGCCAATGATCAGGATGTTGCCCTTTTGGATCTCAACATCGCCGGTACGGCCGCGCGACTGGATTCGCTTGTAGTGGTTGTAAACAGCGACGGCGAGAGCCTTCTTGGCGCGCGATTGGCCGACCACATAGCGATCCAGCTCCTCGGCCACGTCCTTCGGCTTGGGGAACTTGGGGCGCTCTTGCGTATCCTCTTTTGAGAGGATCTCGTTACAGAGCGAGACGCACTCATCGCAGATGAAGACCCGCGGCCCAGAGATGAGCTTGCGGACTTCGCGTCGTCGTTTGCCACAGAATGAGCAGTGAAAGTCATCCATACGGGTGAGGTCTGGGACCGCCTTGGCCCCAGAGGATTCTTGCATAGTACCCGCTGCGACCGAAGTACAGAAGGTTTTTTGCGGCGGCCGAAGAATTTCGCGCCTCGCTGGCTGCGCGGCTCCTCTGTGTTCTGAGTGGCCGATCTGGGTGACTGCGGTCGCCCCGACGCGCGCATCGCTTCGCAACGCCTGCGCTCGGCCCACACAAGGCAAGCCAAGGCGCAGCAAGCATCACGGACGGCTGGTCTTATCGGCACACTGGCTTCGCAGATACGAAGCCGTGCGGATCGGAATATGTGTCGAATATTTAATGAAATAGTTGAGTCTGTTTGGCTTTCTACCGCACTGCTTCTCGCGGCTTGTGATATATGCACTGCGAACATGCACAGCACCAACTATCAAGACACCTTCATCGCGGTAGCCCCCGACTGTTCGGCCACGCAGGGCACCATCCCCAAAGAAGCGGCGACGCCCTCGGCCGCGCTGCTCGCCTATCGCCTGATTCAGGCCCAGCCATACGGCTTGACCTCGGATGACGTGTTGTTTTCGGTCTTCGCCGAGCGCCAGCGGCTGCCACCCGCCGAGCGAGACACCGCTCGCGCAGCGTTTTTCGCCAAACCGCAGGCTTGCCTGCGCGCCTCGGATCTGGGCAAGCGCTATGGCTGGGGCATTCACAGCAACGCCGCGGGTAAGGTCGCCTTGGTCGGCGTCGAGACAGACGCCTATCGCACGCTCTTAAGTGGACGTGTACCGGGCCATCCAGGGCAAACGGTCACCGTGAAATATGCAATGCGTTCCCAGCGTACGAAATCGACATAACGTGGGGAACGAATAGCCCTGTGCGCAGAGCTCCGCGGTCACATAAACCGGCATATACAGGGCGCTCCGGCAGCGGTAGGCAGTGGACGGCGGTAGGCAGTGGACGGCGGTAGGCAGTGGACGGCGGCAGGCAGTGGACGGCGGTAGGCGATCGGTCAGTCGCGCGGCCAGGGCTGGATGTACTCGACGGCACGCGGCGGCTCGGAATCAGCGCCGCGCTGCGCCAGCAGACTGAGGAACATCTGGACATAGCGCAGGTCGTCGTAGACCTCGAGGTCGTTGGCGTTCGTGTTCCACTGCCTGGCCTTCTCCTCCAGCGACGAAAGAACATCGTAGGCGCCGCGCAGATCCCCGACAGCAGCGCGTTCGCTCGCCATGCGCAGGCCGACGTACAGGTTCAGCACGACGAAGCCCTTTTCGACCTCGCGCGAGCTGAAGCGGCCCGTGCTTGGCGTACCAAAGGGGCCATCGGGTGCGGTGACGGTCAAGCGAGTGGTCTTGCGTGCGGCGCCGGGCGCGTTGTACTCGATCTCGACGTTGCCGACGGTGGCGGGCCGCTCGTTGACGGCATCTTTGCGGGGTAGCACTTCCACCAAGATGGCTCCGCCACCCCCGCGACGGTCAAAGATGTTTTTGGGATCCTTGCGCCAGGCTGCAAAGAGCGCCGGGATGCGAATCGTTCCGCCCTCTGCCGATAGCTGGAAGCTCTGCGCGTTGATACCAAACACCTCGCGCAAGCGGTACGAGCGCCCCGGTGACAGGCGAATTACCACCTTTTCTGCGACGGGAATCAGGCTATAGCTGACTTCGCGATCGAACAGACCCGGCAGCTCGCTGGTCCGCCGCACATTGTAGAGAGTGCCCGCTCCGGCATCGGCGAGGCTCTGCAAGAAGCGTAGGTTGCCCACTTCGCCCAGCGCCAAGACGGTGACGCCGCCGCTTGCCTCGGCAAAGCCTTGCAGAAGACGCGTCGTGCGCGCCGACGGGATCTGGCCTTTGGCCTGCGCACCGCTGACCAAGACGACCCGACGATGCCGGCCAGCGACCGGTGCACCAAGCGCGTCGACGGCATAGCGCAGGCCATCATAGATCTCGACACCATCTGGACCGCGCCCCGGCCCAAGCAAGCGCAGCGACGAGCGCACCGTCTCGCGCAGGGTGCCCGGCACTCGCTCGGACAGGATGCGCAGCGACTGATCGACGCTGATCAGCGTCACGGTGTCGGCGTTATCGATGCCGTCGAGCAGCTTGCCCAATCCAGCCGTCAAGTCGGTGATGCCCACGCTGCCGGACAGATCGGCCGAGCTCAGGTCCACCACCACCGCGACATCGACAGGTGGCCGCGGCTGCGTCTGCGGATCCAGCGGCGTGCCCAACGCCAGATGCAGAAGCGTGCAGGTCGAGCCGCTGATCATGTTGTTCATGGCGCCGAACTGGCCTCCGGCACACACCGGATCGCTGCACGACGTCGGCGGTGTGCCGATCTTGTGCTCGGCAAAGAAGCCCACTTGGTCCAGCGTCTCGGGACCAGGGATCTTGCCGGCTTCGAGCAGCGCCTTGAAGCGCCCGAAGTCCTGCGCACCACCCGGCGATAGGCCCGTTCCGCCAGGCGAGGCGCCTGAATAATCCGACGCGGCATCGCTGGATCCGCAGCCCGTCACAAGCGACGAGCCAATCACCGACCCGCACAGCAAAGCAAACAGAAGAGAGCGTTTCATCGTCGACTCCTTACGCTAAATCCGTGTGTTCTGGGACGACTAGCGGGTGCTCAATGTGATGTAGCTTGCGCGCAAGCTCAGGCTGCCCGAGACATCGCAGGCGCGATCGTTTAGCAGCACGCGCTCGGCGCGGCGGACATAGACAGCGACCGTCTGCGCACCCATGCCGATCGTCTCTTGCTCACCGCGTGCCAACGGCCGGCTCAGACCCAGGACGGTCGGCACTTGCACGCGCACTGCCTCTCCCGCTCCGCAGGTCCGCTGGACCACCGGGCATTCTGGAGCCATGCGCTGGCTGGTCAGCGCCAAGGCCTTGCGCACCAGCGTCAGCGTGACGGTCTTGCCGCCGCTTTGACCGCTGATCACCAGCCCATCCGAGCCATCGGCGGGCAGATCAAAGCGCAGGCTGTCACCCGCCACAAACGGCAGAGCAACGGGCTCGCTGCAGACGGTAAAGCGGCGCTCGCTGGTTCCTTGCGCCAATACCAGGACATCGCAGCCATCTGCCCCCGATACAACGCTCCGCAGCGTATGCGAACCCGAGGCCGGCAGCGCCGCTGACCACGCCGGCTCAGTACTCGTGTCGACCGCCGCACACTGCGCTGTGGGAGCCTGGGGTTCCGTCGCTGGCGTCGCAAGCAATAGACCTTCTGGCCCCTCAAGCTTGCCTTGGGTGATGACGATACGACCGCTGGCGCTCGTCGGACCGTTGCCGAAGGCGAACGTACCGCTGCGCCACACCGCCATGTATTCGGGACTGCCCTCTGCCGCAATCCACACGACATTGCAGCCTTCGGGATGATTGAAGTTGTATTCCGAAAGCGGCAGCGAGTCGCCAGCCCCCAACGTTACGTGCCGCACGACGGAAAACTGCGTCGCTGCAAACAGCTCGCTCGGCCGCGAAAAAGCCGTCTCGCAGTCGTACTGGATACCTTCTCTCGGCGCGCTCACCCGCACTTGCAGAGTCTGGCCGCGCTGGTTTTCCACAAACACTTCCGCGCTGCGATCCCAGAGTCGCACGGGCTGGCCCGGCGGACGCCGCGGAGAAGTGGCCACGGTGGCCACTGCCCCCAGCAAGACCAGCACCTTGCGGCGTCGCTCTGTCGCGACCAGCTTCGACTCGCGGCGCAGGGCCAGTGGCGAAAGGATGAAGTACGAAAGGACGATCGAGACCAGCGCAACCAGATCGGTCGGATCCGGCCACAGGCGATGGCCGGAAACGGCCAGCACCCAGTCACAGAAGGCCGGTGAGAGCTCTGTCAAGAACAGCAGCCCAGCCGCAGCCAGATGGCAAGCAACCAGGCCGCGTCGGCTCTGCACGCGCAGCACCGTGGCCAAAAGGGACGGAAACAGGAAATAGCCAGCGAGATCCGACAGCTTGCCGGTCATCCAGCCGGGCAGGACCCCCGCGCCCTTCAGCACGTGGTCATTGGCGAGGAGCACTGCCAGAGACAGGCCCCACAAGGGATGGGAAAGGGACTTGATGGGTGTTGCTTTGGTGTTCATGCCGGATGGAAACAGCAACCCCTGTACCAAGGTCCGCAGGCGCGGTTCCAGCGAGGCAGAGCAGCCTGTTCCAGCGGGCGCAGAGATCGCGATACAGTGATGCGATGACTTCAGTCTCTGCGATGCCTCTTCGGGTCCAGGCCGCTGCGCTTAGCGATGTCGGCCGCATCCGCCAAAACAACGAAGACTCCTTTCTTTGCGAGCCAGAGCTTGGCTTGTATGTGATCGCAGATGGCATGGGCGGCCATGCTGGCGGCGAGATCGCATCGGCCATGGCTGTCCAAGGGCTGCGTCGCGCCATCCAGAAAGCCCCGGATCGCCCGTTCTTGGAAAACCCCTCGCTGGAAAACCGGCGAGCCATGCTGCAGTTCTTGATCGGCACCGTCAGCGAGGTGAACTCGGCGATCTTTGCCCGTGGCATCAGCGATCCAGCGCTGCGCGGCATGGGCTGCACGCTCGATGTCATATTGATCCGCGGTCGCAGCCTGTTTCTGGCGCACGTCGGCGACAGCCGCGTGTATGGCTTGCTCGGTGGTGTGCTGTACCAAATGACGGAAGATCACACCCTCGGTCAGAGCCTGCTAAACAGCGGCAGCGTCACGGCAGAAGAAGTGGCAAAGCATACGCAGCGCAACGTGCTGATGCGTGCGCTGGGTGTGTACCCCAAGGTCGAAGTCGACACCGCATATCTCGACATTGCAGCAGACGATGTCTTCTTGCTGTGCTCCGATGGTGTGTACGGCATGGTCGAGCCGACCTTGATCGAAAGCGCGCTGCACAAGCCCAGCGACTTTGCCGTGCAGACCCTGATTCAAGGAGCGCTTGACGGCGGCGGCCGTGACAACGCGACAGCCATCGTCGTTCAGGTGACCTCGTGTGCTGCATCGCCCGCCATCCGCGTTGGCTCAGAAGAGGTGCGCAGCGCGATGGCCAAGGCCAGCCTGTTTGCCGACTTTAGCCACGCCGAGCTTTTGCGCATGCAGCAGATGGCGACTGGCCAAGTCCTAAACACCGACGAAGTGCTCATCACAGCCGGCCAGCCGCTGCGCCATCTCTTCTTGGTCCTCGATGGCCGCTTGTCGGTGTGGCGAGACGGCGTACGCATGGGCTGGGTAGGCCCTGGCGATCCGTTCGGTGAGCTATCCCTGCATCCCGGCCAGAGCGTCGCGACCACGCGCGCCGACAAGCAAAGCCGCGTCTTGATGTTCCCGCTCGATGAGCTACAGGCCCTGATGCGATCGGACCCTGCGCTCGGCGTCAAGCTCGCGATGAATACCCTGCACCGCGTGTGGCAGCGCTTCCTCGGCTTGTCCGAACAGGTGAGCCGCCTAAAGCAGGAGAAATAGGAAGCACAACCGCTGCCGTCTTGCCGCACCCTACCCCTGTGGCTTGGCGGCCTTGCGCGTATCTAGCCGATTGATGAAGTCCGACTGCCACGAGAATCCCAGAAGGATGTACGGCATACCCGGTGACTGCACGAAGACCCCAGGCAGAATCGCTGCCGGAGCCTGACCCGCGCGATAGCGATGATCGACGTACCACGACACCAAGAGCAGCAGCGTTGGCTTGTTGAAGTGGGTGTATCCGCGATCGAAAAAGGAATACGACACCAGGGGCCCCAGGCGCTGCACCATGTTGTCGGCCGGCGTCCGATCTTCCCCAACGCGAAAATCGGAATCTTGATACAGCGCCTGCACCAGCGAGTAACGCAGACCTGCGGACAGGCGGAAGCGCGTCACAAAGACAGCGTCCAAATCGTTGGCGATCACCCAGCCACGCTTGGGAACCAGCGTATCCAGCGTGACATCGTAAAACGTGCGATCCCCGAGGCGCGTCCCCATGCTCCAGTACTCGATGGCTAGCTTATTGCGCAGCGCCACCGGTCCCAGCTTTAGCTGCAGCGTCGGCTCGATCATCAGGTGCAGCCCCGCCGCGGCGGAATTTCGCACATCGGACGCTCCCACCACTTCCGTCCCGTCGGCCCCTTGATACCGACACTGATCCAGCGCGCTGCGTGTCGAGCATGTGGCAATACGCTTGTCGTCGTACTCGTCGGTGGCAGACGAGTACGACTGCAGAAATCCAAACGTGCCAAACAGCTGAACGTATTCAACCCCAACGCGTAGGTTGAAAATCGACAGCGGCTGGATCTCGACCGAGGGACCCAGCTTGATGAACGCTGGATTGATGCGCGGAGCGATCCCAGCAAATAGGAATGAATCACGCTTCAGCGGACCGTCGCTCTCTTCCGACAGCCGGTGCTGCAGACCAAAGCGAATCTGATCTTCCAGTCCCACCGGATTCAGCCGCAGCACCAGCAGGTTGCTCAGCACCAAGCGATTCTGCGGGGCCAGCGGTGGCAGTGGAGCCGCCCGACCCGACGAGAACACACCCAACAGAGCCAGCAACGACAGCGAAGCGAATGCCAGGAAGCGTGTACGCATCGTGAAAAGCTACCGTGTCTGGCTTTGCTGTGTCACGCAGGATTGTGCAGCAAGCTTCCGCGTCTGAGCGCTTTCGCACGCTCCCAATCCTGACCCGTAAGTCAAGGCTCTGCGTCGAAACACGCTGCGAAGAAGTCACGGACTTCGAGCGATTTCGCACACTCTGTTCTGCATCCTTCTGATCGGCCAGCGCCCGACGCCATGTTCCCGGATAAAAGCGCTTACGCCGGTTGCCGAAGCCGCGGTATAGCGCATGCGCATGCGTACTTTTTTCCGCTCTCGCTCGTCCTGCTTCCTCTTCGCTCTGCTTGTCGCGCTGTCGCTGCAAAGTCCAGGCGCCGCGCAGGCCGACATCGATGTCAAGCTGTCGGGCTATGTCAGCAGCGACATCCGATTCCGCATCCTGTCAGACGAACAGCCGCCACCCGCGCCGCAGCCTTCGCAGTGGCTGCTTCTGAAAAACGGCGTCTCGCGCAATGAAAACCGCATCCGCGGCACGCTCAATGCGCGCATCGGCGACAAGGTCCGCGCCGTCGCCGATGTCGAGATGGTGACCTGGGGATTTTCCGATCTCTCCAGCATCGACTCCAGCACGCTGCGGCCCTACGTCGATCCCTTCTTCTTTGAATTTCACGCTGCGTACATCGACATCAACAACCTATTTGGCAGCGCCATCCCGCGCTTTGATCTGCGCATCGGCCGCCAGGTGGTGCCGTGGGGGTCTGCCGACAAGTTCAATCCCATTGCCAACGTCAACACCTTGGATCTTTCCGATCCGCTGATGTTCGGGCGAGCGCTGGCCAATAATATGGTGCGCGCCGACTGGAACCCAGTGGGCGATCTCAACATCACGGCCGTGCTGGTTCCGGTGTTTCGCCCAGCACAGCTTCCTCGTACCGCCCCCATTGCGTTGCTCGATCCGCTGCGACCGGCGCCGGTCCTAAACCAAGGGATTCGCGCAGCCCTCGACAACGAGCGCACGCTCTATGTGCCGCGCATCGATCCGAACACGGGCGCAGTGATTCCAAGCGGTCGCACGCTGACCATCGAAGCTGCCCCGCTCGCTCCTGAGCTGAGCTTCGCCAACATGCAAGCTGGCGGACGCGTCGCGTGGAAGCTGTGGGATCAAGACATGGGAGTGTCGTACTATCACGGCCGCTTTGGGATTCCGGTTCCCGCGTGGTCCATCGCTACCGGCAGCATCGACAACAACCTGATCAAGACCGAGCTGGTCTATCCCAAAGCGGATGTAATCGGTCTTGAGATGGCGGGCTCGATCGAAAAGCTCGGCGGAATGGGCTATTGGGCGGAAGCAGCGCTGTATCTGCCGGGGCGTGTCGAGCTTGCGGTCTATGACCAAGTCACGATGCCCCCCACGGTCAAGCCGATGGAGTACGTCTTCGACGAGTCGCTCGGCCGCTATGTCCGCTACATCCGACCGGCCGGCACGACGGTCGAGCGCCCCGTCGTGATCGACAACACGCCATTTGTGAAAGCGACCGTCGGTGCCGACTACACCATCGCGGGCAAGGTCTATATCAACTTCCAGTACGTACACGGCTTCATCGACGAGTTCGGTGCCGGCCGCATCGCTCGACCGCGCAAAGACGCCAACAACATCAAAGAAGAACCGCGCGTCGAGTCGCGCATGGGCGACTATTTGGTGGCAGGACTCGATGTCAAGGCGCTGCAGGACCGACTCCTTTTTCGTTTGTTCGGCGTCATCAAGGTTCCCTCCATCGACTTGGGGAGCGGCCTATGGGATGACTATCAGGCCACCGGAGTGCTGTTCCCGCAGATCATCTGGACCGTCTACGACGCCACAGAGCTCATGCTCGGCGGCTTCATCATGCTGGGCGATCGCTCGACCAAGTTTGGCGACCCAGCGGCTGGCGGTACCGAGCTATTCCTAAAAGGCAAGATCAGTTTCTAAGCTCCTGCTCGGCGGGCTCGTCGGCTCGACCTTGCCTGCAGCCTTCCCCAGCCCGCTTCTGCCCGCTTCTGCCCGCTTCCGCTGCCCTCCCTGCCGCATATCCCGCCTTGGCTCCCCGGCCTACTAGAATTCCCTAAAATAGAATCCTAGCGATTTCCTAATGCCTGCAATCTGCAGTAGGGGCAGCGTCCATAAATTCCTGTTTCTATTGCCGAAATTGACCCGGACACGTGCCGCCAGAGCTCGGGTGATATCATCTCTCATCCGCCGGTATACCGATTCCAGCGAGTCGGTTGCCGGCATCGTCGCAACGGGGGCACGCAGGTATGGATTTCACATCGTTCGAAGACAAGGATGCCGCAGCGGCTCATTTTTCAGTCTGGCGCTGGGCACAGCAGACTCCTAACGCCATCGCTATCCGCGATCAAGATCTCAGTATTTCCTACCGTGAACTAGCCCAGCGAGCGGATGCGCTGGCTCGTACACTCCGTCGAGCAGGCGTCGGCCCAGAGGTCCTAGTGGGCCTGTCTGCCAGTCGCTCGGCGGCGCTTGTCATCGGGGCTCTGGCCATTCTGCGTGCCGGTGGTGCCTATGTCCCGATTGACCCAGCCTATCCAGCCGAGCGGCGCGACTTTCTGCTGGCGGATTCCCAGTGCGCCGTGCTGCTGACCGAGTCGCAGTTCCTGCCGCTTTATGCCGGCTGTCCCGCCCAAATTCTGCTGCTCGATGCCGCAGAAGATGCCGACCGCGATCGTGCTTCTGATGCGGAATCGGCCGCGGACTCAGCGGCTGCGCTGCCGACTCTCACACCTGCCGATGACTCGCTCGCCTATGTCATTTACACATCTGGCTCGACGGGCCGACCCAAGGGAGTGTGTGTCACCCAGCGCAACCTGCTGCGTCTATTCCGCGAGACCGAAGCCTGGTTTCACTTTGGTCCCCAGGATCGCTGGACACTGTTTCACTCGTTCTCGTTCGACTTCTCGGTCTGGGAAATGTGGGGCGCGCTCTTGTACGGCGGCTGCTTGGTCATGGTGCCCTTATCGATCAGCCGCGATCCCATGGCCTTCTATCAGCTCGTGATCCAGGAAGGCATCACCGTTCTTAACCAGACCCCTTCGGAGTGGCAGCTTTTCCAGCGAGCGGATGCTCTTTTCTGTGATGCGCGAGGCGAAGGCCAGACCGTCGCCACAGACACGCTGCGCTACGTGATGATCGGCGGCGAGGCCCTGGATCTGCGGCGACTGCGTCCCTGGTTCGAGCGGCATGGCGATCGCTCTCCGAAGTTGATCAACTTGTATGGCATCACCGAGACCAGCGTCATCATCACCGCACGCCCGCTGCGCACACAAGACCAGCACGAGACGCGCAGCCTGATCGGGGCGGCGATTCCCGATTTGAGTCTGCACATCCTCGACCCCGATCAGCGACCGGTGGTTGCAGGTCAAGAAGGCGAGCTATGGGTGGGCGGCGCTGGCGTGGCCCGTGGCTATCTGCGTCGACCCGAGCTGACCGAGCAGCGATTCCGAAACGACCCCTTCCATAGCGATCCAAACGCGCGCCTGTACCGCACCGGGGATCTGGTGCGCATGGGTGAAGACGGCGAGCTCGAATACATCGGCCGCATAGATCAGCAAGTCAAAGTGGGCGGCCATCGCATCGAGCTTGGCGAGATCGAGTCCGCCCTGCGCGCCGATCCTGGAGTCGCCGATGCGGCCGTGATCTCGCGCACGCGAGGAGACGGCGCCTCTATCTTGCTGGCTTATATCGTGGAGCGAAGCGGTGCGGCGCTTTCCATTCCGGCGCTGCGCCAGAGGCTACGGCATGCCCTGCCTGAGTACATGTGCCCGTCGGCGCTTGTGCTGCTGCCAAGCCTGCCCTTGACCGTAAATGGCAAGCTCGATCGCGATGCGCTGCCGATTCCGCAGGACGCGGGAGCTGAGCGTCCAGCTAGCCAACTTCAGGGAACCGAGCAAGCCATTGCCGCGCTGTTCGAGGACGTGCTCGGCCGCCCCATCACCCGCGCAGATGCCGATTTCTTCGCCGCGGGAGGGAGCTCACTTCAGGCGATGCAGCTCTCGCTGCAAATCGCAGAGCGCCTGGGCGTCACCCTACCTGCCGGCAGCGTGTTTCGCGCCGCGACGGTCGGCGCTCTGGCCGCCGAGGTGCAGCGCGAGCAGGGTCGGCAGTCCATTCCTAATTCGCCTGCGACTTCACAATCAGGAACAGATACAGACTCTGCGCTGGACGAAGAATGGCAGCCCCTCTCGGCCATGCAAGAGCAGATCTGGTTTGTCCAGCAGCTTGCCCCAAAGAGCACCGTCTATCACTGCCCCGCGGCCTTTCGCATCAACGGCTCTCTCGATACGCCGCGCCTCGCGGCTGCGCTGAATCGCCTGTCGGCTCGCCATCCTCTGCTGCGCACGCAGTTCAAGACCCTGCACGGGCGCCCCATGCAGAAGGTCTGTCGCACGGCCACGCTTGCTCTGCAGGTACACGACCTGCGCGCTGCCAGCCAGCCCGATCAAGATCCGCTGCAGACTCCGATTTTGCAGGACATCTTGCAGCGACCGTTTGATCTGGAACAGGCCGCGGCTTGCGCATTCCTTTTTCACACAGCGGACTCGCAGTTCCTTTTTCTGTTGCTGCTGCATCACGTAATTACCGATGGCTGGTCGGTCGATCGCCTGCTGCATGAGCTGTCAGCGGAATATGCAGGCCTGCCCGTTTCGCCGCCGCGGCTGACGTTCTTTCAGTTGGCGGCGCAGCAGCGCGCCCAGCTTTCGTCGGCCCACTTTGCGGAAAGCGAAGCGTTCTTTCGCAGCCAGCTTGCGGACGCGCCAGCGACCAGCGAGATCCTGGGGGATGCGCCGCGCCCGCAGACCGCTTCGCTGCGCGGACGTCTGCGCGCCGCGACCCTGCCCGCCGATCTGCGCCCACGTCTGCAGCAGCTTGCGCAGTCGGAAGGAGTCACGCTCAACACACTCCTTTTTTCTGGCCTCTTTGCTCTGGCTCAGCGCTATACCGGGCAGAACGATCTGGTGATCGGAATGCCGTACGCCAGCCGCGACATTCCCGGCAGCGATGCGGTGCAGGGGCCTCTCCTCAATCTTTTGCCGGTTCGAGTGAAGCTGCCCCCTCAGAGCAGCTTTCGCGCGCTCTTGCGCGTGGTGCGCGAGCAGACTCATTCCGCGTATCGTCACAGCGCGCTGCCCTTTTCACGCGTGCGCTCGCTCTTGGCTCTGCAGCACGAGACCAGTCGTCATCCGCTGTTCCAGATCGCGTACGCTCCCCAGCCAGGACAGCGGGGCCTTCTGTCGTTGTCCGATCTGCAGGTCGATGCGCGGTTCGTCGATCCGGGAAAGTCGGCCTACGACCTGACCTTGTACACGTGGCCGACGCAGGACTCGCTGTACATCGAGCTTGAGTACGCAACCGATCTGTATTCCGAGGCAACGATCACGCAGCTCCTCTGGCACTACCAGCGCTTGCTGCAGGCAGCAACCAGCACACCCGACAGTCCGCTATCCGATCTTCCTATGTTGTCTGATGCAGAGCGCGACGCTCTGCTGAATCAGCTATCGGGATCGCCAGCCGCACAACAGGCTGCGACGGGTCGTCCGTCAACTGTTTTGGATCGCTTCGCTGAACATGTGAAGTGTCAGCCCGCGGCAGCCGCCATTCGCTATGGCGCAGAAGAGCTGACATACGAACAGCTTGATTCCTGGTCAAGTCGCATCGCTTGCGCGCTGCGAGCCCACGGCGTCGCAAAAGAGACCCGTGTTGCGCTAGCTTGCCCACGCTCACCCGCTGCCATCGCAGGCATCTTGGGAGTATGGAAAGCTGGCGCCGCCTATGTGCCCTTGGATCCGTCGTATCCCGAGAGCCGCCTGCGCTGGATGTTGAGCGACAGCGGGGCCGCGCTGCTCTTGACCGTGCAGAGCACGCAGGTGCTGACAGACCAAGGCACTCCGCGCCTGTTTCTCGACGACCTGGCGAAGCCCGCGAGCAGCACGGATCCAAGTCTGCAGAGCCCGCGCACTGCATCGGGGGGGAAAGATTCCGTAGTGGCAAGCCAAGGCCCGCTCGAAGGCCAGATGGAACGCCACGTCACCCCGGATGCGCTGGCCTATGTGATCTATACATCCGGGTCGACGGGACTGCCGAAGGGGGTCCTGATCGAACAGCACAGCTTGGCGGTGCTTGCTGAGGTCATTCCCAGCGCATTCCCACTGGCCAAAGGTGAACGCCTGCTGCAGTTCGCATCGCTGTCCTTTGACTGGTCGGTGGCCGAGATCCTCATCGCGCTCACGCAAGGGGGAACGCTGGTCATTCCGACGCAGCGCTTTGCTCTGGCGGGCTCTGAGCTTGTCGAGCTTTTGGCACAGGAACGAATCGGCCAGGTGCTCTTACCCCCTTCTGTCTTGTCGCAGCTTCCTGTGCATTCCCTGCCGGATCTGCGCCTGCTGTTGGTCGGAGGCGAGCGCTGCCCTGCGGACTTGGTTGCGCGCTTTGGTCGCGGACGGACATTCCGAAATGCCTACGGACCGACAGAGGCAACCATTGTGGCCACCACTCATGACTGCCGGGAAGGCGACGGCGAGCCACCCATCGGACGCCCTCTTTCAGGAGCCGAAGTGTTCGTTCTGGATGCCGCGCAGCGCTTGGTCCCCCTGCTGGTTCCCGGCGAGCTGTGTATCGGTGGCTGTGGCCTGGCGCGCAGCTATCACGCGCGCCCTGAGCTGAGCGCGGCCCGCTTTCCCGAGCAGACACCGGACGTCCCGCGGCGCTTGTATCGAACCGGGGACACCGTGCGCTGGCGCCATGATGGTGTGCTGGAATTCCTGGGGCGCAAGGACGATCAGCGCAAGCTGCGAGGCTTTCGCATTGAGCTTGGCGAGGTCGAGGCCGCTCTGCGCAGCCAGACGGGTGTGGCGACCGCAGTGGCACGCATCGATGGCGAAGGAGCAAGCGCCCGCCTGCTGGGCTATGTCGTGCGCGAGTCGGCAGACCGCGCCGATGCATCCCAGTCCCCACCAAAATCGGAATCCGATTTCTTGGCGGATCTGCGCACCGCACTGCGGGCCCACTTGCCACCCCACATGGTGCCATCGGATCTGGTTGTACTTCCGACGCTGCCTTTGACTCCCAACGGCAAGCTGGACTATGCAGCACTGCCGCGCGCCAGTGCGAGCAGCGCCGATGACCCCGTACAGCTCACGGAATGGGAATCGCTAGTCGCCGAGATCTGGAAGACGGTGCTGGGGCGATCTGTCTCCCGAACCGCGAACTTCTTTGATGTGGGGGGAAGCTCGCTGCGCTTGATCGAGGTGCAGGCGCTTTTGGAAGCGCGCTTGGGCACGCGCGTGCCGCTGTCTGATCTGTTTGCCCATCCTACGATCGAGGCCATGGGGATCTTGATCAGCCGCGGTCGCTCGCAGGGCAACGATGTGCAGCGCCGGGCTGAAGAACGCGCAGCGCGGGCCGCAACCCAGCGTCCCCAAGGGAGGCGCGGACGATGAGTGAAACAACGAACAGCAATGCCATCGCCATCATCGGCATGGCGGGGCGCTTTCCACAGTCCCCGGACATCGCGACATTCTGGCGGAACCTGCGGGATGGCGTGGACTGCATCACCCACTTCACAGTTGAGGAGCTGCTGGCCGCAGGCGTTCCCTCAAACGTGCTGCGGAATCCGTCCTATGTCCGGGCGCGCGGCATCATCCAGGATGAAGACGGATTCGACAACGCTCTGTTCGGCATGGGACCGCACGAAGCCGAGTGTACGGATCCGCAGCAGCGCATGTGGCTGGAGTGTGCCCTAACCGCCTTAGAGGATGCCGGATGCAATCCACACACGTACAAAGGACTGATCGGCGTCTTCGCAGGGGTGGGCAGCCCAGATTACCTATTGCGCTGGCCAGCCCCCGGCGGAGATCCGCTGACTTCCTATCAACTGCTGATCGGCAATGACAAAGACTTCGTGGCCACGCGCACGGCATACAAGCTGGGACTGCGCGGCCCTTGTCTGTCGGTTCAGACCGCCTGTTCCAGCTCGCTGGTAGCCGTCGCGTTGGCTTGTCAGCAGCTGCTTTCCTATCAGTGCGATATGGCCGTTGCCGGCGGCGCATCGCTCAGCGTACCGACCCGCGTCGGGTACTGGTACCGCGAAGGCATGATCCTTTCACCCGACGGCAAGTGCCGAGCATTCGACGCGCGAGCCCAGGGAACCGTGCCCGCCGACGGTGTGGGCGCCGTCGTTCTCAAGCGCCTGGCCGAGGCTATCAGCGATGGCGATGACATCTATGCCGTGATCCATGGCGTAGCCATCAACAACGATGGCGATAGCAAAGTGGGCTTCACCGCACCCAGTGTCGGTGGCCAGGTGGATGCCATCACGCAAGCGCTGGCCTACGCCGGGCTGTCGCCCAAAGACGTCACGCTGCTGGAAGCGCACGGCACAGGCACCGCGCTCGGTGATCCGATTGAGTTTTCAGCCCTGGATCATGTCTTCCGTGATGCTGGAGTTCCGCGCTCGCACTGCACACTTGGCTCGGCCAAGACCTATATCGGACACCTAAACATCGCGGCAGGAATCGCCGGACTGATCAAGGCCGTGCTGTCGATCAAGAACCGCATGCTGCCGGCCATGCTGCATTTTGAAAAACCCAATCCCGAGATTCCGCTAAATGACAGTCCGTTTCAGATCAATCGCGAGCTGCGTCCATGGACCGCGGAAGGCCCCCTGATTGCTGGGGTGAGCTCCTTTGGTATCGGCGGCACGAATGCTCACGTGATCGTCGGACAGGCGCCGGAAGCCAAGGCTTCCCCGCCGCGGGGAACGGCACTGCAACTGCTGCCGTTATCAGCGGCCGTACCACATGCCGTGCGGCGCATCGCCAGCGACCTGGCGAACTTCCTGGAACGACAGACCGCGCCCTTTTCATCGGTCGCACATACTCTGCAGACCGGACGTGTGGAGCGCCGCCATCGCCAAGCGATCATCGCCCGCGACGCGGCGGATGCCGTGCGCAAGCTCCGTGATCAGACGACACCGAGCACCATCCTGGACTCTCCCGAGGCTGTTGGATTCCTATTTCCCGGACAAGGCGCGCAGTATCCCGGCATGGCCATGGCCCTCGCCCGCGACATACCTGCGGTGCGGGAAGAGCTTCAGCGCGCCGATCACATCCTGCAGAAAGAGCTGGGAATTCCGCTCATGCGCTTGCTGCAAGAACGCCAGGCCATTGAGCAGACCTCTGTCTTGCAGCCCATCCTGTTCGCCGTGGAGTACGCCATTGCCAGCGTCCTTCTGCGCTGGGGCGTCGTGCCCGCTGGGCTTCTTGGACACAGCCTGGGGGAATATGTCGCGGCTTGCGTATCCGGCGTATTTTCCGTTGAGCAAGCTCTGCTCCTCGTCGCAGAGCGCGGCCGCTTGATGCAAGACACTCCGCCAGGCTCCATGCTGTCGGTGCCGCTGGGCGAGGCCGAGCTTCGCCCACTGCTCGGCAACGCGCTGGATCTAGCGGCCATCAACAGCGCCAGTCAGTGCGTGGTCAGCGGAACGCAGGAAGCCATTTCGCAGCTTTCAGATCAGCTCGCGGCCCGCGGACTGGAGGGGCGCCGACTGCGAACCTCGAACGCCTTTCACTCGCGCCTGATGGACCCGATCCTAGAGCGCTTTGCGCGAACCTTGGCGCGGACGCGCATGCAGTCCGGCACCATTCCTTTTTTGTCGTGTCTCACCGGGGACTGGCTGCCCGCACACGAGGCGATGCAGCCAGAGTACTGGGTCCGCCAGCTACGCAGCACGGTTCGTTTTGATCAGGCCCTGGGTCGACTGCTGAAACGCGCCCCTTCTTTGGTCGAATGCGGTCCGGGTGAGTCGCTGAGCTCGCTGGCACGCCGTCACAGCGAGAGACCGGATCCCCTGCACGTCATGCCCACACTTGGGCGATCCAGCGACGAAGATGCGGAAGCGGAACGGACTCTTGGCGTCGCCGCACGAGCCTGGTGCATGGGAGTTCCGATCTTGTGGTCGGCGCTACGTGAGAGCTTAAGCGAAAGCCAGGACCGGACGAACATCCCACTGCGGGTGCATCTGCCCACGTATCCGTTTGAGCGAAAAAAGTTCTGGGCCGTGCGCGGAGTGACTGGTTTCTACCCACGGGATGTCAGCGGATCGTTTTCGCAGACCGGTTCACACACCGGCCGGATCCAACTTCCGCGCCCGACGTTTTCGGGAACGCTGGCTGGACGCAGGACGCGCATGACTCTGCACGGCCAGCCGATCTTGGATCCCAAGAACGCGCTGGCCGCCGCAGCGCCAGAGACCACGCTGCCGCGTCCACAGGGTCCCCCTGGCTGGCTGTACACGCCAGCGTGGCGCCCCGCACCAGCCGGCATCAAAGGCAAACCAATCCGTCGCTGGCTGGTCTTTGCCGATGCATCGGGAATCGGGCAGCGCCTAGCCGAGCGCCTGGGCGATTTCTGCATGGTGGTGACCATCGGCGCGAGCTTTGCCAAGCTGGGGCCGCAGCGCTTCGAGGTCAACCCAACCAGCGTGGCCGATCTGTCTGCACTGTTCGCCGCGCTCAAGTCCGACCCACCGGACGGCATCTTGCATACGCTGTCGCTTGATCCGCCAGCAGGTCAAGACCGCACGGAAGTCGCCTTGAACAACGGATACTTCTCGGTTATCGCTCTGCTGCAGGCTCTCAGCACTGCGGGACTCTCTGTCGCGCAGCTAAACGTCGTAACCGTTGGTGCTGTGGCCGCTCGCGGCAAGCCGAGCAGCCCCCTTTCCGCGCTGCTCTGCGGGCTGGGAAAAGTGATTCCGTTTGAATATCCCGAGCTTGCTTTTCGCCAGATCGACCTGGCCAGCCATGAGCTTCATACCGACGATGTGCGTCGCTTGATCGTGAGCGAGCTGAGCTTGATCCCCAGCACTCCGCTCATCGCTCTGCGGGCTGGTGAGCGCCTCTATTGCACCTATGAACCCATGGGGGAAGCGGTTCCTCCGCCGTTTCCGATTTTGCAGCCAGGGGGCGTGTACTTGATCACAGGCGGCCTGGGCGGAATTGGACTTACCTTGGCCGAGCATCTGGCTTCGACGTACGGTGCGCGCCTGATTCTCGTCAGTCGCAATGGCACACCACCGGAAAAGGACTGGCGCCACATCCTGTCTCTGCCGCGCCAGGATGAAGTCCGCCTGCGCCTTGAAAAGTACCTGCAAGTGCGCGTCAACGCCGGAGGACTGCTCGTGCAAGCAGCCGATGTCAGCGATCCGGCACAGACTCGCATGCTGGTCGATCTGGCGATGTCCCGCTTCGGGACTCTCGATGGCGTAATCCATACAGCAGGCGTCGCCACAGGTGGCCTTCTGCACCAGCGCACACGCGAGAGTTCTTTGGAGATTCTGCGCTCCAAAGTGCATGGCACCCTGGCACTTGAGGCGGCTCTGCGCGGCGTTCCCATCGACTTCTTCCTCTTGTGCTCTTCGCTCACCGCGATCTTGGGTGGAATGGGGCAGGCCGACTATGCGGCTGCCAACGCCTTCCTCGACGCCTACGCGGCAAGCAGCAACGGCGAAGAAGGGCGCTTGGTGCTGTCGATCAACTGGGACGGCTGGCGAGAGGTCGGCGCCGCTGCCCGCCATGCCACCAAGAAAAAGGAATCCGAACGGGCAGCAGCCCTTCATCACCCGCTTCTTGAAGGGTGGGAACAGACGCCTCGCGGCGGAGCCTATCGCACGCTCGTGGCCAAGGACTCATGGCTTCTGCCAAAGTCTAGCGAGAGCGGCCCGCGCATCCTATCCATCGCAGCGCAGATTGAGCTCGCGTGTGCGCTGGCCCAAGCGCATGACTTGGGATTCCCATGTACGCTGCGCACCATCCAGTTCGCTGCGCCGTGCGTGGTATCGGACGATGAACCCGTGGCCTTGTATTCCTTTGTCCAAGAAAGCAACGGTCAGCTCAGCATTCAGATCGAACGAGAAGATGCAGGTGGCGCGTGGCAGAGACTGGTCACGCTGCAGGCCGCCCCTTCCGCGCAAGACTCTGCCGCTTATCCGTCGCTGCCGAGCGATCCTCCCCCGACCTTGGGTCGGCAGGACTTGGCAGATCTGAGCGAACGATTGCGTGCGCTGGGGCCCCACTATCAATGCCAGCAAGGTACGAGCCCACCTGCACAGGAAAGCGATCCCAGCGCGGTGTCCCAGAATGCACGGACGCAGGTCACGTACAGCGCTCCGTTCCGTTTGCCCTCTGCATTCGCGGCTGATGCCGCTCGCTTTGTGCTGCACCCAGCCTTGCTCGAAGCCAGCAGTATGCTCATCCGTCACGCTGGCGACACGATGGCGCAGCCAGTCTCGATTGAGAGCATGACCGTCTTTGCGCCGCTTGGTGACGACGTGACGGCCTGTGTGCAGTACCAGACGCAGGACGCCATGCGACGTGGACAGCTCTGGATTCTGTCTGCTGCTGGGCAGTTGCTTGTACGAATCGATGGCATGGCACTGCGCTGTGATGGCGCACAAAAAGGGGTGTGAGTATGTTCAGCGACATCATCACAGTGGCATCGCCCGGACAGCTTGATGTTCTTGCGCGGCGACGGGTTGAACGTCCGCCCATGAAGGCGGATCAGGTTGAGATCGAAGTCGATGCAGTGGCCCTAAACTACAAGGACATCTTGCTCGCCATGGGGGTCATTCCCGCCCCAGATGGTGGACTGCCAAGCCTGGGCTCTGAGTGCTGCGGGCGCGTCGTCCAAGTCGGCTCGCAGGTCTCGGGCCTTGCGGTGGGCGATGACGTCGTCGCGATGGGCACGGGCTGTCTGGCAACTTCGATCTGCCTGCCGGCCGAGCTTGTGCGTCCCAAGCCGCGCAACATCGACAAGCTGGACGCCGTCACCCTCCCCGTTGCTTTTGTCACCGCCACCTATGCTCTGGAAGAGCTGGCCCGACTTCGCCAAGGGGATCGTGTTCTCATCCACGCGGCGTCGGGTGGTGTCGGCTTGGCTGCACTGCAAGTGGCTCAGCTCACGGGGGCACAAATCTTTGCCACGGCCGGCAGCGAAGAGAAGCGCGCGTTTCTGCGCCAGCGCGGCATCGAGCACGTGATGGACTCGCGCACGGCGGCCTTTGCCGACGAAATCTTGGCCAAGACCAACGGCGAAGGTGTCGATGTCATCTTGAACAACCTATCGGGTACACTGCTCGAACGCAGCTTGTCAGTCCTGGCTCCGCACGGACGATTCATAGAGCTTGGCGTGCGTGATGCGCTGGAGGGGCGCGCGATTGCGCTGTCGCTCTTTTCGCGCGGGGCATCGTTCTGCGCCGTGGGATATATGAATGCGCTGCCGCGCCTGGGTCTGCGCTTCGCAGACATCATTGCCCGCGCTGAAATCGGTGAGATTCGTCCGCTGCCCAAGCGGCTGTTCACGGTGGATGACCTGCCTGAGGCGCTCTCGCACCTGTCGCGGGCGCGGCACATCGGCAAAGTGGTGGTCGTCCTGCGCGGAGACATCGGAGTCCGCACCGCGATCGAACCGGAGGATCCAACAAAGGACTACTTGCTGCCCGCGGAAGGAATCGAGCTGTTCGAGCTCTGCCTAGCAGCGGGACGCTCGCATGTCCTGGTGTCCAAGCTGCCGCTCGAATCACGCCTGTCCAAGCGCCTATCCCCGAGCGTGCCGCAGGAAGTCGACACCAGCACACCGACGGCACGACCGGCCACGCGTACCGTCGCTGCCGCAGCGGCCGCACCGCGCGTTGCACAGCGCAAACGCCATCCTCGCCCCAACCTGGCAACCGCCTATGTCGCGCCGCGCAACTCGTTCGAGGCGCAGATTGCCGAGCGCTGGGGCTACTACTTGGGACTTGAGAGCGTTGGGGTGTTCGATGATTTCTTCGCGTTGGGCGGAGACTCCCTGCTGGCAGTGCAGCTCTCACAAGCTCTGCGAACGCAGCTCAAGCTCACGCTGCCGGCCCATGTCCTTTTGGAAAACCCAACTGTCGCGGGCCTGGCAAGCTGCCTTGGGCAAGCCCCCAAGATGGAAGACATCTCGAAGCGCTTGGTCCGCTTGGCAGCCGGCCCCAAAGGTGCCCGGCCGTTGTTCCTTATTCATCCTGTTGGCGGGCACGTCTATTTCTATCAAGCGCTGGCCCAAGGTCTTTCCGATGTCGTTCCGATTTATGGCATTACGGCCCAAGGTGTCGACGGGGAAGCCCCGCCGCTGAGCACAATTGAAGAGATGGCCAAGAGCTACATCGAAGCGATTGCCAGCGTGCAGCCCAAGGGTCCGTATCGTCTGGGTGGGTCGTCCTTTGGTGGGGTCGTGGCGTTTGAGATGACGCATCACCTGCTGCAGCGCGGAGAGCAGGTTGACCTGTTGACCATGATTGACAGTCCTGGTCCAGGGGCCATGCCAGCCGGCTTCCGCGGCGACGCCGAGATCCTGGCCTATCTGCTGTCGCGAGGCGAAAGCGGCGATCTGCACTTGCAGAAGCTCTCGCGCATGAACGACGACGAGATGCTGCGTTACTTCTTGCAACACAGCGAAGCCAAAGAGCGTCTGCCACCCGCTGCCAATATCGAAAGCATCCGCCACTTCCTGCACTTGTTCCGTGCCAACTTTGACGCACTGCTCAGGTACCAGCCGCGTTCCTGCGCGGTTGATGGAATCATGTTCCAAGCCAGCGAAGCGGACGGAGTGAACCCGGTAGGAGTCGAGCGAGTCTGGTTGCCATTCTTCCGCCGCTTGGAGACCATCGATACACCAGGCAATCACATCACGATGAACCTGCAGCCCAACGTAGCAGTCATCATCGACCGTCTGCGGACTGCACTGAAGACGCCGTAGGAGGTACAGAGACCATGCTAGAAGAGCGACGGATGACAATCATTCGCAAGATCTTTGATGCGTTCGTGCATGAAGGCAGCGCGGATCCGCTGATGGCCGCGGTCAGCGACGACGTGGAATGCGTGCTGACGATCGCCGAGGGGACACCGCTTAGCGGAACATTCCGCGGCAAAGAAGGCCTGCAGCGCTACTTCGAAACGCAGGCCGATCTAGCCGAGATTCAGGGCATCGAGATTCTGAATTTTCTCGCTGGAGGCGACCAGATCGCGGTCGCTGGACGCGAGACCTTGCGCATCAAGCGAACGGGCGAGCTCTGCAAAGACTCCGATTTCGTCACTCTGTTTACGTTCCGCGAGGACAAGATCACTCGGATCTTGACGATCGAAGACACGATCTCACTGGCTCTGGCCTATCGTTCGTAGGCCGACAGTCCGTCGAGCGCACGCAACAACGCATCGGCACTGGGAAATCGATCGGATGGCTTCTTTGCCAGCATCTGCGCGGCCAAGGCCTCTAGCTCGCGCGGCACGCCAGCAATGAACTCGCCTAAGGGCGGCGCATCCTGCAGGCGAATCTGCGAAAACAACGCTGGCACCGTACTCGCCATAAATGGAGGCCTGCCGGTTAAGCTCTCAAACAACACGCAGCCAGCAGCGTAGATATCCGTCTCGGGCCCGAGGCGAGGTGAGCGCTCAGTCTGTTCTGGAGCCATGTACTCGGGAGTCCCAACCACCATCCCGGTTCGCGTCAAACGGAATCCACTTGGTCCGGCAGCAATTCCGAAGTCGATCAGCAAAACGGAATCTGGCGACCCACCGCGCAGAAAGACATTGGTGGGCTTCAGATCGCGATGCAAGACCCCGCGGGCATGCGTGGCGCGCAGCGCTTCGGCCAGGCCGCGCAGCATGCGCAGCGAAGTGGAAATGGGCAGACGTCCGTGCTGCTCTAGGTGCGTCTTGAGATCGTGCCCCTCAAGCCACTCAAGGACCAGATAGGGGTCGCCTTCGATCATGCCCAGTGAGATGTAGCTAACGATGCGCGGATGGCGGATCTCCGCCATTAAGCGCGCCTCGCGAAAGAAGCGAACGCGCTCTTGAGCTCCCATTCCATGCAGGACTTTGATCGCGACGCGCTTGTTGGTTCGAAGATCACGAGCGCGGAAGACGCTGCCCATTCCACCGTCCGCCGCATGGCGCTCGATTTCAAAGCGCGAGTCCAAGACAGTCCCTGGCTGCAGATGTGCTGGCACTTCTTCTAGCATCCGCAAACTCTCGGCCACTGCAACCACAAAGTCGCGCCGGAAGCGAGAAGGGATGGCCGCCCCCAACCCGCCTCACGCATGATATAAAAATGGGCGTCCCTTCTGCTTATGCACGGATCACTTGGCGGAGACCCTAGACCATGTCGCTGCTGCGCCCAGGAAGCCTATTCGCGAGTCGTTTCGAGATTGATCGGGTCGCAGGCGCTGGTGGCATGGGCACGGTCTATCGAGCACGCGACCGCCTGTCCGGTGACTTCGTTGCGCTGAAGCTTCTGCACACTCAAGGAACCAGTGCTCCTGATGTCGACCGCTTCCTTCGCGAAGCCGACATACTCGCCAACCTGCGGCACCCTGGCATCGTTGCGCACATCGCACATGGGCGGACAGCGGAAGGCGAGTGCTATCTGGCTATGGAATGGCTGGATGGTGAAGATCTGGCGCATCGTCTGTTGCGCGGGCCGCTGTCCCTGGCAGACGCCGTGCTGCTGTTGCGCACGATCGCGCAGACGATGTCGATCGTGCATGAACAGGGCATCGTTCATCGCGATCTGAAGCCCCGCAATCTGTTTCTGCCCAACGGTGATCTCGGCCGCTTGAAGGTTCTCGATTTTGGCATCGCGCGCCGCACGGTCACCATGCACTCGATGACGGGGACGGGTCGCTTGATCGGAACGCCTGCCTATATGGCTCCTGAGCAAGTGGCAGGCAAAAAGCTCATCACTGCGGCGGCGGACATTTTCTCGCTCGGCTGCATCTTCTACGAGTGTTTGGCTGGCGAGCCACCCTTTGACGGCGAACAGATCTATGCGCTGTTGGTCTGCATTCTTTTTGAAGATCCGCGACCCATTACCGCCAAGCGTCCCGACGTTCCGCCAGCGGTGAGCGAGCTGATCCAGCACATGCTGATGAAGGATCCCACTCGTCGGCTAGCGAATGCACGTGTGCTGCTGAACGAGCTTGCCAAGCTGCGTCTAAGCATCGTCGAGCCCATTCCCGATCTCGCCGAGCTGCGCCGGAAAATTCCTGGCTTTGCCGAGAAAGAACAAGCGCTGCTCAGCCTGGTGATTGCCA
>CAZKOY010000018.1:0-52772 GCA_964554495.1 uncultured Myxococcales bacterium
ATCAAGGCGGTGGGCGAAGCCGATGGCAAGCACGCCTTTGTCACCGAGTACGCAGGAGTCTCGTCGGTGATGCGCGGCGTGCTGGATCGCTCGGGCCGCTTCGATGCGCTGCCAAGCCTGGCGACCACCACAAACCCGGTGGCCTTCGTCGAGCAGACGCTGAACATGTTCGCGGTGAACAGCCAGCTTACGGCGATCCTGTCGCGGGCCCTGCCGCTGCCTGCCGCCCTGGCCAGCCAAGGCGTGAGCTTGAGCACGTACTATCAGTCGTTCCGCTCGTACATCGAAGGCGACCGCGCGCGAAACCCCGGCAAGTACGCCGATATCGAGGCCAAGCTGGCCGACTTCCCAAATCAGACGCTGGCGCTGCGCGACGAGCTAAAGGCCAAGATTGCCGACCCGACGCTTGAAGCAGCGGGGCTGTTCAACCAGCACCCGACGCTGACCCGCCTGTACTCGACGCTGTCGCCGGAAGACATGAACCGCGATCCGGTGTTCAGCTACAACCCCAGCCTGGCGAACTACTCGAACGATCACGTGGCGACGCTGACGTATCACTGCGGCGGCTTCTTTTCGCAGCAGCGATACACGTCGGCGACGCTAGAGCTGGCTTCGGGGCTACGCCGTCAGTTCACGATCGATCAAGTGAACAACGCCGAGTTCGCTGCGGTCGATGCGCCGTACAGCGAGCAGATTCAGATCTTGCGCGAAGTTGGTGAGCCCGAGGTGGTCGTCGACAACACCGACGCGATCCGCCGCGCGCTCGGCATGGGGGGCTGCTCGCTGGGTGGACCGCGCTCCGCAACGCCGGGCGTCTCGACCTCGCTGGGACTGCTCGTTGGCGCCAGCGCTCTTCTGCTCTTCCGTCGCCGCCGCGCATCCAGCACGCGCTAAGTCCTGCCGGCTGACAACCGCTCTCTCATCGCGAGAGAGCCCGCCCAAGAATCCCGCCCATGCCCGTCCGTTTCGACCGTTAGCTCGATGACAAGGTCTGCCGCAGCGCGCCGGATGCCACGCTGGGCCGGACAAGCTGCGCAACCAGCGTGCGCAAGGCCGACTGGACGGCGGCCAGAAGCTCGGTGCTCCCGACAATCTCGGCCACGCTGCGATCGCCAAAGGCGCGTGCTTCGCCGCCTGGCAGGCCCACATCTTGTGCGTACAGCCAGCGCAGCGCAGCGACGAGATCCTCGGTTGCCTGGGGCCGATCCAGCCAGCGCAGAAGCGCAGCGCGCAAAGGCACAACCACAGTGGCTGGCTGCACACGGGCTAGCTCGGCAGCGACGGTCTCACCCGGCAGATCGAGCGCAAAGTCGAGCAGCGAGAGCTTAAGCTCGACGTGCTCAGCGGCCCGAGCTGGATCGGTCAGCGTCGTCGCCAAGCGACCCACCAGCTCGTCGACGGCGCCTTCGGCGAACTCACCTGCCCGACGCTGCATTTGCCGCTCTAGCTCATCGGTGACGACCGAGGCGACGCCTCCGGCAACGGCCCCCACAGCCGCGGTGCCTTTCTGAACAGCCTGCGTCGCAAGTCGACCGAGCATGCCCAGGTTGCGGCCAGCATTTGGATCCGACAGCGTCGAGCGAATGCGACGACTGTAGTCAACAAGCGTGCCGGTCATCAGCTCTCGGTTGAGGCGACGAAACGGCGGGCGCGACAGCAGCGCCACCAAAAGAGCCCGATCCGGCGTATGCGGCAGACGCAGAAGCTCTTTGGCCAACAGCACGAAGTCTGGCGGAACGGCCGCACGCAGACGAGGCAGGCGACGCAGACCAGCCTGAAGCTGCGCGTACAGCTTCACCAAGCGCGCATCGGCCTGCGGATCACGCAGCAGGGCCAAGGCGAAGTCATGCGCCAGTCGTGCGACAAGCTCAACCGGCAACAGCGACGCAAGCGGACGGTCGATGCAGCCAGCGATGAGGACATCGGCGACGTGGAGAGCCAGATCGGTCGATGCCGAACCAGAAGCCGCCGCCGCGGGGGTCTCGCTGGACATGACTACTCGCTGGCCATGCGCACCGTGGCGCCGTACCAAGCCGACTGCGTGCCAACTGGCTCAAGCGGGACGATGATGCCCCACAGCAAGCGCAGCGTGCGGTGGATGCCCTCGCGCGAGTAACCGACCAGTCCGTACAGCACGCTCCACTCGATGTCTTGCGGCCGCGGACGGCCGACGTTGAACAGCGGCCAGAAGTGGAAGCTCCAGGCGCCGCGATACTCGCCCGTGCCGCGGTGGATATAGGTGTTGAGGACGATGGTCGAGTGCCCCTTGGCAGTCCGCCAGTGCGCGCCAAATGGGAACAAGACGCTGACGGTCACGTTGGGGCGACGCACGTTCAGCCAGAACGGGAACAACACCGTCGTCGAGCGCGCTGGCTCTGGCGAGCTAAAGTGCCAGAACAGCGGGAACACGACGCGCTCGCGGCTGCCATCGCCTCCATTGCGCGCCCACGTAAACAGCGGCAAAAGCAGCAAGGAGCGGTTGTTGTGTTCGTCGCGGCGATAACCAAATAGCGGCAGCGCCACGACCGTTGTCGTCGCTGGGCGCTTGACGTAATAGACCAGCGGGAACAGCACCGTGGTCTGTCGATCCGGCTGCTTGAAGTGGAACAACAGCGGGAACTGCACGAAGGACACGCTCTGCGCGTTGCCTCCTGGCAGCGCAGCCCGCTTGTAATAGGTCAGAAGCGGTGGCACCAGCCAGGTCGTCGTATCTTGCAGCTCGTCGCGGTGACGCACGACAAACGGAATTACTGCGCCCACCGCCGTCGTGCGGCTGCGATAGTAGTTGTTCACATCGAGCACGAGCGGGAAGAGCAACGTCGTGCGCGAGGCCAGCGTGCGGTAGTGCCAGAAGAGCGGCGTCGCCATGGTCAGGCTGCGCTCGGCCGAAGCACCGCGATAAAACAGCGGCAACAGGAAGGTCGTGCGGTCCTGCTTGAGGACGTCGAGTCCGTCGTAGAACAGCGGGAACAAAGCCACCGTGCGCTGCACTGCATCGCGCCGCACGTACAGCGGACCAAGATAGAAGCGGAAGCCCGCCGCAGCCGAGCCAAAGCCAAAGAGCGGAGTGATCAGCCACGTGCTGCCCAGCGGCTTGTGCGAGGCGTAAAACAGCGGAAACACCATCGTGCTAAAGCCGCCATCGCCGTCGTTTTTGCCATAGACCAGCGGCAGGAAGCCGCCATAGGTCGCGCGCTCTTTGTGGCCAAAGAACAGCGGGCCCAGCAGCGTAAACGAGCGGTCCGTCGACGGATCGCGCGAGTCATAGAAGAACGGCAACACAAATGCCGCCCGCGCCGTCCCGCGCCGCGTCGCAAAGAACAAGGGGAACATGCCAACGTCGCTGCGCGTACGCTCGATGTCGGCATAGAACGTCAAGAACGCGCTGCGGATGCGGTCTTTGACTTGGTCGTGGTGATAAAAGCCAAGCGGCGTGGCCACGAGAGTCTGAGTGACATCGCGGCCATAGCCGAACAGCGGGAACGCGCCAAAGGCTAGCTCGCCTTTTTTGTCATCGCGGTGATGGAAGAACGGCAGAAAGACGGTCGTGCTGCGGCCGGGGGCGCGAATCGAATAGAACAGCGGCAACACGGCGTGCGCGGAAAGCTCGCCGCGCTGTACGCCGTAGTACAGCCAAAGCACCGAGCGGAACGAGGTGTCTCCTTCCCGAACCTGGGCGTACAGCGGGAACAACACCAAAGCCCGGCGGCCCGGACTGCAGTGGAAGTAGTACAACGGAAACAAGGTGCGCGACAGCGACTGATCCGGCTTGCCGGGGTTGCCCACCGTCTCGACATACGGGCCAATCAGCAGCGTCTTGCGCTCGGCCGTGCGGCTATACCCGAAGCCGGGGCCGACGACCAACGTGCGCTCGGGCGAGCGGTGCGCATAGAGCAGCGGCAGGATGCCGAACGTCGTCCGCACCGTCGCGTTTTCCGCGGGCCGTTCAGCACTTCCAGACGCAGGCACAGCCATCGAGCCCGGCAGCCTCGCTTGCTCGCGCACTTGGTGGAAGAACATCGGGCCGGCCAGCCAGGACTGCGTGTCGACGGTGCCCGTCTGCGTCTCGCGGTGCCGACGCCACTCGGCAAAGAGCGGCAACACCACCGTGTAGCTGCTCTCGGCGCTGCGCTTCCAGAACAGGAGCGGCGCCACACCGCCATGCACCGCGGCCTGCGGATCGCCAAAGAACTTCGGACAGCGGCGCTGATAGTACGCCGGCCCCACCACCACACGCTCAAGACCCGGCTCGCTGTGGTGATAGAACAGCGGAAGCAGGGCCTGTGTGCGTCGCGTGCCGTGACGGCTGACAAACAACAAAGGGAAGACGCCTGCGTCATAGCCGGCTTCCGGTCCCTTGGTCGTATAGCGATAAAACACGGGGCCCAGGTTGAAGTGATAGCGGCCCTGGCTGCGATCGCCGAAGTACAGGACGACAGGTGGCAACAAGACGAAGTGCGGCTTGCTGCCGGTGGCCCAAGACACAAGCGGCAGCAGGCCTCCACCCGAGGCAGCGGCCTGCGTCGCCGTCGCTGGAGTCGACCAGCCATACGCGGGCCCAACAAAGCCCATGCGCAGCCGGGGTGAGCGATGGAACGCAGCCAGCAGCGGCGGCAATACATAGGTCGCGGCGCGCTCGACATCGTCCTCGAAACGAAAGAACAGCGGAACAACGCCCTCGCTGCGCCCACGGTCATCGCGCGAAAAGAAATACAGACCTGCATAGCCCGCCGAGTGCCCGGTCTGCTTGTTCCGCCACCAGGCGGCGACAGGCGGCACGACCGTAAGCTGCGAGGCCGGCGTGTCGCGTCGGAACAAGATCGGCGCCAGCCAGAGTGTCGTCGTCTCAGCCGCGGGCCCATCGTGGTACTGGCCCCCCAGCGGCGTAATCGTCAGCTGCGACTTGTCTTCCCAGCGACGGTAAAAGAACAGCGGCAGCAGCGTGGCATAGCGCGAGCCTGTCTCGCTGTTGCCACCCTCGAAGAACAGCGGCAACACCGCGGTCGTATGCACAGGGCCGTTGCGGCGATACCAGACCAAGGGGAAGTATCCACCGCGGACCTTCTCCTCGGCTCCTTCGCTGTCGCGGTAGTAATAGCCCAAGCCCAAAAACAGCCCGAGGGCCGTCTTGGGTCGCTGGTGATAAAAAAGCAGCGTCGGCAGGAAGACCGTGTCCTGTGACCCGGTCGCCTCGTCCCGACGTTCGAAAAACAACAGCGGCGGAATCAACGAGGTGGTCACCGCACCACGCCGCTGCGTATAGAAAAACGGCATGATGCCGACGGCCTTGCCGCCCTGCTCGCCTTTGCCGTAGTCGGAATAAAAGAACAGGGGCCAAAGCCGGTGGCTTCGCTCGGTCGGTGTACGGCGATACTGATACGTCGGAAAGACCCAGGTATCGCGGGTCCCTTCCTCGTGGTTTTTGTGATCGACGAACAGCGGCATCAGCACGCGCGTGCTGCGCTGGGGTCGCCAGAAGCTGTAATAAAACGGCAGCACCAGACGGAACCCAATCGGCCCCGGCTGGTGGAAATAGACAATGCCCGAAGTCATGCGCTGCACGGACTTGCAGACATGGCGCGCACAGACGCTCTGCGCTGGACACTGCGAATCGTTGTCGCACTCGACGACGGTCTCTTTCTTAGTCTGTTTCTTGCCGGCGCTTCCGTCGTCCTCGTCTTCGCCGTCGAGCGCACCCGGAGGCGGCGTCGCGAAGGGCACAGCCGGCGCGTCTCCAACGGGGGCCATGGGATCTGGAGTTCCCGATGCCGGCGAAGATGGGCCGGGCGCAGCCTGGGCAAAGAGCGGCAGCGGAGGCAGACCGCCCGACTTGGCAGCGGCCCCCGTCGACGTCGCAGGCGCGGAACGGTCGGTGTGAAAGGGCGAAATGGAGATCGGTGACGCCGCCTGCGCCGACCCTAGACCCGCCCAGAGCACGGCCAAACAACAGGCCAGCGCCCGCAGACACGCGGTGTTCATCCAGTTGCCCATTCGCCCAGCGAGCAGCCCTGCAGCGGAACGTCTCCGTCGCAGGACGCTAGCTACGGTGTCATCTTCCACTCGCCGTTCTCCAGCACCAAGTGGATGTCATCGGTCTGCACATTGTCCCCCTTGGTGCGGCGAACCTTCAGTGTTGCCAGGCGCTGCTCTCCCTGCTTTTGGTAGGACGTCGACAGAAACGAAAACTGGACGCCTTCGAGATCCTTCTGCGCCTGCTTGAACTGATCCGGTGACTGCGCAAGCTGCTGGCCGACCATGCCCTGATACATCAGGGCGTAGCAGTCGATCGCCTTGCCGGACTCGCCCTTTAGCATCGACGTGCGCCAGCGATCGAAGGTCTTTTCCGGCGTCGAAAACTCGGCGCGGGCGGGCGGCAGTTGAAAGACGATCTGCCGAACCTTCTCGCGCGGCAGCTCCAGCTTCTGACCGCCGGTCGTCTCAAGCACGATGACGCCGTCGTAATAGTGCGTCAGCTTGCCCATGACCTGCGTGTTATCGGCCAGCGTCACGACCTCGGCCAGCGACGGGGAGGCCAGAAGAACAAGCGACAAAGCCGAAAACCAGCCGGCAAGCCACCCGACGCGCAGGCCGCGCCATTTTCGCTGGGTGTCACCGCATGTTTGAGGCAGCAGCCGAGGCTGCTGAGTTTGCCACGATTGAATGAGACAGCGGCCCTGCCGCACAGACGGGGCAGAGCACTTGTCAGGGGACATCAGACCGCTCCTTGCAAGGAGCCAGGGGTTTAACCCGCCCCGTCGCGACTGTCAACCTTCTCGCGCGAGGATCAGCAGCGGTTCAGACGGCGACCTGCTCAGTTCGAACGCGTGGTCTTGGGGTCCTGGGGTCCTGGGCTCACGTGGACTTGAGCGACGCGGGTCTCAACTTGCGCGCTCGGCAGCCGCAATCTCTGCGACAAGATGGGCTAGAAGCGACCGCTAGCGACGAGACCGCCGCCGGCTTGAGCGGTGTACGGCGAGATGCAGAAGTTGGGTCGATACAGCGCGACTTTTTCTTTGGCGATCAGGCCCGCAATCAGCATGGCCACACCAGCCGACTGAGCGAGGCCGTTCATGAGCAGAGCAAACTGAACGGGCGAATAGGAAGACGCGCTAGGACTCGAAGCGAATGTCCCCATCTGGATAAAGGGGCCGACGACGGGAATTGCGAGGCTCTTATCGTCAAAGAATGCCGCGACGATCGTGCTTGCCAGATAGATGCTTCCAAAGACGGATCCACCGACGATGGCCAGGCCGACGCGGCGACGCATCTCGAAGCGCACCGGAGCCATGGGATCGACGCGGTAGGGAGCCACCATCGGCTGCGGCATCATCCCAGGGGCCATCGGAGCCGGAGGAAGCGGAGCCGGGCTGCCCGCGTATGCTGGGTCGACTGCCGCGGGCGGATTTGCGAGCACAGGGGCCGCTGTCTCTGTCGGTGCCGCTTGCGCTAACGCCACGCTCGGCAGCGAAATCGCACAGCCGAACGCGACTAGGAAATGCGCGGATTTCTGCGTGAGTTGCGGACGCATGGCTAGAACCTCCCCACGGCAAACAGGCCAGCACCGCCAGGACCGGCGTAGGGCGCAAGGCTCACTTGCGTGTCGCGATACACCAGGGTTCGCGTCTTGGTCGCAAAGCCAGCAATCATCATGGCCAGGCCTCCAGCCTGGGCCAGTCCGTCGAGAACGGCCAGGTACGTGAAGCCGGAATTGCTGCGATCTTGGACCGCTTGGATGACGGGACCGACGATGGGGATGTACATGTACGACGCCCCTAAGGTGCCCGCGAAGACGCTGATCATGTATGTGCCGCCAAAGATCGAAGCGCCCGCGATCCCAAGGCCAATGCGACGCTGCATGCGGACTTCCTCGACACACTGGCCTTGCCTCGGCCGCTCAGTAGTCAGGATCGTCGCGGGGTCAATCGGTTCAGATGGTGTAGCCAGCGCCGTCGGCAGCTCGGCCAAACACATCGCCGAAAGCACAGCGCCTGCGACCAGGCGTTGTCGTCGACCGGATTCGACTCGCTGTGCCCCATGGGTGAACACAGCCTTCCTCTGGCGCATCGGGTCGCTCATGGCCACTCCTTGTTGACTTGCGATAGCGATGTGAATGCTGAGCGGGCGGTCGACGATATTTCGACACACACGGGCATTCCCCCACGCCCAATGATGACACCTTTTTGGCTGCAGGTGCGGACCGCGATGTGGTCGCTCCTGCAAGACAGCGCAAGAGCGCCCGAGCACACATGAAGATCAGGCTTGGGCGTACGTACGCTGGGCCGCGATCCGCACGGCCTCGAAGTCTTCCGGTTCCAGCTCCAGATAGGGCCCGGCGATGGGTGGCAAATCCGAGAGCTCGTGATCTTCTGCCCGACGAGCCACGCTGACATGGCTGGTGCCGTCGTCCAGGATCAAGATCAAGAGCCCAGTGGGATCGGCCGCCGTCGACAAAACTGCCCTCGTCAGCGCCACTCGAACCATGCGTGCGCCATCGCGGTGTTCGAGCACGCTCCCCAGCACCCGCACCTGCTGGCTGCGCCGCCATGTCTGACGCAGAGCCAAGAACGTTGCGGCCGCGACGGCCGGCGCTCCGAGCACGTGAAAGAAACGCCATGGCGGCGGCATCAGCAGGCCACAGACCAGAGTCACAACCAGCACCGCCACCGCAAGGAATAGCTCGCGGACAAAGACGTCGGCGGGCGGCGGGCCTCCGACGACGGTGAACCAGTCTGGGTCGTGCATGAACGAGCGCTGCATGGCGGCCTTACCCAAGGGAAGAAGTAGGGCCAGTGTACTCGAAGTCAGCAAAGCGAAGCAGCACGGGCATGGTGGCACAGGCAGGCTGTGGCATCCGAGTGCGCGTCGATGGCAGGCGTTCGACGGTCTGCGGCGAGGGTAGCGGCCCCCGCGGCATGCGCCCCTGCGGCGTGCGCCACACGACGACCAGAGCAAACAGCCAGACCGTGCAGAGCAGCGTCGCAGCCACCGACAGAACCAAGGTGCCGGTGGCCCACCCCAAGCGCAGCCCCAGACGCAGGGCCTGGCTGCGGTTCGCCAAGGCCAAGAACAGCCCGCTCAGCGCCGGAAGAAACCCCAGCGCCGCAAGCAGCACAGCCACGGCTGAGCCACTTGGCCAAAGCGGCAGAAGACCCAGCAAAAGACCGATGGCGGACAAAAGCAGGGCGCTTCCCGTCATCAGCACCCTAGCCCTTGGCCGGAGCCGAAGGCCGGGTGGCCTCGCGCGAGGCCGGAGACGGAATCTGCCTGGGTGAAGCAATCGGCGTGGTGGCAGGCACGCGAGCCGAGACATCCCCGACCGCGGGATCTGCCCCCGGCCGTCCCATCGGACCCGGCAGATAGGCGGGTGGATCTACGTCAGCGGTTCCATACGCGGAAGACGAGGTCCGCAGCGGCGCCAGTGCGGGCACGGGCACATTGCTGGCCACCGTCGCAGAGCGCCCATCGAGCGGAGCGAAGGCCTCGGGCGTAACTAGATAGCTCTTGCTGAGATTCGGGCAGTACGCCTGCTGCTCTTCTGGAGTCAGCGTCATGCCCGGCAGCGGCTTGAAGCTGTACAGGTTGGCGATGATCAGCGGATAGTTGGCGCCGCGGTTGGCATTCGCGCGCCAGTACGCTTCGGCCTGCTGCGGCGACAGACCGCAGAACTGCCGCAGCGCCAGCGCCGAGACCATGCCGGCATAGTGCAGACCGTTCCAGCAGTGAACCAGCACCGGTCCCTTTGCGGGGTTGCGAATGCTGTCGATGACGTCTTGGAAGATGGTCGGCAGGTTGCGCATGCGGCTCGACGGAGCAGGACGCCACTCGATCTGCCGGGGACCGGCCGGGGCCGTACACTGCCGTTGGTCGCGCCCGTGCCGCAGCATATTGACGTTGCGCGGACCAAGCTGCGTCGTGAACTCCCCATACAGGGAATAGACGCGCTTCCAGCCGGACTCGCACAGATAGTTCAGCGCTTCCTCGCTGGGCGTCCCCGAGCGATACAGCACGCCGCGCAGCACGGGCCGCAGCCTGGGTAGCTGTTCCTCGGAAGGCGCGGACTGCGCAGGCTCTTTACCGCGATAGGGTTCAGCAAGCGCACCGCTCCCAACAAGGAGCAGGCCGACGCTCAATACAGGGCCAAGGGTTCGAGTTCGCATGGCTCGGGTAGAGGTGACTGGCAGGATTATAGGCAGAGTTTCAGGTGCTTGCCGATACAAAAATTTCCAAACAAGAGCCTTAGACGAACGCGCTAGAAAAGCTCGACCACTTCACCCTCGCGTAAGCACGTAATCGGGCTTCTATCTGGCTCCAGTGCGTCGGGGTAGTGGATCAGGCGCATGCGGGCTCGTAGCGCGGCGGGCAGAAGCAGCAGGCTGGATAGCGGCGTATGCGTTCCATAGTTCGTCTCATGGATCACCCAGTCGGCCTCGGCCAGCCAGTCGATCAAGTCGGGATCGAATGCTGTGTCGGCGCTGTACCCAAGAAGCGGCCGCTTGCGGCCGGCCAGCGACACGCGAATCGCCGTCGTCGGAATGTGGTGACGCGTGAAGCGACGCTCGATGCGCAGAGGGCCAAGCTGAGTGACTCCGCGGTGCAGATCGGTGCGCTCGCAATAGTCCAGCAGACCGAGGCTGACGAGCGGCCCACCAGGATCCGCCAGCACGGCATGATCCTGCTGCGCGGCCTGCGCCTCGCCGTCGCGGGATTCCGGCAAGACATCGCCCAATGCGGAAGCCCGGGCTGCGGTGCGTTGCGAAAGACCCGCAGCGTCCCAGCTTGGCACGCTCAAAAGCAGACGCTCCATCCCGCCGGAAAGGCGAGTGGGCCACAGCGCGTCCAGTACCTGCGGCGCTCCCAGCAAGGTCGGCTTGCGACCGAGCAGAAAGCGCCGCATGTACAAGTACGCCTCGGTACCGCCGCAGTGATCGCCGTGCAAGTGGGTGATCAACAGATGATCGATGGTGTCGATCCCCAGATTCGCCCCGACTTGGTCTTGCTGAGCACGGTGCCGCCGATAGTCCGCAAGCACCCGCGGGAAAGCCGGCGGGCAGTCAACCTGCAGACGCACACCCGACTGCGGCTCTTCGATGCAAAAGCTGGCGTTGTGATAGCGCTCGGTGAACGCGTCACCGACGCCGGTAATGTGCAGACGCAGCAGGCAGGACATGCGGACCTCCGTCGTGGCTCGCAGTCCATCCTAGCAAGCTACCCCCACCAAGAGCCCCCGTGTGCCCGCGGCGCCGGCCGTGTCTGCGCCCCCTAGGCCGCGGGACGATCGCCGTGCAAAAGCTCGATCTGGCGGGCCCGTTCAGACACGGCTCGCCGTAGCTCCGTCGGTTCCAGCACTTCCACGCCCGCGCCAAAGCTGAGCACCCAGTTCACCAGCCAGTCCGACAGCGGATTTTCGATCACCACTTCAAAGCCGCCGCTGCGATGCGCGGTCACACGCGCTGGATCAAAGCGCGTCCGTACGTCATAGGCCAGCGAGGGATCAAAGCGCAGGTGAATGCGCGGATGCGCCGATTCCGGGACAAACAGGTGGTCGCGGCGGAACTTCTCGACGTCAAAGCCAGGCTGTACGACAAACGGTGGCGTGTTTTCGTCGCCGATCGGCGTCACTTTGGCAATGCGCTCGACCTTAAACAGGCGCGGCTCATTGTGGCGATGGCAGCGACCGACCAGGTACCAGACCCCACGATGGTTCAAGAGCGCATACGGGTCGACCCCTCGCAGCTCGGTCGCCCCGCGCGATGCCGAGTGATAGACCATCTGCAGAGCTCGTCGCGCTGTCACGGCCTGGTGCAGATCGCTCAGGATGGCGAGGCGGTGGTGATCTTCAGTCTCGATCACCGACTCGCGCTCAAGTTTCAGAAGCTCGGGCGAGGCTTCCCCGAGGGCCGCGCGAATCTTGGCCAGAAGCCGCGCCACCGCATCTTCGTACGGGCGCAGCCCCGAACCCGACAGGGCACGCAGACCCAAGCTCAGCGAAAATGCCTCGGCGGCCGTCAAGCGCAACGGCCGAGTCAGCCCCTGCGGCAAGTCGGCGTAGACGCAGCCATCTTCATCGTCGATCGAGATCAACAGGAACTCATCGGGGCCACCGGCCGGCGGGCCTACCATCGACAGCAGATCGATGTCTTCGCGCAGCGTGGCCTCGTCGATATCCAGCTCGCGCGCGAGCTCGGAAAGTGGAATGCCCTGCCGCGCGAGAACCGCCGGGACCAGATACAGCAAGCGACGCAGACGACCGTTGTTTTCCATAGCGATTCCTATGCCGACACCGAAGTCAACGTCGCAGCCACGCTCGCCGACGAGCTGTGCTCGGCATTGCGCCGAGCAAGGGTCGCCGCAGCCTCGCTGATGCGCTGCCGCAACACGGGCGGGGACAACAGGCACAAGCTGCCCGCTGCTGACAACACACGACTTACGACGTAGTCCGGATTGCGACAGTCAAACTCGACGACGGTACCGGCCTTGCCGTGATGCTCGCCTTTTTTGCGCTGCGCCGGACCGAAGTCTTCATCCACCACCCAGGGCGTGTCTTCGCTGACCCATAGCGTCGCCGCAAGCGGCGGCTCACGCTCAAAGCGCCAGGGCGAGATCGCTCCTTGCTCGTGCAGCGAAAAGTCCTTGGGCACCTCAAAGTCCGGCGTGCGGGGCTTGGGCGCCACCGAGAGCTTCAAGATGCGGTCGACGCGAAACCGCCGAATGGCCTGCGCGCGATGACAGAACCCAACGAGCAGCCAAGCCCCTTGGCGATACACCAAGCCATATGGGTCAACCGTGCGTGGCTCTCCGCCGGTCGCTGCGGTCAACTCACCGTCGCTGTCACCAGGAAGTCCATCGCCACTGCTGCTCGCCGCGGGTGTGCTGGCCCCCACCGCAAACGGCACCGGAGCATGCGAGCCCGGACGCTGCGCGTCGTACTCAAAGGTCACGCGCTTGCGCAGGTGGACCGCGTCTTGGATCTGCTCTAGATGCTCGCTCAAGGCACCTGTGCGATACACCGTCGGCAGGTGCAGCACGACTTCGTTCCCCGAGGGTGCCTGCGGCGCCACCTGCCTGACCCGCCGCCGCGGCTTACTCGACAAGCCCGACAGATCGAACATCAGCTTGCGCATCGCCATCTCGGCAGCGTGGCGATAAGGGAACTCATTCTGACTGCGCGCCGCCGCCGCCGTCGTCACCAGCACTGCCACTTCATCCGCGGTCAGGTTGATCTCGGGCAAGCGATAGCGCTGACGATCGATCAAATAGCCGCCTTCCGACGGAGCCTCGGCGTCGTCTTCGGGCGTCACGAAGCGCAGCGGTACGCCCATCTCAAGCAGCGTGGCCTTGTCGCGCTCGAAAGCGCGGGCCCCCGCTTCGGGCTTGGTGGTGCGGTATTCGCTGAACTGCTCGCGCAGCTCGGCCAGTGAGATCGGCCGTCGCGCATCAAGAAGCAACACAACCAGGTCAAGCAAGCGCTTGGTGCGCGAGTCAGACAGCGAGTGCATGGGCCTGCAAGTACTGCGGCCAAGCCCTGGAAGTCAATCCCGATTGGCGAGAGCCTGCATTCGGCCCAGCCATGCGCAGCCCGCCAAGCCCGGCCGGCCACCGCGCTAGTTCATGATCTTCAGCAGCTCGACGTCGAACACCAGCATGCCGCGCGGGGCTCCGGGGCGTGGATTTTCGCCGTACGCCAGGTTCGCGGGGATCCAGAAGCGCGTCTTTTCCCCCTCGACCATGAGCTGCACGCCTTCCGTCCAGCCCTTGATGACGTGATCCAGCGGGAAGCTCGTCGGCTCGCCGCGCATCACCGAGCTGTCAAACATCTTCCCGTCGGTCGTCCAGCCGGTGTAATGCACCGAGACTTGGCTGGTCGCCGCCGGGTGCTTGCTGCCCGTGCCCTTCTGCAGAACTTTGTACGCGAGGCCCGAGGCCGTCTTCTTCGCCTCTTTCGGGGCTGCCGCCACGTCGCTGGGAGCCGGAATCGGCTTCGGCGCACTCTTAATCCCGAGCAGCTCGACATCAAATACCAGCGTGCCAAACGGCATTCCAGGACGGCGCGCCACATCGCCATACGCCATGTTGCCGGGGATCCAGAAGCGACGCTTCTCGCCGACGACCATGAGCTGTACGCCTTCGGTCCAGCCAGCGATCACGCCATTTAGCGGAAACTCTGCCGGCATGCCGCGTTTGACGCTGCTGTCGAACATCTTGCCGTTCGTCATCCAGCCGGTGTAGTGGACCTTGACCGTGTCTTCGGCCGCCGGGTGCTCGGTGCCGGTGCCCTTCTGCAGCACTTTGCTCTTCAGCCCCGAGGGCCGCGCTTCCGCATCAGCCGGAGCCGCCGCCACATCCGACGGTGCGGGAATGTCATTGGGATCTGGTGCATCCGCCGCGGGGCTTGCCGCCTGCGCGGCAGCCGGCGTGGCAGCCTGTGTACTGGCTTGCGAGTTCGACGAGTTGTTGTTCACGGGAGGACTCACTTTTTCCGAGGGGCAGCCAGCCAGGGATAGCACCAAGACCGGCAGGCATAGGACCGATGATGTGGCAAGGGACGAAGACAAGGACAGTGTGCGCATGGACCGGGACTCTACTTTGAGGCTGTGTCGTGAAGCAACAGTCCAGTGCGCGCCCCCAAACCAGCCAACCGCAAGAGGCCAACCAAGCTGCCGTCACCTGCGCCACGCCGCGCTCACGCGTGCCACGCACGCTCTGCCGAAGGCGAACCTTGGCTCAGTGCCTCTCGTCGGGATGCTCGTCGAAATAGGCCTTACGACTCTCGCGCGTGATCTCGACCTCGATGTCTTCGCTGGCCCCTGAAACGATGCGCGCCTGACAGCTTAGGCGCGAGCTAGCGCGCACATCGAACGCTTTGTCGAGGATGTCTTCCTCTTTGTCTTTCTGCGGGCTCAGCGAGTGCAGGCCTTTTTTCACATACACATGACACGTCGAGCAGGCACAGACGCCACCGCAGGCATAGCCAACCTGTGCGTGGATCTTTTTCGCCGCTTCCAGAATCGATGTGCCAACCGCAACCTCGATGGACTTCGGGCACTGAATCTGGTCCGGTCCGTCGCTGAAGTCGTTGACGAAGGTAATCGTGGGCATGCCTGTCCCTCCCAGCTAGCGCTGGCCTCCTAAGTCGCGGATGCGCGCGTCGCTGGGATCGATCGGCTGCGCCTGGCTCGGCAATGCGGCGTGTGCGCCTTCGATGTCGTGCGCATGCTCCACTGCCGCTTCGATCTCGCTGACTGCGCGACCCGACACGGCCTGGTTCAGGCTCTGATCCATGCGTCGCTGCGCGAAGCCCTTGCTGGCCACATCCAGCGCCGCGATGGCATCGGCGATGCGTCGATGATCGCTGCCTTGGCGCGCCGTCACGAGCGCATCCTGAGCCGACTCGATGGCCTGTCTCTCTGCCTCGTTTAGCAGGTGTCCATCGCGCGCTAGCGCACCCTGCAGCGCCGTCAAAATTCGCTCGGCCTCAACGCGCTGTGTGATGAGCAGGCGCTGACGCAGATCCGACTCGCCGTGTTCGAAGCTGTCGAGCAGCATTTTTTCCACCTGCTCGTCGCTCAGACCATAGCTTGGCTTCACCGTAATGTGCGCTTCACGACCCGATGTCAGCTCACGCGCCGCGACCGCGAGCAGGCCGTTTTCGTCGATCACAAAGCTGACTTCCAAGCGCGCCATGCCCGCGGCCATGCGTGGAATGCCGGTCAGCTTGAAGCGAGCCAGCGAACGGCACTCCTGCGCGGTCTCGCGCTCGCCCTGCACGACGTGCAGATCAAAGCCGGTCTGCCCATCGGCATAGGTCGTAAACACCTGCCGTGCGCCGGTCGGTATGCGGCTGTTGCGTGGGATGATCTTTTCGACGATGCCGCCCATTAGCTCAAGCCCCAGCGACAGCGGCGTCACATCGATGAGCAGTGCATCGGTACGCGCGTTTTGCAGGATGTCAGCTTGTACCGCTGCCCCCAGAGCCACCACTTGATCGGGATCCAGATCGCACAATGGCGACTGGCCGAAGATCTGCGCGACAAAGGCTCGCACGGCGGGTACCCGCGTCGCCCCGCCGACCAGCACCACGCCATCAAGATCCGTCTGCGATAGCTCGGCATCCTTCAGCGCTCGACGACAGGGAGCCGCCGTGCGCTGCACGATGGGCGCAATCGCCGCTTCGAATTGGGCTCGCGTGATCGTGACCCGCGCGCCGTTCGGCAGCGTCGCCGTGGCCTGTTCGCCCTCCGTAAGCTCGTGCTTGATCTGGCGTGCGATGGCCAAAAGCATGCGCGACTGTCCCGGATCCTCTTTCAGCGCCGCACGCAGCGCCGATCCGTCGCTGAGTCCACCGACCAACAGCTCGGCCAGCGCCTGATCCATGTCATCGCCGCCGAGCGCCGTGTCCCCCGCCGTCGACATCACGGTGAAGATGCCGTCGTGCAGATCCAGAATCGAGATGTCGAAGGTGCCACCGCCCAGGTCATAGACCGCGAACTTGCCTTCCTTTTTCCGATCCAGGCCATAGGCCAGTGCAGCGGCCGTCGGCTCATTGAGCAGTCGCAGGACATTCAGTCCAGCCAAGCGCCCCGCATCTTTGGTGGCTTGGCGCTGCGCATCGTCGAAATAGGCAGGCACCGTGATGACGACGCCGTCGAGGATGCTGTCGTTTTCATCCAGACCGCCAGGCGCTGTCGACAGCTGTTCTTCGGCACAAAGGCGCAGCCAGCGCAGGATCTCGGCGCTGACCTCGACAGGAGTCACCGCGCGCCGACCTTCTGCAACGCTCAAGCGAACAACCCCTGGGCTCTTGGGATCGCTCGGCGCCAAGCGGTATTGCAGAAAGCGTCCGTGGCCCTGCTGCGCCGCAATCTCGTCTGGACTGCGCCCCATCAAGCGCTTCACCGATGCGATCGTGTCGTGTGGATGGCTGGCCGCCCGCGCACGCGCTGGCTCGCCCACAAGAGGTGGCCCGCTTTGTGGATAGCTGACGATCGACGGCAGCAAGCGCCCACCTTGCGCATCGACTGCCAAGCAGCGCGGGCTTGCGTCCTCCACGACCGCAACCAGCGAGTGCGTGGTGCCAAGATCAATGCCAACCACGCGTCCTTTGCAGGCCGCTTTGACCGGCGACTCGCCGGGCTCGGCGATCTGTAACAAGCTCATCGGAATTCCTTGGGATCACGCAGCGGGTGCGCGGCTAGGCCGTGGCCTCTTCGTGGGCGGTAATATCGTCGAGAAAGCGCTGGTAATAACGCAGCCTCAGCAGAGCATCAGCCAGCGCATCCAGCGCGGCGGCATCGTCGTTTGTGGCAGCGCTCAGACCTGAAAAGCCCACCTCAATGCGCTGCGTTTCCTGCGCCATGCGGGCCCGAATATCGGCGCCGATCCTGGCGATGTGCGCAGCGTCGTTGTGCAGGCGCGCGTCCTGTAGCTCTTCGCGAAGCTCCAGCACATCGGAAAGAAACAGCGGATCGAGCGCTCGCTTTTTCCCCCTCGCCTGCTCGGCCTCTTCGGACAGATCGACGCCCCGCAGGGAAAGCAGGTACTCGGCGCGCCGCACGTCGCTCTTCAGGACGCGATAGGCATCGTTGAGATCCGTCGCGCGCTGCAGCACCTGGGCCCTCTCAGACGCAGGAGCGCGACTGAAGCGATCGGGATGGCTGTGTCGCTGCCCCTCGCGATAGCGCGCTTCAAGCTCGGCGCGATCGATGAAGTACGTCGGTGGAAAGCCGAGCACTTCAAAGTGATTGCGAGCCGTCGGCATCAGAACTGAACGCTCTCACCGCAGCCGCACGAGCCCTTGGTGTTGGGGTTATTGAACTTGAAGCCATAGCCCATGATGCTGGTCACGAAATCAAGCTCGGTCCCGTCGAGAAACACATACGACTTGGGGTCCACGAACAGCTTCACACCACCGTCGAATTCAAAGACCTTGTCCGCGCTGTTCGGTGCCGCATCGGCCCACTCGAACAGGTACGCAAAGCCGGTGCAGCCGCCACCGCGGATGCCGATGCGCAGGCCCTGCGGCGTGCCCTTGCCTTCGCTCTCGCGCTTCTGCGAGAGGCGCTTGACCTCGGCGATGGCCTTGGGGGTTGCGGTGATGGACATGGTCTCTCCTGCTTTACTGCTTGGCTGCATCTCGCTTTTTCCGGTAATCGGCGATGGCGGCCTTGATCGCGTCTTCGGCCAGCACCGAGCAGTGGATCTTGACCGGCGGCAAGTTCAGCTCTTCAGCGATGGCCGCGTTTTGGATCTTCTCGGCCTCGTCGATCGACATGCCCTTGACCCACTCGGTCACCAGCGACGAGCTAGCGATCGCCGATCCGCAGCCAAAGGTCTTAAAGCGCGCATCCTGAATGATGCCGGTGTCGTCGATCTTGAGCTGAAGCTTCATCACATCGCCGCAGGCCGGAGCCCCGACCAAGCCTGTGCCGACGCTGGGATCGTTCTTGTCAAGGCTGCCGACGTTGCGCGGGTGCTCGTAGTGGTCCACGACTTTTTCGCTGTACGCCATGGTTTTTTCTCGTGTGTCTTGCTCTGGGTTGTTCAAGCGTGCTGCCGCTGCGCGACGAGGATCGCGCTAGTGCGCCGCCGTCCATTCGATGCTCTTTAGATCCACGCCGTCTTGGTGCATCTCCCAAAGGGGCGACATCTCGCGCAGGCGACGAACCTTGTCGACGACCAGATCGGCGACGAAGTCGACCTCTTCTTCGGTCGTCCAGCGGCCCAGGCCAAAGCGGATCGAGGTATGCGCAAGCTCTTCGCCGATCCCCAGAGCGCGCAGCACATACGACGGCTCTAGCGAGGCCGATGTACAGGCCGATCCCGACGACAGCGCGACATCTTTGAGCGCCATCAAAAGACCCTCGCCTTCGACGAAGGCAAAGCTCAAGTTCAGGTTTCCCGGCAGGCGATGGACCAGCGAGCCGTTGACATAGACCTCGGGCAGCCGCGACAGGATGCGTTCCTTCAGACGGTCGCGCAGACGCGCGATGCGCTCGGATTCTTGCGCGCCTTCCAGGCGCATGATCTCGCAGGCCTTGCCAAAACCGACGATGCCAGGGACGTTGAGCGTTCCCGATCGCATGCCGCGCTCGTGCCCGCCGCCGTCCATCTGCTGCTCGATGCGCACGCGCGGCTTGCGGCGAATGTACAGCGCACCGACGCCCTTGGGGCCATAGATCTTGTGCCCGGTCATCGCCAACAGATCGACGTGACTGCTGTCGACGTCGAACGGCACCTTGCCCACGCCCTGCACGGCATCGGTGTGAAACAGCGCACCCCGCTCTTTGACGATGGCGCCCAGCGTCGGCAGATCGTTCACCGTGCCGATCTCATTGTTGGCCAGCATGATCGACACCAAGACGGTCTGGTCGGTCATCGCCGCGCGCAGCCGCTCGGGGGACAGTCGACCGTCGGCCTCGACGGGCAAATAACTCACCTGAAAGCCTTCGTTTTCCAGGCGCTTGCAGGAATCCAGCACCGACTTGTGCTCGACCTGCGTCGTGATGATGTGGTTGCCGCGATCTTTGTAAAAGTGCGCGGCTCCCTTGATCGCCAGGTTGTTCGACTCGGTCGCACCCGAGGTCCAGATGATCTCTTTGCCCGAGGCACCGATCAGCGCCGCCACCTGTTCACGCGCGTCGTCGCAGGCCTTCTCGGCCGCCCAGCCAAACGAGTGGTTGCGGCTGGCGGCATTGCCGAAATAGGTCGTAAAGAACGGGACCATGGCTTCGACGGCCCGCGGATCGACCGGAGTCGTCGAGTGATAGTCCATGAAGATGGGAAGCTTGACCGCCATTGTGGCTCCTTGCCGCCGAGGCTTAGGTGGTGTGTACCCCAGCCACCATGAGCGGCTGGTTACCGTCGTGTCCGTGAATTTTGCAGTCGGTACACTCGCTGGTCAGGTGCTCGGGCTCGCAGACGCGGCACCCGTCCAGATAGTGCAAGCCCGCCGTCAAGTCCTGGGCAAGCTGCGAGAGCTTTTGCTGCTGCTCGCGCACCTCGACCAGCTTGGCCGACAGGAGATCGCGCAAGCGCATCATCGCCGCCGCGCCGATGCGCTCTTCCTCTAGCCGTCGCAGCAACACCTGGATCTCGCCCAGGGAGACGTCGGCTTCCTGCAGGCGGCTAATCCACTGCACGCGCTCGATGGCGTTGGCCGAATACAGGCGAAACCCGCCTTTCGAGCGCAGCACCGGCCGCAGCAGGCCAAGCTCTTCGTACAGGTGCAGGGCGCGCACGGTCTTGCCGCAGCGCTCGGCAAGCTGGCCGATACGCAGCAGCTTCTGTGACCCCGAAGCGTCGCCGGATGGCTCGCCAACACCGTCGCTGACGACCGACGAATCGGGCGATGGCTCGCTGAGGTCTTGCCGGATGTCCTGCGGTGACTTCAAATCCAACCCTTACGTGTGCGTGAGATTTCGAGGAAGTATCGGCCGCGGTCCCCAACGCCGTCAAGCCTTAATTCTTCCCCTTACGTGAGGGTTAGATTCCGAGGTCCGTGACCTTGCACCACCTGCGCATCGCCAGAGCATCGCTGGATTGGAATACAATCCGAACTATGTCTGAGCGGAATGCGGCGGTTCTAAAGGCCGCCATCTGCGTGGCGTGGGCCGACGGCGTGTTAAAGGACTCCGAGCGTCGAGCGCTGGAAGGTATCCTCGCCGCTGCGGACCTCTCTCCGACGGAAAAATCCGAGCTGAGAGCCTATGCAGAGCGACCGCGCACCATCCATGACCTGGGCGCCTTGGATGTGTCGGCTCTGTCTCCCGCAGAGCGGCGTATGGCGCTGACGCACGCGGTGGTGATGGCCTTTTCGGACCGCGACTACGAGCACATGGAGAGGCAGAGCGTCATCGCACTGGCGCAGCGCCTGGGTCTGTCCACCGCCGAGGCGCACCAGATCATCGCCGCCACCACCCAGCGCATCGCGGGTCGCTAGCGAAAACACGGGGCGAGGCCAGGCCGAGGCCGCTCGCGGAGCTATTCGCGGGGATACTGCTGCAGAAAGCCGTCGCTGCCCATGGCCGTCGTTTCGGAATCAAAGCTGCCGAAAGTCGTGCCGGCGATGTGCAGCAGGCCGTCCGACATGGCGATGGCAGTCCCGCGATCGAAAAGGGGCGTGCCAAGCTGACGCAGCCAGATCGTCGAGCCGTCTAGGCCCAGCCGCATCAAGAACGCGTCCTGCACACCGGCCAGCGACTGCCCTGGGAACGCGCCGCGCGTCGAGCCGATCGCGTAGATATTGCTGTCGGTGACGTACAGCGACTCGAAGCTATCGGCATAGCTGGTGCCGATCTGGCGAACAAACTGACGACTTCCGTCGGGACGAAAGGCCACCAGCAGCGCATCCTGACCGCCCATCTGCACCTGACCGGCGATGGGACCGCGCGCCCAGCCCGCAGCAAGGACACCGCCCACGGGGTTTGAGCCCAGGCTTAAAAAGGCGTCGTTGCCAACGCTGCCAAGCTGGCGCAGCCAGATCTGTTTTCCGGTGTTGTCGAGTCGCGTCACAAACGCGTCGCCCAGGCCTGCCGAGCTCTCGCCGGCAAAGCTGCCTTGGGTGCTGCCGGCCACATAGACATCGCCCGCCGCATCCAGGCTCAAAGCGACGCTGCGATCGTCGGGGACGCCATCGGTGCGATCTTTCTGATCAGTGCCAAACTGCTTGATCCACTCTTGGCGGCCATCGGGACGCAGCTTTACGACAACGACATCGCTGAGACCTGCGTTGGTCTGCCCAGGGAATGCGCCCTCGGTCTGGCCGGCGGCATAGACCGCGCCATCTGCGTCGACCACCACGCCAGTTAGCTGATCGATCTCGGCGGTGCCAAGCTGCGTCAGCCACACCAGACCGCCGTCGCTGCCCAGCTTGGCGACAAAGCCGTCGGCCTTGCCTGCCGGAAGCTGCCCTGGAAACGCGCCATAGGTATAGCCAGCCACATAGACATTTCCCGCCCGATCGGACGCCAGCCCCGCGACGATGTCGGCGGACATCGTGCCGAACCGCTGCACAAACGAGACCGCGCCATTGCTGCGATAGTGCAAGACGTATCCGTCGAGCGCACCTTGGTTCTGGCCACCGGCTAGGGCTCCGTCGGTGTACAGGGCTGCATAGACCCCGCCGCTGTAATCGCTGGCCAGCGCCGCGATCTGTTCCGTCCCCGGCGTGACGATCGATCGCTTCCACGATGTCGCCATGCCAGTAACCGTCAAGCGCAGCGTCCCACTGGCATCCTCCCCAGGCCGCTGGCCCTTGGCACGCACAACCAGAGTGTACTCATCGTCGACAGCAGTCGGCCCCACCACCAAGCGCAGCCGTGAATTGGCCGGTCGATCCGGGGCCGGTGTCGCCGCCATCGGATCAAACGTCGCCTGGATCCCCGTCGGCAGAGCCTGATCCGCCGGCCCCTTGACCGACATCACAACGGGTGCAGAGAGCGCCGCATTGGCTTTCAGCGTGATGACGACATCGACGGATTCACCAACCGTGACCGCCAGCGATTCACTGGACAGCGTCAGGACCAGCGTGCCGTCTGAGCCGTCGGTACTGCGGTTACACGATGCCGCACAGGCAAGGGTCAAGAGGCTGAGCCACAGCGCAAGGCGTGCTGCTGACGATCCCATGTCTGACCTTTCCTCGGGAAATCGACAATCCCGGTGCGATCGTATCACGCATGGATCCGCAAGCTCCAGCCATCTATTTGAAAAAATTACGTTTTAGAAACCACAAATTCTTTTTCATCTGTTAATCCTGCAGGGACTAGCAAGACGCGGTCGAGCACCGTGGGGAACGCGGCTGCTCAAGGCGGCGCAAGCAGAGGCGCAAGCGCCCGCGCTCTGCGACCGCACACGTCCAGTCATTGCTGGTCTGGGGAACGTCTTGATAGGCTGAAAACGATGAGTGTCGTCTCGAAGACTCCGCAGCCCATCCGTCCCTATGGCGATCGCCGCGATGACGGGCGCATTCAACTGTCGTTTACGCTGCCGGTGCCGGCGTCGGACAAAGCACGCGAGGCAGCCCGCCGCTATGTCGAAAAGCTGGGTGTATCAAACCCCGTCATCGCCACCATGCAGCCGGCCGGGCACGACTTCAGCTTCTTTGTCGTCTATGGCGCGACGTCGGTGGTGATCGACTTCGCCGACATTGAAGTACCCGAGATCAAGACCCCGACGTGGACCGTCAAAGAGATCAACACGCTGATCAAAGAGCGCCTGAAGCGGCGCCTGGTCATCGTCGGAGCCTGCACTGGATCGGACGCGCACACGGTCGGCATCGACGCCATTCTGAACATGAAGGGCTATGCCGGAGACAAAGGCTTGGAAGCGTACCCCTGGATCGACGCGCACAACCTGGGAGCGCAAGTCGACAACGCCGTGCTGATCAGCAAGTCGCGCGAGCTATCGGCCGATGCAATCTTGGTCTCACAGATCATCACGCAGCGCGATGTACACATCGAAAACAGTCGACAGCTTGTCGACCTGATGCGACGGCAAGGCCTGCGTGACACGCTGCTTCTTCTGGGTGGACCGCGCATCGACAACAAGCTGGCCCGCGAGCTTGGCTTCGATGCGGGCTTCGGCCCCGGCACCAAGCCCTCGCAAGTCGCTGCGTACGTCGTGCAAGAGCTTCTGCGTCGCCGCGGTGAGCCCGTTCCATCGTCGCTGTCACCGATTCCAGGCGCCGATGGCGGACACTAGATTCGGACTCTGTGATGGATCCCGCTGAAGTGGCGGGCTGGGTGCGCGCGTTCGTCTTCACCCAGCTTGTCGAAGTGCCGCTGTTCACTCTTGCGCAAAGCTCGTCGCATCTGCGAATGCGTACGCCCAACCAGGCCCCTCGGCCGGCGCTGCCGCTGTCGTTTCGCATCGCGGTCGCGTTCCTATGCAGCCTGCTGAGCCACCCCGTGGTGTGGTTTGGCTTTCCGCGGCTCATCGATCCCTACGATCACTACACGGCCATGGTGATCGCCGCCGAGATCTTCGCCGTTGGCAGCGAGGCAATGATCTTGTGGGCCGTGCGCCTGCGCTGGGCCTTGCCCATCTCGTTTCTGGTCAACATGGCAAGCATGTCGCTGGGCTTTCTGCTGCGCTATCTGACGGGCTGGATCTAAGGGCCCGGTGGGCTGCGCGAAGCGCCGGCTGGCCGCGCAGATCCCGTGTGGAAAAGTTGCCTGCCATCAGCCCAGCGCACAACATCGGCAGCTATGCCGCGACGGGCGGTTTCCTCTGCGATGGCCTCGGTGCGTCCCAGCGACGGGATGACGCGACGAGCCACGAATGCCCCACAGCCAAACGTCCCCAGCGAGTCGGCCCTTTTATGGGGGCTGCTCGGCGATCTTGTGCGCTGGCCGCTGTGGCTTCTGTGGCTCTTGCTCGGGCGTGCCCGGCTCAGCGACGGACTGCGACCGCTGACACGGCTTGCGAATTTTGCCACTGCCGCACGCATGACCGCGACGCTGATCATGCTGAACTTGGCCGTCTTTTCAGCCGAGCTTTGGACCCGCGCCCGCGGTGCTTCCGACGCTGATCTCCTGCACCTTTTTGCACTTCACCCCAGCGATCTCGCACAGGGTCGATGGCTGCAGGTCGTTCTGCACGTGTTTGCGCATGGCAGCGCCGCCCATCTTCTGGGCAATATGCTGGCGCTGTTTGTCTTTGGCCGCGTCGTCGAGCGTCACTTGGGCTCGTGGCGCGTGCTGGCCGCGTATGTGCTCGCGGCCTTTGTCTCAACCAACGTCTCGCTGAGCGCGCAGCTCTTGTGGCCGTCGCTAAGTGGCGGTCAGCTGCCGACGCTGGGAGCCTCTGGCGCAGTGGCGGGCCTGGTCGCTCTGGGCGTGCTTTTGCAGCCGCTTTCGATCACGTTCGAGTCGCTGATACCGCTGCCGCTGTTCATCGTTGGCTGGCTGGCCATGGCCGCGGATGTGCTGTCGCTTTGGCGGGCCGCAGCCAGCGTCTCAGCCAGCCACCTGGCGCAGTCCGCAGGCCACGGAGCCAGCGTCGATCATCCGGCTCACTTGGGCGGCTATCTGTCCGCCTGCCTGTTCTATTTCCTGCTCGATCGTCGACAGAAGCAGCGCGCTCGCACGGGACTTTGGATCAACATTCTTTCGGCCGCGCTGGCCTTCACGCTGTGGAACTGCCTTTTGCGTCGCTGAGATCGATCTGACTAGAAGTTGTAGCCAGCGCTGAACAGCAGCCGATAGCCGCCCGCGATGACCCCGTCATTGAAAAAGATGGGGACGGCGACGGGCTCAAAGATCAGGTTGACGCGCTTGGCCAGCACGTACTTGATGCCTGCCTCGGGCTCGACGGCGCCATAGTGAACAATGCTCGTCGTCTCGACCGTGCCGGTTGTGGTGGTCATGTTCTCTTTTTTGATCGACAAGCCATAGCCCGCCGTCGCACGGAAGAAGAAGAACAAGCCCCGCACGACGACGGGAATGTCGTACTGAAAGCCGACGGGGAACATCAGACTGTATGAACTCCCCAGCGTAAAAGACGGAGAAAAGATCAAGTACCCGTTGCGATTCCCCGTCACTGCAACGCCGAAATCCGGTCGCACCGTAAAGCCGAGCGGTAGCGCATTGCTTAGGTTGTTGTTCGTCAGATTCGCGATGAAGATGGGAAAGCTCAGTCCCAACGCGACATTGAACATGAAGCGGCCGGCCTTGGCTTCAGCGGCTGGCGGCAACGTCAGCAGGATCGGCTCGTCGGCGCCGGCCTTGCTGGATCGCTCGCTATCTGAGATCAGCGTGGGCGCCCGCGCCGCGACTTGGGTCTCGGTACGCAGCGCGGTCAGATAGCGCTCGACCTCCTGCTTGCGCTCGGGGGCAAGCTCGGCCTCGGTGCGCAGATACAGCTCATAGGCTTCTGCCGCCTCTTTATACTCGCCGATGCGCCGCAGAAGCTGTCCCAGGTTGTAAAGCAGGCGCGGCAGAGGATTCAGCGCGTACGCGACGACAAACTCTTTGGCGGACTGTCGAAACAAACCCAGCTTGTACAGCGTCATCGCTCGCTGATAGTGCTCTTGAAACTCGCGACTTTCTTCCGCGCCGTGAGCAACCCGTGGCTGCACAACGCACCAAGCACACAGAAGCAGGCACAGCCCGACCAGGAAGCGTTTACTTGATGAGCTCGATGTCTGCATTCTGCGTCACCTTGGGTCCTCGGCGGGGCTTGCCTTTGGCGCTGTCTTTCTTGCCGCTTTCTTTGTGGCCGCTGTCTTTCTTGCCGCGAGCGCGATCCTTGTCTTCAGCTGCGGCGGAATCAGTCACGTTTGGCGTCGGCAACGCCGACAGCGTGACGCGCAGATCGCGCGATGTGTTGAGCTCCATCTCAACGTTGCTTTCTTGGTAGCCCGATAGCTGCAGCAGCAGCGCCTCGTGCCCTTCCGCCCGCGGCTGTTCCAAGGACAGCGGCGTCTTACCCAAGACCTGACCGTCGCGGCTACGAACGACCGTGGCACCGCTCGGCGCGCTGCTGATCTGCCAGCGCACCAGCGCCGGAGCCGGCGTGGTTTCCGCGCCCCCACCTGGCATCGGAGCGCGCCCGCTGCGCACGTACAAAAGCGCCACCGTCCCCAGGATCGCAGCGCCGGCAAACGTGATCAGACCCAGCGTGCTCAGATGACGGCGCTGGCTCGCTCCCGTCGCGCGCGTGAGCGTGCCGGGGCTGGTCTCGCGGTCGGACAGAGTGCCGGGGATCGCCATCGGCAGCGCTCCCGACAAACGCTTGCCGGCCTGCGCCGCCGAGACCAGCGGCACCTGCATCGACATGGCCGCCGGAAACCCGGCCTGTTCGTTCAAGAACTGCAACACCTCTCCCGTCGCTGGCCGCGCCTCAGGTTGCTTGGCCAGCATGCGCTGCACGAAGGCCGAGAGAGCTGGATCGAATTCGGGGTTGGCTTCGTGGAGCGGTGGTGGCGATGCATACAGGTGTAAGGCGAGGATCTCTGCGTCGCTCTCGGCCACGAAGGGGGGCTGCCCAGCGAGCATTTCGTACAAGATGACGCCAAGCGCATAGACATCGCTGCGCTCGTCGACATTGCTGACATTTCGGCACTGCTCGGGCGACATGTAGCCGGGCGAGCCCAAAAGGGCACCGGTCCGGGTGCTGGGCTGCCCGCTCGTGCCCGAGTCGGCAAGCTTGGCGATCCCGAAGTCGAGTACCTTGACGCGCTCGCCCCCCACCATGTCGGGATCGGGAACGATCATGATGTTCGCTGGCTTGAGGTCCCGATGCACGATGTGCTTGCTGTGGGCAGCGACCAATGCCGACGCGATCTGGCGAGCGATACGGATGGCGTCCGCTCCCAGCGATCCTTGCCGCTGCAAGCGCTGACGCAGCGTCTCGCCATCCAGGTATTCCATGACCATGTAGGCGCTGCCGTCTGGGAGCTTGCCAAACTCGAAGGCCGACACCAGGCTGGGGTGCTGGATGATGTTGACCGCCCGAGCCTCGTTCAAAAAGCGAGCGGCCATCTCGGCATTGGCCGAGTACTGGGCGTGCAAGACCTTGATCGCGGCTCGGCGATGGATCTCTTCGTCGGCCGCCTCGTAGACGACGCCCATTCCACCTTTGCCGATCAGGCGCAGGATCTTGTATCGGCCGATCTTTTGGTCGACCATGATGCTGAAGTCATCGTATCACGTCGACGACGAGTCCAGGCGTGTCCATATCAACACACCTGGATTTGGTTCCCTGGCTAGGTCGCGGCGCCGTTTGTCGGCCATGGCCCGAGCAATCGATACAGGCCAGAACGCGACCTCGCCACGAAGGTGGATCTTTCACTACCTTGGCCGTACCCTAGGCCGCAGTGCTCGCGCTGGCATACGTCTTTTGCTGCCTGGTGTGGTCGACGACGTGGCAGGCCATTCGGATCTGCTTGCTCGGATACCCGCCGTTTTTTGGCGCTGCGCTGCGCTTTCTTTTGGCGACGCTGATCATGGGCGTGGCCTGTGTCGCCGTACAGCGACGGCGCGGTCAGCCGTTGGCCTCGATACTGCCCGATCGGCGGGCACACCTGGGCATCTTGGCGGCCGGCGCACTGAATGGACTGGGTTATGGCTGCATCTACAGCGCCGAGCAGACTCTTTCGGGAGGCACCACGGCCATCGTCTGTGCCGCCAGCCCGCTGTTTACGCTCTTGGCCGCGCGCCTGCTGGGGGTTGAGCCACTGCGCTGGCATCGCCTATTTGGCTTGGCCATCGGCGTCTGCGGCGTCGGGGCGATCTTCTGGGACGGCCTGCGCAGCGGCCGCGAGCAGTTTCAAGCCATGCTGCTGGCCGGCATGGCCTCGGTGCTGATCTGGCCTCTCTATGGCGCGCTGCTCAAGCGCTATGCCAGCAACCTGCCGACGCTGGTCAGCACGATGTACTTCCTGTTCTACACGTCACTGATCTTGTTCGTGCTCAGCCTGACACGGCAGGAGTCCTTCACGCGTTTTCTGTCGGCGCCGCTCAAGGTCCATCTGGCCTTTGCCTACTTGACCATCGTCGGCAGCGTGCTCGCCTGGTCGGTCTATATGTGGCTGCTGCGGCGGTTGGATCTTTCGGTCCTGTCGACGCTGGGTTTGGTGCAGCCGCTGCTTTCGCTGGCGCTGGATGTGCTTTTGCGCGAAGCCCAGCTTCAGCCCCGTGGCTATGTCGGTGCGGCCCTGGTGCTGATCGGCATGGCCTTGACGACACAGCGCATCCAGCAGACCCGCCGGCCCAATTCCCCGGATTCGGCCAGCCCAGCAAGTGGTGAAAGATAGCAGCGCTCGCAGATGGCAAGAGCATCGGCTTGCCAGACCTGCGATTTTTTCGCCGCGCTGGGCGCAAGGCCCCTAAGATCGCTTCCATGCTGGATATGCAGATGCGAAGGAGCGCTCCCGTGGTTTCTCAATCGACCGTATGGGCAAAGCGCTGGCTCTTTACGGGCCTGCGCTTGGCCCTGCTGACCCTAGTCATCTCGACGGCGCCCGGCTGTGCCTTACTCAACCAGTTTATGAGTGGTGGAGCACAAGGCGTGGCCAACCTGATCGCGCCCAACGTCAATGCCACGCCGCTGCGATTGGCTCGCGCCCCCAGCATGATGGCGCTCGGCGCGTATTACTGTCCGCAGGTCATCAACGATCCCATCGCTCGCATGGGCTGCGCCGTGGCTATCGGACCGCCGCCGCCGCGCGAGCAGCTTGTGTTCGAGTTTGCGACGACGGTGACGGTCCAGAACCCGAACAACGTGCCGATCCCCGCGCTCGACGTGCTCTTGGCCATGAAGATGTTCCAAGGGCAGCCCGGCACCGAGAGCCTAGGCGCGGTCTGTGTCTCGATGTGCGGCGCGCAGGATCCGACGTGCAACGGGCAACCCAAGCCGGGCGCCTGTACCTCGAATCAGCCAACCATTCGCACCATGCGCGACTTCGTGGCGGCGGTGCCTGGCCTAATCGCCGGTCTCGTCGGAGCCGCGATCAGTGGAGAGCTGCGCAAGTCGCAGATCGCGGCGCGCGGGAACGTCGTGCTGAACTTGAACTTCGGCTTGGGCATCGATCAGGCGCTGCGCGTGATTCAGAAAGTCGTCCCGCAGCTTGTGCAGTCGCAGCTTCAGCGAGGGCGACCGTCGCTGATCATCCCGGTGTCAGGCGAAGGCACGGTGTTTGTGAACCTGCCGGGCAGCGGCCGCATCGGCGTCGGCTTCGGCCCGCTGAGCACCAACTGGCAGGTCCTTTAGCCAACCGAGACGGCCCACCTGCGCGGCCAGCCTAGGCCGCCGGCTCGGGCTGGTTCAGCACCGCGATGTCCGGCATGTCGCGAAAGCGCTGCGCATAGTCGAGACCGTATCCCACGACAAACAGATCCTCGATGGTAAAGCCGAGGTAGTCGATCGGCACCTTCTGCTGCGTGCGCGCGGGCTTGTGCAAAAGCGAGCACAGCTTGATCGAAGCGGGCCGGCGCGTTGCCAGGTTGTCGAGCAGGTAGCGCATCGTCAGCCCCGTGTCGACGATGTCTTCGACAATCAGCAGGTTCTTGCCCTCGACGGGGCGTGTCAGATCGGCGGTGATCTGCACGACCCCCGAAGTCGTCGTCGCATCGCCATAGCTCTGCAGGGCCAAGAATTCCGTACTGACGGTGCCGACGCGCAGACCCAAGCGCTTCTGCGCCAAAAAGATCTGGCGAGCCAGATCGGCGAAGAACACAAAGCTGCCCTTCAGCACGCCCAAAAGCAGGATGTCTTTCCCGTGGTAGTCGCGGGCAATCTGCTCGCCAAGCTCGGCGGTGCGCACCGCGATCTGCTCGGCAGAAAACAGCGTGACTAACTGCGGGGTCTTTGAAGACTCAGTCGCGGCCATGGCTTCCTTTTAGACAAATGAGTTGTTGATGACCTCGCCCAGGCCTCCGCCGCCGGGGACGATGTAGTCGTGATCGGTCAGCCCGCGCTCGCGCTCGGGGTGTGTGCCGGGAATGGTGGAAAGGACCTCGGGATCAGACAGGCCGCGATCCAGGCGCAGGGCATAGACCAAGACCTCGGGATGATGCGCGGTGACGTGGCGCAGGTATTCCGGCGTGACGATCAAGTGAACCGCCAAGACCTTGCGCGGCGTGCCCTGCACTTCTTTGGCGTAGTGGTTTAGGACCCGACTCACCGTCGAGCCCGTCGCACCCATCGGATCGGGGATCAGCATCATTGCGCCATCGACTGTGCCGCCGATCTTCGAGGCATAAAGCCCCGCGCCCGTGACATGCCCCTGTGTGTCGATGGTGCGGCCGAGGGCCAAGTGATCCTGACGCACACCCGCCGGATCGAGCACTTGGTTTAGGAAGTCATAGATCACCTGCGACGGCAGAAGCCCCGCGCGGGCCAAGGCCACCACGACGGCCGAGGTGTTCTGTGACGTCAGCTCGCCTCGCCACCGGCCCTGCGGTACGACGTCGATCATGCGGGTGTCGATCGTCGCCTGGTGACGCGGAAACTCGGCGGCGATCACCGCGTGCGCAAGGACGCGATACAGCTCGACCAACAGGCGGTTTACCTCGGGCTGGACAACGCCCTTTTGGCACAGCTTGCCGAGCATGGCCAAGGCCAGCGGGTCGCGCAGGATGTGAACATTCGAGCCATAGCGGTGCGCGATCTCACAGGGGGCATAAGCGACCGTCGTGTGCTGGCAGTCGGCAGCAACCCTGCACAGGGCCGAATCGGAAGGCGACGACGAATGGGCAAGCGTCATGAGAGTCCCCTCGGCTTGGTTTCAAAGGCGGCAAACCCATACCGCGGCGCCGATTCACACTTCAAGCCTTGCGATCTGCAAGCGACCGGGCGATGCTGCCGCCCTATGCGCGTCAGGACCCCATCCGCGACTGTACTTGTCGTCGGCGCAGGTGTCTTTGGGCTCTCTGCCGCACGCGCCCTGGCGAAGCGGGGTGCGGCGGTAACCTTGCTCGACACCGGCCCAGTGCCCCACCCGCTTGCCGCATCAACGGACATCAGCAAAGCGATCCGGTTGGACTATGGCCCCGACGTCGAATACATGGCCTGGATGGAACAGGCCTTGGTCGGCTGGCGGGATTGGAATCAGCGGATCGCGAAGGCCGGTGGCGAACCGCCGCTGTTCCATGAGACAGGTCAGCTGTACCTGTCGCGTGGACCGCTGCAAAAAGGCGGCTTCGAATACGAGAGCTATCACCTGATGCGCAGCCGCGGTCACCAGCCTGAGCTGCTCTCGGCTAGCGATATCCGACGACGCTTTCCAGCTTGGAACGCCGACCGCTATGGCCACGGCTATTACAACCCCGAGGGCGGCTATGCCGAATCGGGGCGGGTGATCAGCACGCTTCTGCGCTGGGCCTCTGTCGAAGGGGTCACGCTGCGCATCGGCGAAGGCCACCGCTGCAAGCGCCTGCTGGAGTCCGGTACGCGCGTCTGCGGCGTGGTCACCATGGACGGCAGCATCTTGACCGCCGACTACGTCGTGCTAGCCGTCGGAGCGTGGACGCGCTTCCTCGTGCCAGAGCTGGCCTTGTGCATGCGCGCAGTGGGCATGCCGGTGTTCCATCTGCAGCCCAGCAAGGATCTGCGGGCGCTGTTTGATGCGAGCCGCTTTCCCTGCTTTGGCGCCGACATCTCAGGGACCGGCTACTACGGCTTTCCGCTGCACCGCGAGGGCGTCGTCAAGATCGCCCGCCACAGCAGCGGCCGCGCCCTGCACCCCGAGTCACCTGAGCGCCGCGTCACCGAGTTCGAGACCGCCTCGCTGCGCGAGTTCTTGCAGCAGACCTTCGCGGAGCTTGCCGACGCCCCGATCGTTTCTACGCGCGTCTGTCTGTACTGCGATACGGCCGATCAACACCTGTGGATCGCCCACCATGAAACACGACCTGGCTTGATTGTGGCCGCCGGAGATTCCGGCCATGCCTTCAAGTTCGCTCCCGTGCTGGGGGATCTGATCGCCGATACCGTGCTGGAAGAAACGGCTAGCTCGACCAGCGAAGCCGACGCGGCTCTGCGCAAGACGCTGCGCCAGCGCTTTCGCCACCGCCCCGAACAGACCGATCTGTCAGGCGCTGCGGGACGCGAGGCGGCACGTCATACGCCGCTTGCCCCCGAGCGCCCTCACTAGGTCTGCTGCGACGGGTTTAGGCCAATTCGAGGAAGCCTTGGGCCAAGGCCCAGCACGCTTTAGTGCGCAGCAGGGGCCGGTGCTGCGTCCTGCGACTTGGCCTTGGACGTCGACAGCTTGTACATCATGCGACCCTTGATCGGATCCAGCGCGTCGCGCGTGTGCAGATCGATCAGCGTCGGCGTAAAGAAGATGCTGACGAACAACAAGCTGGCAAGAAGGATGATCAGGTACAGCTTGTTGTCGTAGCGCAGGTGCATGAAGTAAAGCACCACCAGCGCGCCCTTGATCGTCGCCACCAACAGCGCCACGAAGGTATTGGCAGAGCCAAAATCGAAGCGCGAGACCGCCACCGTGACGATGGTCAGGAAGACCAGCGCCGCCCAGACACCCAGATAGACCTGCATGGGCAGGACGTGCGGCTCGTCCCCGTGGCCGTCGCCGTGATTTGAAGAGTGCGTCGCGTTTGCCTGCGTCATCGCTGTGTCCTCGCTCTAGCCCACCAGATAGAGCAGCGGGAAAAGATAGATCCAGATCAAGTCGACTAGGTGCCAGTACAGCCCGACAAGCTCGACGGGCGTGTAGTACTTCGAGCTGAAGTCGCCGCGCGTCGTGCGCAGAAGGATCCACGTGATGGCAATCATGCCGAACAGAACGTGGAAGCCGTGCAGACCCGTCAGCAGGAAGTAAATGCCGAAGAAGATGTGCGGCGAGTCGATGCCCGCGAACTCGGGCCCGTTGTACGTGTAGTAGCCGCCTGGCAGCAGGCCCAGGTGAATCTTGTGCGTGTACTCGAAGTACTTGACGACGAGGAAGGCTCCGGCACAGAGCAGCGTGACGACCAGATAAAACGCGCTCTGCTCGCGCTTGTTCTGCTGCGCCGAGCGAACCCCAAGTGCCATGGTCAGCGACGACAGAATCAGCACCAGCGTGTTCAGACCGCCAAGCCGCCAGTCCAAAAGCTGATGCGCCGCCTTGAACATCTCGGCGTGCGTGCTGCGATACGCGGTATAGGCCATGAACAAGCCGCTGAACATCAGGACTTCCGTGGCCAGGAAGGTCCACATCCCCAGCTTGGCGGCGTCTGCTTCGGCACGCGCCGAGGGGAAGTGGTGAGCGTGGTGGTACTCGCGACCCATTATCGCCATGGTGAAGCCTTCTCCTGCCGCTTAGCGGTCGTACGGCCCGGCGTTGACGGCGGGCTGATCGTGGAAGTTTTCCAGGGGCGGTGGTGACGCCGTCTGCCATTCCAGCGTCGTGCCTTCCCATGGGTTGTCCGGCGCGTCGGGTTTCTTGAACAGCGTGCCCAACAGGCAGACCGCCGACAGCAGGAAGCCCAGGCCCAGGACATAGGAACCAACCGACGAGAACGCATGCAGCGGCTGGAACTGGTCAAGGTAGTTGTAATAGCGGCGCGGCATGCCCTGCGCACCGAGGACAAACTGCGTGAGGAACGTCATGTTGAAGCCGATGAACGCGACCAAGCACGCGAAGCTGCCGAGGGTTTCGTTGTACATGCGGCCGGTGATCTTCGGCCACCAGTAGTGCAGTCCGCCGAGGAACGCGAACATCGTGCCGCCCATCATCACGAAGTGGAAGTGAGCCACAACGAAGTAGGTGTCGTGCAGGTGAACGTCGGTGCCTGCCGTCGCCAGATACATGCCAGTCAAGCCGCCCACGGTGAACAGGTACAGGAAGCCAATCGCGTACCACATCGGTGTGCGCAGCACGATCGAGCCGCGGTACATCGTCGCCGTCCAGTTGAGCACCTTGATCGCCGTCGGAATCGCGACCAAGAAGGTCAGGAACGAAAAGATCATGCCGGCGATCTCGGACTGGCCAGCCGTGAACATGTGGTGACCCCAGACCAAGAAGCCGATGATGGCGATGCCGATCGACGACATGGCGATGGCGCGGTACCCAAAGATCGGCTTGCGCGAAAACGTCGTGATGAGCTCGCTGACCACGCCGAAGCCGGGGACGATCATGATGTACACGGCCGGGTGGCTATAGAACCAGAAGAAGTGCTGGAACAGCACCGCGTCGCCACCCATCGCAGGATCGAAGATGCCGACCTTGAGCACACGCTCAGCGAGCAAGAGCAAGAGCGTGATGGCCAGGACCGGCGTCGCCAGGATCTGAATCACGCTGGTGGCATAAAGCGCCCAGACAAACAGCGGCATGCGGAAGAAGGTCATGCCCGGCGCTCGCAGCGAGTGCGTGGTGGCGATGAAGTTCAGGCCGGTAAAGATCGACGAGAAGCCGAGGATAAAGGCCGCGAGCACCATCGAGATGACGCTGGTGTCGGTGGTGTTTGAGTACGGCGTGTAGAACGTCCAGCCGGTATCGACCGCGCCGTTTACCAGCGAGTACAGCGCGAAGCATGCGCCAATCAGGTAGATGTAAAAGCTCGCCAAGTTAAGCCGCGGGAACGCGACGTCCTTGGCGCCAAGCTGCAGCGGCAGAATCAAGTTCCCAAGGCTGGCCGGGATCGAAGGAATGATGACGAGAAACACCATCACCACGCCGTGCAGCGTAAACAGTCGGTTGTAGGTGTTCGCGTCGACGATGGTCTTGCCGGGCGTCAGAAGCTCGGTGCGCACCAGAAGGGCGAAGACACCACCCAACAGGAACGCCGCCAGCACGAACACCAGGTACATGATGCCGATGCGCTTGTGATCCAGCGTGTAAAGCCACGATCCAATGCCACGCGCTGCCTTATAAAAGGACGGCGACGCGGGCCGATCGCCTTGGGCAGAATTGGGACTGTACTGGGTCATGTTCCGGCCTCGGTTACTTCAAGGTCTTGAGGTACGCGATGAGGTCGCTGATCTCCTTGTCGGAGAGCACGCCCTTGAACGTCGGCATAGCGCCCGCGGCGAAGCCGGCGACGGTCTGCTTGTTGGGATACTCGATGGACTCGCGGATGTAGTTCTCATCCACCGTAAGCTGCGAGCCATCGGCCATCTTTTCGGCGCGTCCGAAGAGCTGCCACAGCTTGGGACCGATGACGGGAATCGCCTGGTCCGCAGCGACGGCATGACAGGCATTGCAGCCGCCCTTGCCGTTGAAGATCTTTTTGCCCTTGTCGGCTGGTGTGGCGTTCGGATCGTCGCGGTGCTTTTCAAGCCAGTCTTCGTATTCCTTCTCGGGCAGGACCAGGACCTTGGCCAGCATGTCGCTGTGGCTGGTACCGCAATACTCGGTGCAGAACACCTGCTGCGGCCCGACCTGCGTCGCCTGGAACCACATCGTGGTGTACCGCCCCGGTACAACGTCCATCTTGGTGCGGAACGACGGGACGAAGAAGCTGTGCAGCACGTCGCGCGACGTCATGATCAGCTTCACCGGCTTGTTCAGCGGCACCGCGAACTCTTTAGCGCTGGCGGCGCCGTTGTCATACTCGAAGTTCCACGCCCACTTCTGGCCCGTGACGCGAATCTCGATGGCGTCCTTCGGCGGGATCGCGAAATCGAGGTAGAGCTTGAAGCCCCAGGCAAAGAGCCCAATACACAGGAACAACGGCAACACGCTCCACGCGATCTCTAGCGTGGTGTTGTGCGTGTGGTTGGTGTCGACCCTGTGCTCGCCGCCGCGATAGCGGTACTTGAACACGAAGTAAGTGCCGGCACCGATGATCAGGACGAAAAAGAACACGCACATATAGGTGATGACCCAGAACAAGAGGTCATACCCCGGCGCGATCGTCGAGGCCTGCGTCGGTAACATCGTCAAGGTAGAGGTGCTCTGGTCCATCATCCACTCACCGAGGCGCGACGCTCACGACGCCACGCCGACAGAAGATACATGCCCAGAACTACGACCGTGAGCACTCCGCCAATGCGCATAAGGCCCATTGGAGTCAGACCGTAGCGACGGGTCTGCGGGTCGTAGTGGTAACAAAGCAAGAGCAGGCGATCGACCGGGCTGCCGATACCGCCTTGCGAGGCTTCGACCAGCGCCAAGCGCAGATCGCGAGCCGGAAACTGAATGCCGTACAGCACGCGCGAGATGCGACCGTCTGGCGTCAACACGAAGATGCCGGCGGCGTGCGCGTACTGGTTGGTCGCTGCGTCGTAGCGATAGTGAAAGCCGACCGCATTTGCGATGGCGCTTGCGTTCTGCTCGGTTCCGGTCAGAAACGGCCAGTCGCGATCGGTCATCGCTGCCGCGCGCTCGGCTCCCAACGCCGTCAGATAGGCCGCGCGCTTGCTCTTGGCCAGCTCGGGTTTTTCGCGCGGATCGATCGAGACCGAGACAAGCTGATATTCCTTGCCGACCAAAAATTCAAGCCCGCGCATACCATCGAGAAGGCCGTTCAAAACCAGCGAGCACAGCGTCGGACAGCTGTAGTAGTTCAGCACCAAGATGACCGGCCGCTTCGCCTGGAAGTAGTCGGCCAGCTTGACCTGCGCCCCGGTGTGATCGAGAAGCGGCACATCCAAGGCAAGCGACTGACCCAGGCGCTCCTCGATCGCGATGCCGCGCAGCTCGGGCGGCAGCGGCTGATCGGCGGCAGACGTACCCATCCCGGCGTAGTACGCCGCAAGGGCCGTCAGACCACAAAGGAGTGCGAGGGTCGTCGGGTTCATTTCTTGGCTTCCTCGACCACCTTCTGCATCGCGACATCGATCGGGATGTGAACGATCTGCTTCTCTTTGTCGACGAAGCCATAGCCGCCCAGGCGCTTGTCTTCTTGCGCCCGAAGCTTGGCTAGCTCGGGGGAAGGACCTGCGACGGTCATCTCGCGCCGCACTCTGTCGGTATAGCGATAGAACAGCCCCGGCAGGGCCATCGCCGAGCCAAAGAACACGATCGCCGTCAGCACACAGAACGTCAGGATTCCGGTGTTCGACAGTGTCGATTCTTCGACGGCGACTTCACCATGGCCGTGCGCGTCGCCCTGGCCGTGGGTGTTGCTGTGATCAGCCATTGTCGTACTCCAGCGACGATTGAACGTAGGGATCCTTGACTGGGATCAGCGCTGCCGCACCCAAGCGGTTGAAGATTCCCGCCAAGCACAGGCCCGCGATGCCCACCAGCGCGGTGATGTCGCGCACCGTCACTTCAAAGCTGGTACGTCGCACCGGCATGATGACCCAGAACAGGTCGACATAGTGCATGACCAAGATCAGCACGGCGACAGACATCATCGCCAAGGCGTTGCGCTTGGCCGTGCGCGACAGCATGGCAAAGAACGGCACCGCGAAGTGCAGGATGCACAGCGCCGTCGCTGGCGTCGACCAGCCGTTTTCCCAGCGAGTGCGGTACCAGGCCGTCTCTTCCGGGATGTTGGCGTACCAGATCAGCATGTACTGCGAGTACGCGATGTATGCCCAGAACACGATGAAGCCGAACATCAGCTTGCCCAAGTCGTGATAGTTCTCGACGGTAATCACACCCTTGAGGTAACCGGATCGCTGCAGCAAGTGAGCGGCTAGCGCGATCGTGCTGAGCGAGCTAGTCATGCTGCCGGCGAACGTGTAGACGCCGAACATCGTCGACGGCCACGTCGGGTCCAGCGACATCACCCAGTCAAAGCCAGCAAAGCTGATCGTGAAGCCAAACAGGATCACAGCCACCGAGCTGGCCTTGCGCATCGACTTGGTGAGCAGCGGATCGCCGCTTTTGTCTTGCTCGACCGACTTGCGATAGAACCACGTGCCGATGGCCGCCCAGACCACCAGATAGATCACCGCGCGAATGACAAAGAACTGCGTGTTCAGGTAGCCAACCTTGGCCAAGACGTCCGCTGGCTGCGGCCTACCGTTGGCCCACGACCAAATGGTGCCCATGCCCCAAAGCAGCGGCAGGAACAGCACGGCCAGAAGCGGCGTCACGGCGCCGACGCTCTCAGCCAGGCGACGCAGTGTCGTGCTCCAGCGAGCGCCGACCAAGTGCTGCAGCGTTCCAAAGAACATGCAGCCGACCAGAATCGTGGCGCCATAGACATAGGCAACCAGATACGACATCAGAGCATCGGCCTTGTCGGCTTCGTTGAAGAAGCCAAGCGCCGTATACCCCAGCCCAGCCAGGCCGACGATCCCGAAGATGGTGGCGTAACGGTTCGCATCCGACGGCAAGAGCTGCAGTCGTGCGTCCGCGATGATGCGTTCGGTGGCGCTCATTTCAACCCCGTCCTCTGGCTCTCTGGAACGTCTGCCAGCGTGGCGCGCTGGCTCTTCTGCAAGGCCCGCACGTACGAGACGATGGCCCAGCGATCGCGGATTGGAACCTGATACGCATAGCCGGGCATCGTGCGTGCGCCGTTGGTGATCGTGTCGAATAGCTGTCCGACGGGCATCGTCATGATGCGCTCATCGAAGTACGACGTCGGCTGCCAGCGGCCCAACTTGTTGGCGCGCTGCGCGACCACCCCGTTGCCGCTGCCGGTGCGATCGTGGCAAGGAGCGCAGTAGATGTTGTAGCGATCCTGCCCGCGTGCCACGAACTCGGCCGAGACGCTGACTTCGCTGGGCCACTTGGCGACGAAGTTACCGCCCTCGTCTTTGCCTGTTTCGTACGGCCCAAGCTCAAGCGGCGCATCGATCGTCACCGTGCCTTCGACGAGGGGCCGCATCGAACGACCATCGTTGAAGAACGTGTTCTCGCGCTGCGCCTTGCCCTTGTCCTGCGTAAACATCTGACGCTGCCAGTGCAGCGGCGGACTTTCGCTGGGGTTGCCACGGCAGCCCATGGCAAACGGCAAAGCCAGGGACAGCGCCCATAGCAGAGGCTGTTTCATCGTGAAGTGGAAGTGGCGGACCATCATGGGCCTTAGGGCTCCAAATCCCGAATGAGCGTGATCTCTTTGCCCCCGGCCTTGGCCAAGACTTCGCGCGCCTTGGCTTCGTCCCAGCTGGGATCGCTGGCTTCGATCGAGATCATGAAGGCATCGTCCGTGACGCGAGCGAAGCGCGGGTGCGTGAACAGCGCGTGATACGGGCGCGGCAGTCGGCACAGCGCAAAAAGACCGAAGACGGTCGTAAATGCCGACAGAAGCACCGTCAGCTCAAAGCAGATCGGCACGTACGCTTGGTACGAAAAGTACGCCTTGCCAGCGATGCGAAACGGGTAATCAAACGCGTTCATCCACCACTGCAAAGCGAATGCGCTGGCCGTGCCGGTCAAGCCGCCTGCAAGGACCATAAACGGCAAGATCGACGGGCGCAGACCCATCGCAGCGTCCATGCCGTGGATGGGAAACGGCGTGTGGGTATCGATGCAGGTAAAGCCGGCGGCGCGCACGGCCTTGACCGCCTCTAGGATGTCGTGCGGCGTGTCGAACTCACCGACCATGCCGAAGACTTTGCCTTCGACTGCATGATCGGCGGCGTCACTACGTGCATGCGTCACAGCGGACATCAGTGACTCTCCTTCTCATGCTCGTGGTCGTGGTCGTGACCGTGCTTTCCGTGCGGGTCGGCATACGGCGACACACCCTTGATTTCCGAGATCGCGATCATCGGCAGGAAGCGCAGGAACAGCAGGAACAGCGTGAAGAACAAGCCCATCGTTCCGGCATAGGTACCGATGTCAAACAGCGTCGGGCGGAAGTACCCCCACGCGCTTGGCGTGAAGTCGCGGTGCAGCGAGGTCACGATGATAACGAAGCGCTCGAACCACATGCCGATGTTGACGAAGATCGAGATCACGAACATCGCCGGGACCGACCGCCGAATGGCGCGGAACCAGAACAGCTGCGGCGAGATGACGTTGCAGGTCAGCATCGACCAGTACGCCCACCAGTACGGACCGAAGGCGCGGTTCTTGAACGTGAACAGCTCATAGGGGTTCCCGCCGTAGTAGGCGATGAAGAACTCCATGCCGTACGCGTAGCCGACCATGGTGCCGGTGACGAGCATGATCTTGTTCATGTTCTCAAGCACGCGCAGGGTCACTAGGTGCTTCAGACCATAGAACTCGCGCGCTAGCACCATCAGCGTCATGACCAAGCCGAAGCCTGAAAACACGGCGCCAGCGACGAAGTACGGCGGGAAGATGGTGGCGTGCCAGCCGGGCAGGACCGAGGTCGCGAAGTCAAAGGACACGACCGAGTGAACCGACAAGACCAGCGGCGTCGATAGACCCGCGAGGATCAGGTAGGCCTTTTCGTAGTGCTGCCAGTGACGGTTCGAGCCGCGCCAGCCCATTGCGAATACGCCGTACAGAATCTGGCGAACCTTGCCCTTGGCACGGTCGCGCAGCGTCGCCAAATCGGGAATCAGGCCGACGTACCAGAACAGAAGCGACACCAAGCCGTAGGTCGAGACCGCGAACACGTCCCACATCAGCGGCGAGCGGAAGTTCGGCCACATCGACATCTGGTTCGGCAGCGGCAGCAGCCAGTACACGGCCAGCCACGGACGACCGGTGTGGATGATCGGGAACTGCAAGGCGCAGACGACGGCGAAGATCGTCATCGCTTCGGCGAAGCGGTTGATCGACGTACGCCACTTCTGCTTGAACAAGAACAAGATGGCCGAAATCAGGGTTCCGGCGTGGCCAATGCCGATCCACCACACGAAGTTGGTGATGTCCCAGGCCCAGCCGACGGGCTGATTGTTCCCCCAGATGCCGATGCCCTTGTACAAGAGCGTCCCGACCGAGAGGCCAAAGACCCCCAGCAGGCCGAGCGCCAGCATGAACGAGATGATCCAGCCGATGGGCGTCTTTTCGACGGGCAGCTCCGCCGGGGCGCAGATCGCCTCGGTAATGGAGTGCAGCGACGGATTGTTTTCGAGTAGCGGCTCGGGCTCTAAGATGGCCGAGCCTGCGCGGCTGTCAGCACTCATTAGTGGCTGCCTCCAGCATGGGTCGGGTTGTGCTCAGCACCGTGCGCGGCCGGGGCTGCCGGATGCTCGGCGCCACCGTGGCCGGCGCCGCCATGACCAGCGCCCGTCGCCTCGGCCCCGCCGTGACCGCCCGGCGCACCATGCGACTCTTCGGGCTTTTCGGCTTCCAGCGCCGGATTGGGATTGCGAATGCGAGCCAGGTACGACGTGCGCGGCCGAGCGTTTAGCTCCGCCAGCATCTCGTAGTTGCGCGGGCTGGCCTTGTCGTGCGCGACGCGGCTGTTCTTGTCGTTGATGTCGCCGAAAGCAATGGCCTGCGCTGGGCAAGCCTGCTGGCACGCGGCCACCACACTTCCGTCCGCGAGATTTCGGCTGCCGGTCTTTAGCTGCGCATCGCGCTGCGCACCGCGGATACGCTGAACGCAATAGGTGCATTTTTCAATGACACCGCGCGAACGAACGGTGACGTCGGGGTTGAAGCGCAGCTTGGCGACTTCCGGCGTCTCGCCGCCAAACGGTGAGAATTCCATGTCGCGGCGGAAGTCCAGAAAGTTGAAGCGACGGACCTTCCACGGACAGTTGTTCAGGCAGTAGCGCGTACCGACACAGCGGTTGTACACCATGTCGTTTATGCCGTCGGAGCTATGCATCGTCGCCGCCACCGGGCAGACGTTCTCACACGGGGCGTGCTCGCAGTGCTGGCAGCCAACGGGCTGGTGCGTGACCTCGGTGTTGTTGTCGTTGAGGTCGTTGTGACCGAGCGCGGTCTTGCCGAACGAGAAGTACCGGTCGATGCGAATCCAGTGCATCTCGCGGCCCTTGCGAACCTGCGCCTTGCCGACGATCGGAATGTTGTTTTCGGCTTGGCAGGCGACCGTGCAGGTTCCGCAGCCAGTGCAGGCCGACAGGTCGATTGTCATGCCCCACTGCTGGCCCTGCTTGAGCTCTTCAGGGTCATCCCACAGAGCGATCAGCGGCTTGTGGTGGACGGCGTGCTTGGCGAACTCGGGATGGTGTCGGAAGCGCGTCAAAGACGCCTCGCGCACCAGCGGTCGGCCTTCCAGCGTGAAGTGATCCTGCGTCGAGACAAGGCCCGTGATCTTCACCGCGTCACCGAACCACTCGTCTCGCGGGTCGGTGTACTTGGTGTTCAGCTTGCTCAGTGTCGCTTCGTCATGGCCCAGCGCTTCGCCGTGGCGCAGCGCGTACGCGTTGAAGCCCGCGCCCTGGCCGATGTAACCCACCTGCTTTCGGCCATAGCCCAGCGCCAAAACGACGGTATCGCTGGCCATACCCGGCTGCACATAGACCGCTGCATCGACGGTCTTGCCGCGCACGGTGATACGCACCATGTCGTCTTTTTCGACGCCCAGCTTCTGGGCTGTCTCCATCGACAGCAGCGCGGCGTTGTCCCAGACCAGCTTGGTGATGGGATCCGGCAGCTCTTGCAGCCAGCCGTTGTTGCTGTACCGGCCGTCCCACAGCTTGCTGCAGACCGCAAACTGGATCTCGAAGGGCTTGGCGACCAGTGTCGAAAGAGCTGGGATTGCTGTCGCTAGCTCCGCTGCTTTCAGCTCTGGCGTCACCGGGGCAAACGCGGTCTTTTCGATGACGCCTTCGCGCAGAGCCTTGCGCCAGAAGCGCTCGAAGAACAGCACCGGATTCGTCGGCACCCCTGGCGGAGGCGCAGCCGCATCAGCAGCTGGCACAACATTCCCCGCCGCCATCGCGGGTGCCGCCGCCATCGCGGGTGCCGCCGCCGAAGCAGCGGGTGGTGGAGCAGCGCCCGCAGGTGCGACCCCAGTTCCTTCGACCGGAACCGGCGGAGGCGGAGCAGGCTGCCACAGGGGCATCCCACGCCACGTCTCCCGCACCAGCTCGTAGCCTTTTTGCCGACGGCCAGTGAGCAGATACGAGATCAGCTCAATATCAGACCAGCCGTGGAACAAGGGCGCGATCAGCGGCTGCACGATGCTCGCCACACCGTCGCGGCCCCGGACATCGCCCCAGGCCTCAAGGAAGTGCGCTCGCTGAATGTGTAACCCGGCCAGATGCGCCGTCTCGTCACGGTGCAGGCCCAAGTGGACCAGCGCGGCTTTGCTGTTCTGCAGACGCTCGGCAAAGCGAAAATCCACCGGCAGGTCATACGCGGGGTTGCCACCCAGCACGACCAGGGTCTTCGCCTCGCCTTTGTCGAGGGCCGCACCTAGCTCGGCCAAGCTTTCGCGATCGAGCGGACGCCCCGCGTCGACGGCCGGCGTGTACGTCACCGTGGTGCCGACCGCACCCAACGCGGCATGCAGCGCATGCACCAAGGCATGCACTTCCTTGGGCAAGTCACGCCCCACGACCACAGCCACGCGAGCGCCGCGGCTCTTGATGTCGTCGGCCACCGCGGCCAGGAACTTGGCATCGATGGTGCCCGCAACGCTCTTGGGCAGCGCCGCCACGACGGCGGCGGGAAGAGCGACACCTCGCTTGGCAAGCTCAGCCGCCAGTGCCCCGGCAAACTGCGAAACCTCGGTCGGCTTGAGGCGCAGGCGATGGTCAGCGTTGGTCCCGGTGATCGACCAGCCTGCTTCGACCACATACAGGCGGCTCATCTCGTCGCTGGCCTTCTCGGGGCGGCGACGAGATGCAAAGTCGCGACTGAGTCGCACGGCGTCCGGGTCGGTTCCCAGCGGATCCGCCCCCAGCGACAGCACCACGTCGGCCTTGCCCAGGTGCATGTGCGTCGAGACGTCGGTCCCGAACGCCAAGCGGCTGCCGGCGTAGATGTTGTCTTCGCAGACCGGCTCCCACGTCAGCCAGCGCGCCTTGGGTAGCTCGGTCTTCATGCGCTCGCGCAAGGCGAGCAGCGTCGGCGAGACCAGAGCCCCAGAAAGGACATACAGCCCAGCGCCCGCCTGCGGCCCGTACTCGTTGCGACGCTGCGACAGGAAGGACTCGATGTCGACTTCGGAAAACATGCGCGCCGCCGGAGCCGCCGGGGCGCCATGTCCGCCGTGGCCTTCCGTCGCAGCAGGCGCCGCGTTGGGCAGATCTTCGCGATCCTTGCCCGCGCGCATCGGACCCGCCGAGCGATGCGGGTCATACATGTCAAGCAGCGAAGCCTGCACGAAGACGCTGCTCGCCCCTCCGGTTGTCGGGTGCTTTGGATTGCCCTCGATCTTGGTGGGACGGCCTTCATTGCTCTCGACGAGCAGGCCGTGGACCGACGATCCAAGGTTCATCGCCGTGGCGTAGTACGTCGGCAAACCCACGACCATCTGCTCTGGCGCGGGCGCCTTGGTGTACGGCAGGATTGTCTCTTCCGGTCGCCGACAGCCAGCCAAGCCGGCCAAGCCCACCGAGGCCCCCATGAGGGTCATAAACGAGCGACGGCTCAGCGGGCTGCTCAGCTCGGACGCTCCCTCGGGGAACTCGCGGTGCAGGAAGTCGCGGAACTCAGGCGTATCGGCTAACTGATCGAGGCTGCGCAGATGCACCTTGTCGTATGCATCGGGCGCAGACCACTGAGTCGGTGTTCGCTTCATCGGTGGCACCTGGAACATTCGGTCGGCGGGGCGATGTGGTCACGCTCGACGAGAGCCTTGCCGTATTCGGCACGCTTGGCAGCAATGGCCGCCTCGCCGTCTTCCCATTTCACGCCCGGCGGAAGCCAGTTCATGTCGGTGATGCGGTCTTTCTGCGGATCCCGCAGGCGCGATCCGGGGTCGCGGTGGCACTCTAAGCACCAGCCCATCGACAGCGGCTCGACCTGCTTGACCACGATCATCTCGTCGACGCGACCGTGGCACTCGGCACAGCCAACGCCGCGGGTGACGTGGCGGCTGTGATCGAAATAGACATAGTCGCCGAGCTTGTGGACCCGCTTCCAGCGCACGGGCGAGCCGTCTTCCCAGCTCTTGCGCACGGCTCCGAGCAGCGGCGAGTCTTTTTTGATCTGCGTGTGGCAGTTCATGCAGACCTGCGTCGGCGGAACCGTGGCTACCGGCGAGCGCTCGACCCCGACGTGACAGTAGCGGCAGTCGATGCCCAGATCGCCCGCGTGCAGCTTGTGGCTGTATGGCACAGGCTGCTCGGGTTGGTAGCCCACGTCGGTGTGCTTGGGCGAGAAGTAGTACCACATACCGGCAATGGCCCCGACCAGGCCACCGACGACCGCCACCAGCGATACGGCCGGCAGCAGGTTCGTCCACGGCGGGAACACAAATCGTGGTTCACTAACGGGCTGCGTCGTCATTTTGAGAACGCCTCATTTGCAACATCAGTGCCGTCACCTTGAAGCACTCCCCGCAAAGGGCGTGCTCCTCGGCATTCGCGCAGTCATCCACGCAAAAGCTGCGCTAATCGCAAGCCTCTGCGGCAACTTGCCGCGGCAATTTGCCGCACCTGTCATCGCTTCTTCATCACCTTGGCCGTCGCTCTTCAGAGTCACCGGCTGCCTGCACTGCCCGGGGCGGGAGATCACACTCTCGGTCATCCCTCGTCCCGCCAGTCAATGCCCAGGCTGCGCAGCTTTCGCTGCAGCGTCCGGCGATCTATTTCAAGAAGCTTGGCCACGGTGGTGATGTTCTTGTGCTCTCGCAGAAGCCGCTCGATGTGCTGAATTTCCAGCTCACGCAATGACAGCGGTGCCTGCGCGGCGGCAGAGCCTATCAAAGTTGGCTTTTCGCTGACAAGCACAGAATCGCTGCGCTCCCCATCGCCCTCGCCGCGACCGCGCAGTCGCTCGGTCCACGGGGTGCCCAGGCCGACTGCCGGTTGCGCTGCATCGCGACCGCGATCGGGGCGTAGGGTACGAAATGGATCCTCCGCTAGCATCCGCCGCACCAGTCCCCCGTCCGCCACTCCGTTGCGGGCAAACAGCGCGATGCGACGCACCACGTTCACAAGCTCACGCACGTTGCCGGGATAATCGTGCTCGCGAAGAGCCTGCCGCGCGTCCTCGGTTAGCTTGACTGGCTGACCTAGTGGACGCTCAGGCAGAGACGCAGCCGGCAGTCCAGCAGGGGAAGCGAGCCCTGCGATCCGCGACAGCCAATATTCCGCGATCGGCACGATGTCTTCGATGCGGCTGCGCAGAGGCGGCAGTTCGACGGGCAGCACCGCCAAGCGATAGTACAGATCTTCGCGAAACTGCCCGCGCTTGGCCAGCGTCCGCAGGTCGCAATTGGTGGCGCAGACCAGGCGCGCTTGCATCGGCTGCTCACGCGTCTCACCGACGGGGCGAAAGGTCCGCGTCTCCAGCGCCCGCAGCAGCTTGGGCTGAAGCTCCAGCGGCAGCTCGCTGATCTCATCCAGAAACAGCGTGCCCTGCCCGGCCTCAGCAAACAGGCCGCGCTTACGACGGTCGGCGCCAGTAAACGCCCCACGGGCATGTCCGAACAGCTCGCTCTCGACGAGCTCACGCGGCAAGCAGGCCAGGTTGATCGCCAGAAGCGGCTGGCTGGCGCGTCGCGATCGCCCGTGTAGATAGCGTGCCGCGACTTCCTTGCCGGTCCCCGTCTCACCGTAAAGCAGGACGGGATCTGCGACTTGGGCACAGCTCTCTAAGACCTCGCGCAGCACGTTCAGGGCTGGGCTGTCGCCGATCAGCGCGTGCTCTTGCGACAGCGGCGCGCCGCCCATGGCCTGCAGCAGCACGGGCACCAGCTCGTCGGCGTCGATGGGCTTCAGCAGAAACGAAAAAGCCCCCAGCCGCATTGCCTCGACGGCATCAGGCACCGTGCCATGGCCGGTCAAGACCACCACCGGGCAGTGTCTGCGCGGCGTGCGCTTGAGAACCTGCATTCCCGATACATCCGGCATCTGCAGATCCAACACCACAACATCGGCCTCGGGGACTTCGCTCGACAAGGCCGCGATGGCAGCGCTGCCGTTGTGCAGCTCGCGCACAACGAAGCCCTTGCGCGCCAGCGCCTTGCCCATGGCCCGGCAGAACGTCGGATCATCGTCGACCAACAGCACCCGCCGCCCGGCATCACGCGCCGAGCGATCGGCGCTGTCCGCCGGCTCACCATCGCCAAGACCGTCTGGAGGAGGCACCGTCATGGTCACATCTTTACGAGCACGAAGACACCGCTGGCTGCGAGAGCGAAGCTCGCTCACTGTCCGAGCTAGCCTCTCCGCCGCTGTCTTGCGAGTCAAGAGGCAGCCGCAGGCGCACTCGCACGCCCCCCTCCACACCTGCCTCACTGCCGCCGACGTTTTCGACGGATAGTTCGCCGCGCAGCTGCTGTGCCAGGCGAGCGCAGGTGTAAAGCCCCAGCCCTGTTCCCTGCCCTGGTGGCTTAGTGCTGACGAAGGGCACAAACAGCCGAGCCGCCACCTGCGGCGGCAAGCCTGGCCCGTGGTCGCGGACCTCGATCGCAGCCTGCGCTCTCCTCCCTTGCTCGACGCGGGCCAGCGTCACATCGACCGGATTTTCTGAAGCATCGCTCGCATTCTGCAGCACGTTGACCAGGATTTGCAGCAAGCGATCCCCGTCGGTGACACAGGCCAATTCAAGATCGCCATGCAGCCGCACCAGCCCGCGCCGCTTGCCATACGTGAGCCGCGTGGCACGCCGCACCACGTCGACCAAGTTGGTCCGCACCGGACTGGTCGAGCCCAGGCGCGCCGTTGACAAGAGCTCGCGCGAGATCGCCTGACAGCGCCGCGCTTCGTCGACGATCAACGTAACGGACTCGGCCATGTCGGGACCGCTTGCGGTCTGGGATATGGGGTGTACGGCCAACGAATGCGACAGATCGACCGCCAGCGTCTGGATGCTGGCGAGCGGCGTGTTCAGCTCGTGCGCAACCTCTTGCATGGCGCGGCCCAGGCTGGCCAGGCGTTCCAGCATGATCGCTCGCTGTTCGTCGACGGTTGACTCGGTGCGATCGGCATACAGGTACGCGCGCACTTCCGGCCCGCGCGCCCCGCCTCCGCTCAGCATCAGAAGCTCGATGATGCGCGTCTCGTTCCCTTCGGTGTGGGCAAACCGGGCGCTGTCCCCTGGCTGCTTGGGCACGGCGCTGGTCAGCCCCGACGGAGGCAGCCAGCGTCCAGTCGCCGTCGGACTGGGACGCAGCGTCGCCGCTCGCTGATTAGCCAAAAGCACGCGCCCGTCGGCCGAGACCAGCTCAAGCCCGACCTGCAGGCGATCGAGTGCGCTGAGCAAAAGCTCATAGTTGCGCCCGGCCCGGCCCTGCTCGCGCTCGACGAAGCGCAGCACGCTGACCGCGAAATACGCCAAGCAGATGACCGACAAAAGTGCCGTCCCCGCTGTCAGCCAAAGCGGTGGGCTGTGCAGAGCCTGCGACAGCAGAAGTCCGCTTCTCTGCGCCAGAGCCAGCACCGCGATTCCCAAGCTCGCCATGCTGGCCGCAAGCAGCGCCCCCCGACGGTCCCCAAGCATCGCTCCCAGCACCACATGGAAGCCATAAAAGATACTGATCGGGTTCTGCAGTCCGCCGCTCGCCGCCAGAAGCAGCGTCAGCGCACCGACATCGGCCAAGGCCTGCAGTTCAAGCTCGCGATCGACCGATTCCTTGGCTGGCCAAGACCAGGTGTCCGCGGTGATCTGCGTTGGAAGCGGCTCTTCCAAGCGACGGACGCGCCACAGGAAGGCCAGGTTGTATAGCAGCCCACCGACGAGCGCGGCGGCGATGGGCCACGGCGCTACCCAGTCAAGCTGCGCCACCTGCGACACGGCGAGCCCAAACGCCACGGCGGACAGCGCCAGCCAGCGCAAATACACCAGCCAGCGCAAGCGCGCCGCTTTTGGCACCACAAAAAAGCTCGACGAAGATTCACGCGGAGGCTGCATGGCCAAGAATGGATTGGGGTTCGACTGGCGACCCGAAAGCGGCGCAGTACACGCTCGCTACACCACCGAGTGTCAGCACAGTAGCGAGAAGGCGTCGACTAAGTCACGCGCTCATCGCGATTGGCCACCACCGTGTCGAGATCGATGGCTAGTGCGCTGTCGCTGGCCCGTCGGCACATGGACAAGAGTGGCAGCGGCTTGGTCGTCGGTCCCTTTTTGATGCTGCCGTCGAGGAAATAGCGCGATCCATGGCAGCCGCAGACGAAGCCGTCCTTGGTCGTCTCAAGCGCCGTCGGACAGCCGGCGTGCTGGCAGCGGGTGTCGAGGGCCATATAGCCCTTTTCGTCCTTGATCACCCAGACATAGCCGCCGTTGATCTGAAAGTACTTGTCGCGGTCGAGCTCCACTTGGTCCTTGGCACTTACGATCAGCGCGCTCTTCGGCGGCTCGCCCATGCACTGACCCGACGGTGGCATGCTGCCACCACAGCCGACCAGGACCGATCCGGCCGCTGCGCCCGTCGCAGCCAGCAGAGCTTCTCGTCGAGAAGGCTTGTCCGCCGTCTGTGCCGTCCGCGAATCGCCTGAAGAACCAGACATAGAAGCCGCGATCGCCGGGGCAACCGGCTGCACATCCCCTGATTTGTTGCCGTGCTGTGACAAAGGAGCCTCCTGATATGAAAAAGGTGAAAGGATGCGTGCCGCAGTCCGCCTTCCTGGATCCGCTTGGCACGTGCGGGCCCCTCGCTGAGAGCCCCGGCCGCACCCCAGTAAGCAGACGACAGGCGGATGCACAAGACACCCGGTTCAGCGTATCCGATCGCGACCGCTGACCGTAAGGCGAAGATCGAGGCGCCCCCACCCCGCCGGACAAAGAACAGGCTCTGACGGGTGCTGCCGTCAGGCTCGGCGACGGCGCGTGCGCATGGACAGCCCAGCCACGCACAAGGTCAGGCCAAGCATGCCCGGCCAAGGTGGACGCTGCGACGAGCGCGAGGCCAGCACGCAGCCGCCCATCGCTGCCGATGGATCATTCGCAGGCGGATCAGTCGGGGGTAAGGCGGGGGCCGTCGTCGATGTCTTAAGCTCGATGCGACGTGCCTTGGCCCCGCGCTCGCGCGCCGTCAAAACGACAAGCAGCGCGTCGCCTGCGGCCAGAGCGATGCCCTGGTTCGGCGACAGCACCTGCAGTGCCGACCGCGGTACCCCCTTGCTATCGACGAGCAAGCCCCAAAGAGCCGAGGCATCGTCGCCCAGCGGATCGACACGCGACACATAGATCGTCGTCGCCGCCTGAACCGGCAAGCGGAAATAGCGCGCCGACAGGCCATAGAATTCTTTGACCGTGACGCTGTCGGCCTGCGAAAGCTCGCTCTCGAAGCGTATCGATGGGTACTCACTGGCCCGGTTGTATCCCTGTCCGCCCGTCGCCCGCTCGCGGGTCAGCAGGTTCCAGCCGGTGAACTCGACCCAGGCCTGCTTCAGGTTGCTGCCGCGAAGCGCAAGAGCGGCCTCGGTGGCGTCGAGAAAATGCGGCGCGCTGCCACCTATGGGCTGCTCAAGGCGCTCCCAGATCTCGCGAATGATCGCGGGGCCGAAGCGCTCGGACAGGTACTCGACCCACACCGCCGCGCCATAGGCATAGGCCGCTGCCGCACCTGCTCCCATGCTCTGATCCAAGGGTCGCTCGGGCTCGCGGAAGAAGCCGGGTACAAAGCCCAGATAGTCCTTCCAGGTGCCGGCGCTTCCAGGGAAGACCTGAAGCTCGTTCCAGACGGCAGTGCCCTCGGTCCAGGTCCGCCACTGGCCGGCGTTGTACGCATCCTGCACGCTGTGAAAAAGCTCGTGGCTGGTCAGCACTTCGACGCCATCGCGCTCGCTGGGATAGTGGCTGCCCTTGAAGCCGGGATTCATCACGAAATAGCCGGCGCACCGTCCAGGGGCCCCGCCGCCCGTCGTAGGCGTACCGTCGGTGCAGACCTCTGTGACGCGGTAGCCGTCGCTGCCCGCCCCTGAAAGGCGCAGATAGATATCAAAGCGCCCATCGCCGCCGTAGTCAGGGCGATCGTGATAGATGCTGTCGTCGAGCGGCGCGCGAAAGCCGCGCTGGCCAATCGTGCTGGCATACGTCGCTTCCGCTGACGCACCGACGAGCTCGACAAAATCAGGCACGCCGTTTTTCGGCGCTTCATCCTTCAGGTCGACGGCATTGTCGCCGCTTTCGACGTAGTACACGCGGAAGTGTCCACCAGGCGGGTCGTAGAACTTGGCGGGGATGCCATAGCCGTTGCCGTTCCAGCCGTTTCCGTCGGTGGGTCGAATCAGCTGGCGCCGGCTTTCGACGCGCGTCTCGTCCGCTGCTATGGGTTCACTGCCACAGCCAACCCATGGCAAGGTGCTCAGCGACAGCGCAGCCAGACCCCAGCGCAGAAAACCGACGCCGCCGCTCATGGCAGGTAGCTCCAAGTCAGCGTGAAGTTCCCGCCGAACATGCCTTTGTAGTACTGCAGAAGCTGCAGCTTGATATGCCCCTTGCCGTCGCGGCGCTTGAGCACCCAGACCTCGGTCTTGGGGACCAGGCGGTTGGTGCCCGCTTCATAGCCGTACCAATCCGATACAACCGTTCCCAGCCCGTTTATCGGGTCGAGCTGGATCTCGCACTTGTCGTTGAAATAAATGTCCTCGGCATAGGTGCCGGTGGGCGCGGTCTTGACGTCGGGCAGGGTCTTGTTTTCGACGCGGCTGATCGTGACACCACCCGGCCCCGAGTCCCCACTGTTGAGCTTGATCTGCCAGCGCTTAAACGCGATGTCCCAGTCGCGGCTGCGGCGCGCTGTGACGTCGTCGATCTCGACCTTTTTGCGGCCGATCAAGTCCAGATAAACAAACGGGTTCGTGCCGTAGTTGCTGGCGCCACCAGCCGTGGCGTCGATCTCAGCAACATAGACGCCGGCCGTGCTGGGATCGTCGGTGACAAGAACCGCGCCTTTCGAGACCGTGTCGATAGCGCGAACATCGAAGGGCAGCTCGCAGCGCGGGGCCAGCGGCGCCATGTCGACGGTCATCGGTGGTCCGGGGTCCGGGCATGGCTCACCCGAGCTGCAGCCGGCCGAGGCAAAACCGAGCAGAGCCGAGGCAGTGACAGCAGACAGCGAGAGCAGAAGCGAACGACGCACAGACATGGGTGACTCCCTGGTTTGGCGAAAGCTGGGCGCATCCTAGCGCAGTCGGCCGCCGGGCGTGCGTTTTCTGCACACATGCGCCCCCCCTGTGGTAGGGTCCCGCCAAAGGAGTCGTGTATGAGCAATCGCTTCGGAAGATTCGTGCTGCTGAGCATGGCTGGCTCGGCCCTCTATTTCGTCACGGGCTGTGGCCACCACGAGCCGTGCAAGGACATGGCAAGCCCGCCTGACATGACGTCGCCCATGGACGACATGGCGAACCCGCCGCGTGACATGGCCATGTGCAATCCGGCCTCGGATCCAGGCTGCGTTCCGGTCGACATGGCGAATCCGCCGCGCGATATGACCGACCCGCCGCGCGATATGACCGACCCGCCGCGCGATATGACC
>CAZKOY010000019.1:0-6704 GCA_964554495.1 uncultured Myxococcales bacterium
GACATCAACAAAGGAGCGCTTTCCGGCCCAACAAATCCGCTTATAGGGATGCTATCAAGCGGCTGTTGGCCCGAGCCTGCTCCGCTACACATCCGCGCTCGCATCCACGCCGGATACTCCCTGCACAGGCTGTCCGGCCAGCCCAGAGGTTCCTCGATAAAAGACCTTTGCATGCGCCGTCGTCCGGCATACCGTGATTCTGTTCGTGGTTTGCTGCGCTGCTTTCTTGGACGATATACGGAGGTCGAGATGCCGTTTCGCGTTGATCCGACGTTCTATCCCTCGCCGCGCATGGCCATCGAAGCGCCCCCTGAGCGGATTGCCTATGTCACGGCTCCCAGCGCGGAGGCCGTGCTCGGCAAAAAAGGGGCGGTGCCGGATGCGCTCGCTGTGGTCGATCTGGATCCAGGCTCGCCAACGTACAGCCAGATCATCGCGCTGCCCGAGGTACCGAACTTGGGGGACGAGCTTCACCACTCGGGCTGGAATGCGTGCAGCGCATCGCTGTGTCCCTATGCGCCGCATCCGCATGTCGAGCGACGGTACCTTTTGCTGCCTGGGCTGCGCTCGTCGCGCATCTATGTCTTTGACACCAAGCCCGATCCGCGAAACCCCAAGCTGGTCCACACCGTCGAGGCGTCCGAGATCGCGGCGCGCTCAGGCTATTCGCGACCGCACACCTTGCACTGCGGTCCCGACGGCATCTATGTCTGTACGCTGGGTGCGCCAAATGGCGAGGGGCCCGGCGGCATCTTCGTCATGGACTGCGAGACCTTCGAGGTACGCGGACGCTGGGAGCTAGACCGCGGCTCGCAGTTTCTGCACTACGACTTCTGGTGGCACCTCGGCTACGACACGCTCATCTCTAGCGAGTGGGGCACGCCCAACATGATCGAAGCTGGCGTGAACCCCGAGCTTCTTTTGGGAAAAAAATACGGCCACAAGCTGCACATCTGGGATCTGCGCAAGCGCCGTCACCTGCAAGAGCTGGATCTGGGCGACGAGCATCAGATGGCATTGGAGCTACGCCCGGCGCACAACCCGACGAAGGCCTATGGCTTTGTGAATTCTGTGGTCAGCGTCAAAGACCTGTCGTCGTCGATCTGGCTGTGGTATCGCGACGGGGAAGCGTTTTCGCTGCGCAAGGTGATCGAGATCCCTGCCGAGCCAGCGAGCGAAGCGGATCTGCCACCTCTGCTCAAAGGCTTCAAAGCGGTGCCGCCCTTGGTCACGGACATCAACCTGTCGCTCGATGACCGGTTCCTGTATGTCGCGTGCTGGGGGACGGGAGAGCTGAGGCAGTACGATGTCTCGGACCCGCACCAGCCGAAGCTTACCGGGGTCGTGCAGCTTGGCGGCATCGTGCGCAGAGCCGGACACCCGCGCTCGGGCGGCCCTCTGACCGGAGCACCACAGATGGTCGAGGTCAGTCGCGACGGGCGCCGCGTCTATTTTACCGGGGCGCTGTACACAACCTGGGACGAGCAGTTCTATCCCGACGGGGTCAAGGGCTGGATGGTCAAGGTCCATGCCAACCCGCAGGGCGGCCTGGCGCTCGACCCAGACTTCTATGTCGACTTCGGACCGCGGCGGGCGCACCAGGTACGTCTCGAAGGCGGAGACGCGTCTTCTGACTCGTTCTGTTACCCGTGAGCGCAAGCTGGCCTTGGCTGACGCTGGCTCTCTTGGGCGCCTATCACGGCGTCAATCCCGGCATGGGCTGGCTGTTCGCGGTGGCGTTGGGGCTGCAGGAACAAAGCGGCCGCGCCGTGCTGCGTGCGCTTCTGCCCATTGCCATCGGCCATGCGGCTGCGATTGGGCTTACCGTCGGGCTGTTGGCCGCGGGCCGGGCCAGCGTGCCGCTTGATGCGCTGGCCTGGATCACGGCAGCGCTCTTGGTGGGCTTTGGCCTGTTCAAGCTCATCCGGCCGCGGCACCCGCGCTGGGTTGGGATGCGGGTGGGCGCGAAAGACCTGGTCCTTTGGTCGTTCTTGATGGCGACAGCGCACGGCGCAGGCCTGATGCTGCTGCCGGTCTTTCTGCTGGGCGAAGACAACCCCGCACCTTGTCACGGAGCAAGCTGCCATCAAGCCGCCGGGCTCTCGCTGAACAGCGTGTGGAGCTACCTCGCTGCCATCTCGCTGCACACGCTGGCCATGCTGGGGACGGCCGCGCTGGTGGCGATGGTCGTCTATTACAAAGTGGGTCTGTCCGTGCTGCGGCGAGCTTGGTTTGACCTCGATCGCATCTGGGCGCTTGCGCTGATCCTGGCTGGGATCTTGGGCCTCGTGCTGCGAGCGAGCTAGCTACGCATGGACGCGAGGGCTAACCCAGGCCATCGCTGCCCGAGCCATGGGATCGCTCGCGCGCGACTTCAGAAGTCGACGTAGATAAAGCCGCGGTCGGCGCGGTCGGGGCTGGCTGACAGGATCAGCAGCAGTGCGATGACAAGCGCAATCACCAAGCCCCAGGCAGCGTCGGCAAGCAGGACCCTGCGCGGGCCTGTTTCCGACGATGGCTGCGAGTCAGGCGGCGCTGACACGGCTGCAGCTAGGCGTCGAGCGCCACGAACTTGAGCGAGGCGATTTCGTATTCCCGCTGGCCGCGCGGTGTCTTGACTTGCACGACGTCACCAACGGAACGGCCGATCATCGCGCGAGCCACGGGCGCCGTAATGCTCATGCGGCCGGCTTTGATATCGCCTTCGTGCTCGCCCACGATGCCAAAGGTCTGCCGCTCGCCGCTCTCGGTGTCTTCGATGGTGACGGTGGCCCCAAAGACAACCTTGTCGCCCGACAGCGTGGCCGGGTCGATGACGTCGGCGAGCGCGATCAGCTCTTCCAGCTTGCTGATGCGGCCTTCGTTGTGCGACTGCGCTTCTTTGGCGGCGCTGTACTCGGCGTTTTCGCTAAGGTCGCCGTGCGCGCGGGCTTCTTCGATCGCGCGGACGATGCGCGGACGCTCGACCTCTCTGCGCTGCTTTAGCTCTTCCTTCAGCACAGCGAGGCCACGTGGGGTCATTGGGTACTTATCAGCCATGGCAACAAAACCGCAAGACAGGATATCGAGGTCCTTCTGCCCTGTCACCAGCGAAGTACGGAGCCCTTGGTTGCGCTCTGAAAAAGCGGATCCGGCCCGCGCGTTCTTCGGCGTGTTTGCCTTCTTGATTCCATGTGCATCGACGGGCTAGCCTGCCCGCGGTCAGAAAGCCAAGACGAGCTAGAGGTTCTCCATGGAGCGGCGTTCCTTCCTTTTTCGATCGCGCAACAAATCGTTCCGAGCGGGATGGCTAGGCAAGCACCTGCTGTGGGGCTGGCTGGCGGCTTGCGTGGCGCTCAGCGGATGCGTGGTCGGTCGGGCGGCCAGCTACTCCGTGCCCGTCGAGCGGGCGAATGAGTGTCGAGAGATCTGCGCCCAGCTATCCATGCAAATGTCGGCGGTCGTGGTCATCAGCAACATGGCGGGCTGCGTGTGCGAACCGATCAAGACGCAGGCTAGAGCCGCCAGCGCTGCGGGCCCGGCCGCAGTAACGGGAGGAGCGGCGATCGCAGTAGCGCGAATGATCGCGGCCCAGCAGCAACAGCAGCAAATGATTCGATAGCGACGGGCTAGCGATCCAGCGCCGGGCTTGGGGCGTGCGAGGGGCGACGGCCACGGAGCAGCGTTTGGGGCGCGCTACCCGGCGCGAACTGATAGCGAGCAGGCGCGGGTCGAAGCATCGGCTGCTGCGCCGCCAGCGCTTGATACGCGGCGCGCGAGACATGACGCCGCTCGCGCACCAGCGTGAACCAGATCTCGCCTTCGCGCTCCATCGCGGCCTCGCAGGCATCTAGATCGAAGCGGGCCTCGGCGCTTTTCGGGGCGGCGGCAAGCTCGCTTTCCGGCTGCCGGGCTTGCAGGCGAAACACCTGCTTGCCGAAGCGGGCATAGTGCAGCAGCGTATGCGCCGTCGAGACCGCGCCGGCCCAGGGATACGGTCGCAGCCGCCACATGCGCCCCAGCCGCGATAGCGCGGCATCGATGCGCTCCTGCTCGTGCGGCTTCTTGCTCAGCCGCGCCTCTTCATAAAACAGGCCGGTTCCGAACAGATCTCCATCGAGCGTATAGACCTCGCGCAGCCCAAAGTCAGACGGGCGCTGTGCCACCAGGGCACCATGCGTCAGATCGAATTCGCCGACGATATAGATCGCGACATCATCCTTGAGCTCTTCCAAAAAGCGCAGCGTGGCCAGAGCCTCGGCAGAGGTCTCCGTCGGAAAATCGGTAAAGCACATGGCCTCGGCAGCGATGCCAGCCGCAGACAGGTTGGAAATGACATCGCGAACGGCTTCTATCGGCGCGCCCTTGTCGATCAGCTTGAGCACGCGCGGTGCGGCCGACTCGACACCCAGCGCGCAGGCCACCGCACCGGCCCGCCGTAGCGTCTGCGCTCGCTCGGCGTGTAGATAGCGCTCGGGCTTTAGATCCGTCGCCCAGCGGATCGAAAGGCCCGCTTCCAGAACACCTTCGGCAAAGCGCAGCAGCGTCTTGGGTGCCACCGAGTCCTGCGACAGATAGAAAAAGTCCGTGCCATAGCGGGCAGACAGCGAGCGCAGGTGCTCGATCATCTGCGGCACGGCTCGCTCGCGATATGCCGCAGTGCCGACTTCGGCCAAGCCATAGTGGCAGAACGTACACTTGCCCCAATAGCAGCCGCGCGTCGGGTCATACGGCAGGACAAGCTGCGGCGACAGGTACAGCGAAAGCGGCATGCCATCGAAGTCCGGCGCCGGAAGCTGCTTGAGATCTTCCATGCCATGCCCGCTGCGATAGCCCGCCCGGCCATCGTCGGTGCGCACCACCACATTGGTGAGCTCGCGCAGCGCTGGCTCGGTGCTGCTTTGGCGGCCATTGCTCTGCGCTGCCAGCACGGCCTCGACCAGTCGCAGCAGGCTGTGTTCGCCTTCATAGACGATGGCGCTGTCAAAGGGGCCAAGCGCTTGCGCCATGCGCACGCTGGGCTGCCCGCCGGGTTCCATCTGGCGAATCAGAAGCTGCGTCATCGCCGGCCCACCGACGGTCAAGTGGACGTGCGGCAGCGCTTTTTTGATCGCATTGGCCAGGGAATACGTCGGCTGAAGCTGTCCAGGAAAGCACACCGAAAGTCCGATCACCGCGGGCGCCGCCGCGCGCAGTCGCGGAATCAGGATTTGCTGCGCATAGCTGGAAAACGGATCGTGATCGGGCTCGCTGTCGTGTGCGATCTCGGCCGGCGAGGTCAGCGCAAACGGCGTGCGGTACGCCGTGAAGTCCAGGTGCAGCGGATGATAGGCCGCCGAGATCACGCGCAGCGCCGCATCGATCGTTGATGTGGCCAGTCCATAGGCCTGTGCATCGTAGAAACGCTTGCGATCGCGCAGCGTCTGCTTGGCTTGGTCGACGCACAAAGGCACCGCATGGGCATCGCCGCGAGCATTCCATAGAGCCGCGTATGCCAGCTGATCGCGGTGCGACAGCGCGCTTTTGCGATCCAGTTTGCGCAGCCGCGCTTCGGCTCGATCGCGCAGCGATGCCATCGCCGACTGCGTCAACAGCGCGTCGTACGCTTCGATGTTGGCGTCAATGGGCAGCACGCGCAGTCCGTGTGCGCGCAGAAAGCCCGTGAGCATCGGCACGGCCAGGTACGGCGCCGTGGGATCACAAGAAGGTGGATAGATCAGCGCGACCTGCGCCGTCGAATCCTGGGTCAGCGAAGTGGGGGAGGGGACAGGCACGGCGGCATTATATGCAGCCGCGCTGGCATGGGATGGCAAAGCACGGGCGCGCGGACGAAAGCGGGCGTTGTGCTGGGCATGACAGGCTGATGCAGACACGCCGTGCCGACGGATCTCAGGAATCTGAGGCGGATCGGCGCGCGGCTTCGCGCAAGTGCGCGGAACCTGGCTCGCCTGCCTGCGGTCTGCGCTTTGCTGCAGGTCTGCGCATGCGAAACAACGATGTCTGTGCAGCCCGTGACGCTGGGAAGTGGGCCGGCTCGCGTATCGGTCTTGTGCTGTGTCTTGCCACGAGCACGGCCTGCGGCGAATCGCTGCCTCGCGAGCAGACGCTGGAAGAGGGACTGGCCCTGCAAGCCTCACTCAATACCACCGACCTGTCGGTCGCGATCCGCGCCACGCCGAACCCGGTGCATGCGGGAGGCCAGCTTTTGTACGCGATCAACGTCGGCAGTCACACCAATCCAGCGACGCGCGTGCGCGCCGTGCTGACGCTGCCAAGCGGCGTCTCGGTCGCGCTGGGTCATGAAGACTGCATCAGCGATGCATCGACGCTGCGCTGCGACCTGGGCGGCCTGCCAGCCGCGAGCAACAACCCTTGGGCGCTGCTCGCCTCGGTGCCGGTTGGCGCGACGGGGCAGACGCTAACCAGTCAGATCACGGTGCGGCATTACTACACGCCGTTCAACGCACAAGGCGAGATCGAGGGCCCGGATCCCAACCTTGCAAACAACACTGCCAGCGTGACCGTGACCGTGCAGTAGTGTCGCGGCCAAACGTCTCGCCTGCCTGCGTGCAAAGGATGCTTTTCCGAGCCGCCTAGAACACGGGCGTCATGATGCCGTCGCCGTTGTCCTTGTCTTTGCCCTTGCCCTTGCCTTTGCCCTTGGCGGGCTTGGTCTCAGCGTCGGCAGCCGGGTCTTTGGTCTTGCTCTTCGCCGGCTTGGTCTC
>CAZKOY010000019.1:6804-52649 GCA_964554495.1 uncultured Myxococcales bacterium
TGGTCTCAGCGTCGGCAGCCGGGTCTTTGGTCTTGCTCTTCGCCGGCTTGGTCTCAGCGTCGGCAGCCGGGTCTTTGGTCTTGCTCTTCGCCGGCTTGGTCTCGCCATCCGACGCGGGTTCTTTGCTCTTGGCGGGCTTGGTCTCGGCCGCAGCGGGATCTTTGACGGTCTTGCCTTTCTTGGGCTTGGTCGTCGTGTCAACAGGTGCCGGCGCCTCGACGGGAGCTTCCTTGGCAAGGTTGATTTCCAGCGTCTGATCCGCCGTCGCTTCGATCGTCCGTGTCTCTTCCTTGTAGCCGGCCAGGCGGACTTTCACGTCGATCGGCTTGCTGCCCTTTTTGACCTGGAACTTGTATGGCGTCTTGCCCACCTCTTCCAGCTCGTCGCTGCGCATGACCTCGGCGTCCGCCGGATCGGTCTTGAGCAGGATGCTCACCATCACGTCTTTGGGGGGTGTCGTTGCCTGCGTCTTGTCCTTCGAGACCAAGCGCGCCGTGATCACCACCAGCGCGCCGATCAGCACGGCCCCGACAAAGCCGATGAGCACATTCAGCGGTCGCCGACGGCCTGACTGCTCGGCCGAGGCTCCCGACAGCGTCGTCGGTCGTGGGCCGCCAATCGCGCCTGGGATCGGCATCATATCGCCGGGCATGCCAGGGGCGACCATCATGCCCGTCGGCATCGGTCCACCACCGGGCATCATCGGCACGATGGGCTGCCCGCCGGATGCCATAGGCGGCATCATCTGCATCTGCTGCATTTGCTGCATCTGCATCTGTTGCATCTGCATCTGCTGCATCTGCGGCGGCATGTTGGGATTGACCACCGCCCATACCGCCGAGGGCGAGCGTCCTGCTTGTCCTGGCATACCCCCGACGGCAGGCAGCGCGCCTGTGCCCATCGGATTCTGCATCATCGGCATGGCGCCCGTCGGCGGCGGCGTCGGCACGTTGACCGGGCCCGAGACCTGCGGCGCTGGGCGGCCGGCCAGCCAGGCTTGATAGTGCGGTCCGGGATCGGACATCGCCGCCAGCATGTCGTTCATCGACTGGAAGCGGTCTTCTTTGCGCTTCTTGAGGCAGCGCAGAATGATCGCTTCGATCTCGGGGGGAATGTTGGGGTTGATGCTGCGCGGAGCGTCGGGTTCGCGGGTCAGGTGCGCCACCAGCACTTCACCAAAGCCATCCCCTGGGAACGGCACGCGTCCGGTGAGTAGCTCGAACATCATGACGCCCAGGGCATAGATATCGGCGCGGGCGTCGATCTGGCCTTTGCCGTCGCACTGCTCGGGGCTCATATACGTCGGCGTGCCAATGACCATGCCGGTGCGCGTCTTTTGCGATAGAGCCGCGCCTTGATCACTGGTCAGCTTGGCGATGCCGAAGTCGAGCAGCTTGACGTAGTTGCGATCGCCGGGACGGTTACAAAGAAAGATGTTCTCGGGCTTGAGGTCGCGGTGAATAACGCCCTTGGCGTGACTGGCGGAAAGCGCGCTCGCGCACTGCATCAGGATGGTGATCGACTCGCGGATGGTGACGCCTTCGCGCCGCATGCGCGACGCCAGGCTTTCTCCGTCGAGGAATTCCATGATGATGTACTTGAACGAGACGCCATCGAACGCCGTTTCGCCAAAGTCGATGATGTCGACGATGTTCGGGTGGCTGATGTCGTTGACGGCCTTGGCTTCATTGAAGAAGCGCTGCACGACGTCGGCCTTGCTAGCCAACTCTTCGTGCAGGACTTTGATCGCCACGCGCTTGCCGATAGACGGGTGCATGCCGAGATACACCGCGCCCATCCCGCCTTCGCCAATCTGGCTTTGGATGTCGTAGTTCCCCAATCGCTTGCCGATAAGCGACATCGTCATTGAGAGTCTCCCGCGTGCTCTGGCCTTGGTCGCAGCCTAGTCCCCACGCCCCCGCGAGTTGCTTCTGCGCAGAGCGAGTCGATTGTATCAGGCGCGCGACGGCGAATACAGGCTCACCTGCGGTCGACGGACAAATTTGTGTGGGGCGCCGGCCGCAGCCGAAGCGTGAAGACTTGCGGGCCCTTGCGATGCGCAGGTGGATGGCCAATGCGGCGGGGCCATCCGAACAGAGCGGCGTGGCGGCGCGTGGCTTAGCCCTGGCAGAGCAGGTTTAGCGTCTGTTCCTTGCCGCCGTTGAGAGAGAGCTTGGCCATGCGAGCCCCTGTGTAGGTGATGGTCAAGGTGTTCGCCAGGTTGCTGAAGGTCACAGTGCCTTGGGACGGACAGGCGTTCTGGCACTTTTTGTAGGCGCTGATCACCGTGGTGTAGTTGTTCATCGGCGTCTGGGTGGCGAAGCTCCCCGACAGGGTCATGCACATGCCGTCCCATGTCGCGTCGTACATGCCCGAGTGGGTGATGGTGTTGCCGCGCGCTGTGACGGCCTTGCTGGTCGAGTTGACGCTGGCTGAGCGGTTGTTCGCCGGCCCGCTGATCTTGGCCGTCGTTGCGACGTCGACGGTCATGTTGTTCACCTTGATTCCGGTACCCAGCAGCGCCACCTGCAGCGTTGGTGTGCCGCCCACGATTGAGACCGTGTATGTCGCGTCCAGCGTGCCGGTCACCAAGACCAAGCCATACGGTCCGGTGCAGTTGGTCATCTTGTATGTGGCCACGTTGCCGACGACATTCTTGGTCATGCATGCCGGCAGCAGGAACTTTGACCCGGCGACGGCTGCCGCAGCGGTGGCCGCCTGCTCGTTGGTCAGGCCGCTGGCCGCGATATCCACACCATCGGTGCTGACCGAGGTCAGGCCAGAGACAACATCCGCGGTCTCGGTTGAGTCAGCGGCTACCTCGGCATCGCTTGAGGTGAAGCCGGTGCTGCCTCCGCATGCGCTGGTTGCCAGTACCGATGCGCAGAGCAAGGAACCCAAGGCTAGGTGGAATTGTGACTTCATGGAAAGACTCCCTTTGGGCGAAGCGGCAGGCCACAGCGTGACGACCAGCAGGGTGCGCAGAAGTGGGCCGGCCAGCGAGATCCTAGACGAGGTCCGTGCGCAGAAGTTTCCCAGCGCCCAAGAGCGCTGTAAGAAGAAGGCTATGTCTGCTTCCTCGCTGATGTTTCGCTATGGCTGTCATCGTGTGCTCGAACCGCAAGGCGCCTTGCCGCAGGCCGCGTGGCGGCTCGACAGTCGGCCCGAGCACGAGCTAGGAGCCGAGCATGAGCTGGTGATCGCCGTTGAGCGCTTGAACATCGACGCCGCGAGCTTTCGTCAAATGGAACACGCGGCGCAGGCGGCCGGTGAAGACATCGCGGCCGGTGTCGCCCGACGCGTGCGCGAGACCGTGGCCAGCCGCGGCAAGATGCACAACCCGGTCACGGGATCGGGGGGCATGCTGCTCGGCCGTGTCGCGCGCGTGGGCTCGCAGCTTGGCTCGCCGCATCGCGAGCTTGTGCGCGGAGAGTCCATCGCCACGCTGGTGTCCTTGACGCTGACGCCGCTGTGCCTGGACGAGATCATGGCGGTGCATGTGGATACGCACCAGATCGACGTGCAGGGCACGGCCGTGCTGTTTTCGTCCGGCATGTGGTCGCGCCTGCCCGACTTCATGCCAGAATCCGCGACGCTGTCCGCGCTGGATGTCGCGGGCGCCGGTCCGCAAGTGGCGCGCCTGTGCCGGCAGCTTGGCGCTCGCCGCGTCTTGATCTTGGGCGGTGGCGGCAAGTCGGGTGTGCTGTGTGCCGCGGCGGCGCACCGGGCCGGTGCCGAGTGGATCGTCGGCATCGAGAGCGCCCCGCGCGCCGCGCAGGAAGCCGCTGCGCTGCCGTACTACAGCCGCGTGCTCTCGGCCGATGCCGCCGATCCGCTGGCCTTGGCGCAGCTTGCCACCGCGGCCGCCAGCGCATCGGGAGAGCCCGCTGAATACGATCTGGTCGTAAGCTGCGTCAGTGCGCCCCACGTTGAGCTGGCCGCCATCCTCTGCACCCGCGAGCGCGGCACGGTCTATTTCTTTTCGATGGCCACCAGCTTCACGGCCGCGGCGCTGGGTGCCGAGGGAGTGAGCAAAGACATCGACATGCTGATCGGCAACGGCTTCTGCGTCGACCACGCAGCGCAGACGCTGGATCTTTTGCGCAGCGAGCCGCCACTGCAGCAGCTCTTCGTGCGGCGCTACAGCCGCTAGCTCACTCGATATATAAGAAATAGGACATATAATTTTTATAAAAAAGAACCTAAAAACTCTATGCAGAACCCAGCGCTCCGTCGAGCGCCGAGAGATAGTGCGCGACGTCGGCGGAAGGGTTTTCCGCGGCAGGATTTGGCGGTAGGGTGCGGGCCTCATGAACCCTGTGTTTTCTGTTCGGGCCGCGGCGTCTGCGTTTGCGGTGGCCTGTCTGGTTTTTGTGGCTCCAGCGCGGGCTGCGACCACGAGCGATCCATTTCCAGCGCTGCGTGTCGGGCTTGGTGGCGCGGCCGCGTTTGCTCCCGGCGCTTCCCCGGATCAGCCGCAAGGCGGCTTCGCGCTCGACGTGAACCTGGGCCTGATCGTTCACAAAGAACGGCATAACGAACGGCACAACGAACGGCACAACGAACGGCAGGCAGACGGGCAGGGCGACTCGGCGCAGTCGGTCGTCGATTCAGCGCGTGCGGCGCAAGGGGCACCGCGCGGAACAAGCAATCCGCTGGCTGCTCCCCCGACGCAGATCTTCTTTGCGCTCGACGTGGGCTATAGCTATCAGGGCAGCGCCATCGGGGGCCATCGCGGTCTTTTGGGCATGAGCCTGGGGCTTGGCCAGGCGCAGCAGGGCTGGGCGGTGGCGTATACGCCGCGCTTTGTCGCCGGCCAGGCGGGCGATGTCGTGGGTGTGGGGGCGCGCAACGGCCTGTCGGCCTTGTTCTTTGGCACGACGTTCGGCCTTGAGGTCGCGCATCAGTTTCTGATCGTGCGCGGTCAGCTTCAGCATGAAGTGGTGGCCATGGTCACGCTGAACCCGCTGACGCCGCTCTTCGCTTATGCGCTGTTTCGCCGCGGCCGACTTTCCCACTGACGCCGCTTCTATTCGTAACGAAGCGCGTCGATTGGATCCAAGCGCGCCGCCTTGCGCGCCGGATAGAAGCCGAACAGCACGCCGATTCCGACGGAAACACCGAAGCCAAGGGCCATCCACGCAGCGGAAAAGTCAACGGGTGTACCGCCACCTAGCTGCGACAAAAGCTTGGCCCCCAGCATGCCGAGCAAGATGCCAAGCAGGCCTCCGAGCACCGAGAGCACGACCGCCTCGACGAGAAACTGCAGCAGGATATCTGTCTCGCGAGCGCCGATGGCCAAGCGCAGGCCGATCTCGCGCGTACGCTCGGTGACCGAGACCAGCATGATGTTCATGATGCCGATGCCGCCGACCAAGAGCGACACCGCAGCGACATTGCGCAGCATTGCGGTCTGCGTCTCGACGATGCGTTGCTGCGTCTGCAAAAGCTCGGACAGGTTGCGGATCGTAAAGTCGTTCTCTTGCTCATCGGTCAGCTTGTGACGCTGGCGCAAGATCTGTGTCACTTCGCGCTCGGCTTGCGGCAAGTCTTCATCCGATGTGGCCGAGACCATGATCTGCCCGACATGCTGTCGGCTCTGGCTCATGACGCGCGTGCGTAGGGTCAGGTGCGGCACCAGCACGATGTCGTCTTGATCGCTGCCCATCGCCGACTGTCCCTTGCTGGCCAAGACCCCGATCACCTCGCAGGGCATCTGCTTGACGCGGATCGATTCTCCGACGGGGTTGTGATCGGAAAACAGGTTCTGGGCGACTGTTTGACCCAAGACGCAGACCTTGGCCGCGGTGTCGTTGTCAGCGTCGGTAAAGAAGCGGCCACGGGCCATCGGCCAGTCGCGAATCTGCACATACTCGGGCGCGGTACCCAGGATCTGCGTCGACCAGTTGAGGTTGGCGCTGATGACTTGGCCGACGCTGCGATCGATGGGCACGGCATAGCGCACCGAGCGCGCTTCTTTGATCGCGTCGATGTCATCGCGCAGAAGCGGCCGACCTGAGCCCGCACCGCCGACGAAGCCACCCTGAACCGAAGCCCCAGGGACGATCATCAGCATGGCCGAGCCCATGGATGCCACCTGCTGCGCGATCACTTTGCGCGCACCTTCGCCAGTCACCACGGTCGTGATCAGCGCAGCCACGCCGATGATCACGCCCAGCGCCGTCAGAGCAGAGCGCATGCGATTTCGCCGTAAAGCCCGCAGCGCCAAGCGCAGCGCCATGATCCACATGGCCGGCACGGTATCACAGCGCTCACGGCACCTCGCAGCGCAATGCGGGGACAATCTGCGATACGATGAGCGGGCTAGCCGAAGGATCTTGCGATGACTGTGCAGAGGACCAACGCCTCGAACTTGTTGCTATCGCGCCGGGCCTTGCTTGGCGCAGCCGTGGGGGCGGCTCCGCTCCTGGTATCGCCGACGCGCTCGCTGTGGGCGGCACCTGCGGCAAGGCCAGGGCTGCCCGTGCCCAAGCTGGTCCTGTTGTTGGTTGCCGATCAGTTTCGCGCCGACAACCTGACCCGCTATGGCTCGATGTTCGTCGAGGGAGGGCTCAAGCGATTGATGCGGCAAGGGGCCTTTGCCATCGGGCGCTATGGGCAGCAGAACACATACACCGGGCCAGGCCACGCGCTGATCGCCACGGGCTCGTATGGCTATCTGAACGGCATCACGCAGAACAAGTTCTGGAACCGTCAAAGCAACAAGTCCGAGTCGATGCTGTACGACCCGCAAGCGACGATCCTCGGCGAAAAAGAGCTGTCGCTGGACGACGACTCATCGCCGCGCAACTTGGTTGGCAGCACGGTCTTTGATGAGCTGCGAATGGCCAGCAGCGACTCGCGCGTGGTGGGCATTGCACTCAAAGCGCGGGCCGCCATCTTGCTGAGCGGCCACCTGGGGAACGCCTATTTCTTTTCTGATCAGACGGGCGAATTCACCACCTCGACGTATTACGGAAAGGCGCTGCCCGACTGGGTCAAGGCCTGGAACCAAAAGAAGCTCGCCGACGCTGGCTTTAACAAGCCATGGGAACGCCTGCTGGCGCCAGAAAACTACAAGACGCCGGACAACTCGCCGTTTGAAGCGGATCTGAAGGGCTTGGGCCGCGTGTTTCCGCACCCGGTCAACGGCAAGCTGCAGGCACCCGGCCCTGCATTTTACGAGACGATTAGCTATGTCCCGCTGGGGCTCGACCTGACAATGGACTTTGCTCGCGCGGCTCTTTCCGGCGAGCAGCTTGGCAAGCGCGGCGCGACCGATGTGCTGACGATTTCGTTCAGCATGACGGATCTCACCGGCCACTTGTTTGGGCCGTTTTCGCACGAGTATCAAGACATGGTGCTGCGCTTGGATCGCGCGATCGCGGCACTGCTCGCGGATCTCGACAAGCAGTACAAGCCTGGCGAGGTAATGGTGCTGTTCACCGCCGATCACGGCGCGACGCCCATTCCCGACGAGATGGCACAGCGCAACATGGCCGCGCTGCGCGTGAAGAAGCCGTCGATCAAAGAGAAAGTGAACAAAACACTCTCGGAACACTTCGGCATTGCTGGCGAGTGGGTCGTGGCGCTGGAAGATCCCAGCATCTATCTGTCGCCGAAGCTAATCGCGCAAGCCAAGGCTGATCCAGCTGTGGTCGAAGATGTAGCGGGCCGCGCCGCGATGGAGCTAACCGGCATGCTGGGGTACTACACGCGTACGCAGCTCTTGCGAGGCTGGCTGCCCCCGACGGATGCTGCGGTGGCCGTGTCGCGCAGCTATTTCCCGCTGCGTGGCGGTGAAGTTGTGCTGATCACGGCGCCGTTCTGCTTCTGGGGCAAGTACGGCGACAAAGAGCTCGGCACGTCGCATGGATCGTTTTATCGCTATGACACCGATGTACCGATCTTGTTGAATGGGCCTTGGTTTGTCCCCGGCGACTATGGCGTCGTCGATATGGTCGACTTTGCCGCCACGGTTAGTCATGTGCTCAAGACCACGCCGCCCGCTGCTGCTGCGGGTCGGCCTCTGACGATGGCCTTGAAAAACAATCCGCGCTAACGACTATGCCAAGTCGCCGGTCGCTCGCTGTCTGGGGGCTGCTGTGGATGTCGGCTTGCACTCCTGCGCGGCCCGGTGTGCCGCTTGCTGGAGCGCAGCCTGCACGGTCGAGTTCGACTTCGACTTCGACTTCGACTTCGACTTCTCGCCCCGACTGCGCCGGGCTGCTGCTTACGCCGTCTGACCAGGCCGCGCCCGTCGACGAGAACGTGCAGGCTGGCCCCGAGACCGTCGAAAAAGCAGCGGCTGCACAGCGCTGTCAGATCGCCGATGACAACCTGGCTGCGGCTCGTCAGGCGATCCTGTCGCAAGCTGCCGAGCGAGCGCGCCGGCCCGCCCAACGCAGCGTGCGCTGGAGCGGCCAGGGCCGACTGCAGTACGAAGACCGCATCGATCGCCGCTTTGCGCTGTCGGTCGAGGAAAAAGCGCGCCTGCAACAAAACGGCTTTGTCGTGGCCGAGCGGCTTTCCTTTTCGACGTATGGCTGGGCGTTTCACGAGCTGTATCAGTCGCAGGTGCCGATTTATGTCTCGGCCGACGCTGTCTTGCACGCGATCTATGCCTCGAACGACAAGCTCTTGGCCTTGCTGGAACGCGAGCGCTTGGCACCGCTTCTCGATCAGGTCCTGCGCGCGTTGCACTGTGCGCTGGCCGATCAGGCGCCGCGCTGGCCAATCGACATCGCTCGCGATGCGGATCTGTATCTGACTGTGGCGCGCAGCCTGCTTGCCGGATCACCAGTGGCGAGCGTGCTGGGCAGCGATGCAAATGTGCAGGCTTTGCTGAGCGCGATCACCGCCCGACAGGGCCTGCGCACCATCGAGCTGTTTGGTCGCTCGCGCGTCATCGACTTCGCAGCCTTTGCCCCGCGTGGACACTATGAAGGCACGCTGGCCGCGTACTTTTCAGCGGCGATGTGGCTGTCGCGCGTTGAGCTCAACCTGCTGTCGCGCGGCTGTCGCAGCTCACAGCCTGGAGCGGCCGCCGACCGCAGCGAGACTCCACAAGAAGCAGCGCTGGCACTGGGCCTGTCTGAGCTTGCCGAGCGCTCGGGTGTACACGACGCCATCGCGCTGCTCGATCGCGCCTGGGCCCTGTTTGCCGGCAAGCGCGAAGATGTGTCGCTCGCCGATCTTCGCGCGCTGCGCAAGCAAGCTGGGCTGGCGGGGCCTCCGTCGCTGGCTGATACAGCCAAGCTGCGCTCGGCGATCGGCGGGGGATTTCTGCGCACCGCGCGTGTGTTCCCGATGCCACAAGGGGTCAAAGACAGCGAGCTACCGGTCATCAGCACGCTGTTGGGGCCGCGTATCGTGCCGGACACCGCAGCGATCCATGGCCTGGTTCACGACGCCGTTGTCGGTCGCCACCTGATCCATGCTGCGGACGTGGCCGTGGTGCTGGGTCATGAGCACGCGCGTCGGTATCTCAAGCCAGATCTGGAACAGTTCGTCAGCCTTGACCGCAGCTTGCAGAACGCAGCGAGTCGACTTTCCAAATCGCTGTCGGGACCCGACCTGTATTCGATTTGGCTAGCGGCGCTGCGCGGTCTGTCGCAAAAGCCAGCGGGCGCTGTGCCGAGCTTCATGCAGACGGATGCATTCGCTGATCTGCGCATCAACTCGACCGTCGCTGGCTTTGCTCAGCTTCGGCACAACAACGTGCTTCTGGCTGGTCAGGAATATGGCGCAGCAGGCTGCGAGATCCCAGATGGCTTTGTCGACCCGGTCCCTGCTGTGTATGAGGCACTGATCGAATACAGCCGTCGCGGCGAGGCGCTGATGACGGTCTTGGATAGCAACGATGCACTGGCAGCGCGCTCGTATTTTGCGCGCCTGCGCCAGACGCTTTCGGTGCTTAAGACCATCGCCGATGACGAGCTAGCGGGGCACATGCTTTCAGATGATCAGCGAAGGTTCTTGTCGATGGTGGCAGAGTTTCGTCCACCGAGCACGGGCGGGCCGGCAACGTACACCGGCTGGTATTTCGATCTGTTTCGTTCGCGCCGAGAGGAAGGCTTGGCGGATGCAGCGCTGATCGCCGACTACTACACCTCGGGCGAGACGCAGCAGGTGGCGCACGTCGGGGTCAGCGGTCCGAAGCTGGGCTTTTTTGCCGTCGATACCGCAGGGCCGCCGCGCTTGTTCGTTGGGCCCGTCGCGCACGCGTTTGAAGCCGTTGCCATCGGTGCTGCGCGCTATGTCGATTCCCAAGTCGATCAAGTGAAAAAGTTCGAACCATGGGCGACAAGCTATCGAGTGGCGGGCCCACCCGCGCCGCCCTTGGAAGTGGAACAGCAAGGGCGAGATTTTCAGGTGCGCAGTCTGCGCGTCTTGGGGCCGGTGACGCTGACTGCCATGGATCACCATCGACGTCCGCTGCAGTCACTTGCGCAGAACGTCGGCACAAAGCCAGTGCGGTTTCGCTTTGTGCTGCCGAAAAACGCGAGGATCGAAGCGCTGCGCGTACGCGTGGGCGCGTTCACCCACGTCGCGGTAGCGGTGGAAAATGCCGTCGAGATGGCGCCCATTTCGTTCACGCTGGGCAGCATGTCAACCGGCACACGCCACGAAGTCGCGCCGTAGCGATCGAAGCAGCGCCCGCGCTTAGTTCGATTGCAGCCCGCGGAAGAGTGCCCACGGCGATTCGGGGCGGACAAGCTGCCACCACGAGATGCGATAGCGATGGGCGAACGCTGCCGCGATGAGGACGGCGCTGACGACGTAGGACAGCGTGCTGGCCATGGCGGCACCGACGATTCCCAAGCGCGGCAGCAAGATCCAGTTGGCCACGACATTGACCACCAGCGCGGCAAGCTGAGCCAAAAGAATTGCGCGAGGATAGCCGTGCTGACCCGAGAGAGTTCCGGCCAACGGACTGGCAAAGCAGGTTGCTGCGCAGCCAGAAAGAACCCACAGGCAGGGCAGAAACGATCCTGCAAAGCGGGCTCCGAAGAACAACACCAGAAGCGGCTGTCCGATCAGCCACATGGTGGCCACGGCAAGTCCGCCGATCCACAGCGAGAGCTTGGCGCCGCGCAGGGTGACCAGCGCAACGTTTTCACGCGCTGCAGCCTTGGCGAAGAGCACGGCGTTGAGTGTGCTTGGCACGAACAAGATCAGCTCGGCGATGCGCACGCCCGCTTGGTACAGGCCCAGATCGTGCGCCATGGTGGCCGCTGGTACCAAGCGCTCGATCAGGTACACATCGATGCGCAAGAGCAGGAAGTCCAGCAGCACGCCGATATAGCTGCGCAGGCCAATGCGGCGGGCTCGAATGGCTGGGTCCTCGACGGGGATCGTGGATTCAGCGGCTGGTGCAAGTTGGCCATGCACGGGCTCGGATCGGCGCGCTGCAGCGGCGGGCGAGAGCGCTGTCGAAGCCCATGCCGAGGCCAGAATCCACAGCACGTGAGAGCCAAGCTGCAAGAGCAGCGCGGACTCGGCTTTTAGCAGGCCGGAAGACCACAAGAGCAGCAAGGCGGCGCTCAGTAGCACTTGCACGCCTGCGTTGATGCGGTTCTGTGCCGTGAAGCGCTGTCCGCCCCAGAGGAGCGCGTTTTGCACATCGCGAGCGAACTGCGCCACCACCAACACCGCACAGATCAAAAGCAACGCCAGCGTGCGTGTGGGCAGTGTCACGGCGCGCGACAGGCCGACATAAAGCGGAACCGCGCACAGCGTCATCGCGACGAGCAGAAAGCCATGGCGCAGCGCGAGTCGGCGCAGTGCCTGCATGCGCTGTGCATGATCGTCGAGTCGTCGCGCTTCGCCGGCTACTAGAGCCAGGCCTCCGGGCAGTCCCAGAGAGAAGAGCGCTACCAGCACGTTTACATCGACGAGCGCCGCGGAATAAAGCCCCAAGCCTGCCGGGCCCAGCGCACGCGCCAAGACACTGCCCTGCAGCAAGGACAAGGGCATCAAGAGACCGCGCACTAGCAAGGTTGACAGCGTGGCCGAAAGCAGCGAGGGAGACGCTGATTTGTGCGCTGCCGCCTGGCCCTGGCTCGACGGAGCGGGGGTCATCTGCGCCGTCTGTGCGGCCGGCGCCTGGGGCGGGTCAGCGGCGTCCTTCATGGCGTGTGACTCAGCGCGCGACAGGAAGAACGAGGCATCGGCAACCAGCAGTACGGATCACCAGCGCTTGCTCATTCGCGCGAGCCCGAGCGATAGGGATCGAACGGAGGCAGGCCACCGCGCTCGCTGCCGATGCGCGATAGCTCTTCGCTAGTGAATGCGTCGCTGCTGCCTTCTGGCAGGTGGGTGCGAATGAATAGTTCGATGGCGCGGCGACCCTTGCGCCCCATGCCGTCTTCGCCCGCGCTGCCGTCTGAACAGTCGGCCCATTTTTCATAGATCTCGCGACGCCGCAGCGAAGCCGACTTGCTGCTCTGCCAGATGGAAGAGAGCTGTTCTTCGAGCGTGGCGAGACCTTTTTCGCTGGATTCCTGCAGCCACTTGCGGCGAAGCTCGGCGCGCTTCTGCTCGGAAAAATCGACGAAGCGGCGCTTTTCCGAGTAGTAGGGGTCCTGGTTCTTGCCGCGCGTGATCAGGTCGGTGAGATCGAACGAAAACGTGCCGCCCTTTTGGAAGCCGATAGGGAAGCGGTTCTCGAATCGCAGCGTGCCGTCCTTGGCGATGTGCGCGATGAAGTTTCGCGTCTCGGCGCGGAAGCCACCGCCTTTGACGGGGATCAGCTCAAACGGCGGCTCTTTCTTTTCTTCGAGGCGTTCGTCTTTGAGCAGGCGGTCTGGGGCCTTGGGAACGGGGGCGCCCGCGGCCGGCGCACCAACGATGGTGGCCAGGCTCTTGGGGAACAGATCGATGGGGCCTTTGGGCAGCGGCGTAGGCACGTGTTCCGAAGGCGGCGCAGGCTGCGGCGGGACGATCAGCGCGGGGCTCTGCGGATCGAGCTGCCCTTTGGGTCGGTCGACGGGAAGAAGCTGACGCGGCAGGGGACGCGCGACAGGCTGCGGTGCAGCGGCAGGTGGCTTCGCCGGCTCGGGAGGCTTGTCTGGCTCGGGGGGCTTGTCTGGCTCGGGCTTGGGCGGCGCTTTGCGCTGCAGGACTTCCATGGCGATCGGCTGCGTGCGGCGCGACTTCTGCGGCAGGGGACGCAGATACGCAGCCAAGAGCAAGCCACTATGCAGCAGCACGGCCACTGTGAGCCCGGTGCTCATGCGTCCGCGCATGCGGGATCCCAGACCTGCTGCCTCGGCAAGTCGGCTGCTCGACAAAAGGACTGCCATCGCAAAGAAGTATGTCACAAGGGTGCGCCCCTGTCGCCATTTCACACACGCGCGCACCGCCGCTGGGCAATGGGATTCACAGACGGGGCTGACCGGAACACAATGCGTACGTGGCAATCAAGGAAGCTGCGTCCGTGAAGTGGTCCCGAGGGTGGGTGAGTGATTTTCAGATTGGGCAGAGTGCTGCTCTTCTGTCTGTGCTGATGTTGCTGCCACCAAGTGGGGGCGGCGATGCGGGCCAGGTGTCGACGGCTGCTGCGGCGAAGAAGTCAGCCAAGAGCGATAAGAGCAAGGACTCGGCCAGCGCGCCCATCGTGGTGCCAACGGTCAGCATCGCTGCGGAAGAGCTACGCCAGCATGCCCGCGCGCTCTCGGCGCTGCGGCAAACGTCCGGTCTGAGTGAAAGCGAGCGAACCCAGCGCGCCAGGCAGTACATTGCCGAGCAGCTATACGAAACCGGCCTGTTGCCTGGAGGAGACGGTCAGCACGGAATCGCAGGGCTCAGTCAGGCGCTGAGCTTGATTAGCGTGCGATCCCAGCTGCGCGGAGCAGCGCAGTTTCGCAGCACCGCAACCACCATTCCCGTGCGGATCACCGTGGGCCCGCGCGAGGTCGTGCTGTTTAGCGCCGCGCAAAAAGCCGAGGTCGTGCTGCAAGACAGCGAGCTAGTGTTTGTTGGCTATGGCATTACCTCGCCGGGGCGCGGCCGCGACGACTACAAGGGCGTGGACGTGCGGGGCAAGGTGGCGCTGATGCTCGACGGCAGTCCCAGCGAGCTTGGCTCTGGCAAGGACAGGGCGCTGGCCGCTTCTCACTGGCAGAGCAAGTTCGCCGAGGCGCTGCGTCGCGGTGCGGCCGGTGCGCTGATCATTCACGACAGCCAGCGGGCCATACAGCCCATGGCCCGACTGCGCAGTTACTTTGGCGGCGAGAGGCTGTTGGCCGCAGCGGCAGCGGACACGCCCGTGCTGCAGGTCAGTGGCTTCATCAGCGATGAAGCCGCGCGTCGTTTGCTGTTGGCGGCTGGCTTGGATCTAGAGAAGCAGCAGCAAGCTGCGCAGGATCGCGACTTCACACCTTCAACACTGCGGGTGCGGATGAGCGCGCAGCTACAGAATGAAGTTCACAGCATCGAGAGCGCCAACATCGTGGGCATCCTGCCAGGTACCGACGAGACACTGCGCAGTGAAGCTGTGGTTCTCACCACGCACGTGGATCATGTGGCAGGGCTCGCTGCGCCTGAGCAAGCAGAGGGTCTTCTGTATCTGCCCGGCGTGCGTGATCGCGTGGTGGGAGCGGCCGGCCTCTTGGCAATGGCTCGCGCGACACGTCAGCTTCCGCCGCCCAAGCGCTCGCTGATCTTTGCGTTCTTGAGCGGCCATGGCGAGTCGTTTGCTGGAGCGCAGCGCTTGCTCAAGCGCTTGCCCTTGCCAGCTGAGCGTGTCGTTTCACAGATCAATCTGGACGGCCTAAACGTCGGAGACAGCCGGCCCGAGATCCTGCAGCTTGGGCGCGGCAAGTCGACACTCGACGAAGTCCTCGACAGCTTGGCAGCGATGCAGAAGCGCCACGTCGTCACCGATGCGCATCCTGAGCAGGGCCTGTTTTTCCGCAGCGAATCCCTGGTCTTTGCTCGCGCTGGCATCCCTGTCTTGTTCGTGGCGCCCCCCGATCTGGAAAGCTACCTGGCATCCGATTACTTGCAGGGCAGTGACATCTTTCGTGAAGGGTGGAGCTTTGCAGGTGGAGCCCAAGACTGCGCGCTTCTGTATCAAGCGGCGCTGTGGATCGCCAACGCCCGCAGCGCTCCGAGCGTTTTGGCCGGCGATGATTTCCCAGCGCGGCCAACCGGCGAAAACAGCACCGGAAAATAACCAAGGCCAAGGTGGCAAGAGCCACTCGAAAGAGTGTGCTGTGCGTGGCTGTTTCGGGCTTGGCGCTGGGGCGCGCAGGACCTAGATCGAACTGGCATCCTCTGCGTTCAGCAAGGGCAAGGAGATGACGATGATGAAGGCAATCGCTTCGACTCTCGCCTTGCTGTGCCTGCCGGCGCTTTCTGAGGCAAGTCCGCTGCGCGCTGAGAACGGCGCGTATGAAGTGCAGGTCTTGATCGATGGAATTCCGTCTCAGGCCTATCACCACAACGGAGAGTCGTTTGTGCTTGGCCATCGCGGTGCGCGCTACACGCTGCGCGTACACAACCGCTCGGCGCAGCGCGTCGAGGCCGTGGTCTCGGTCGATGGTCGCGACGTGATCGATGGCCGCACGGCCGACTATCAGCGCAAGCGGGGCTACTTGGTGGCGCCGTATTCGCAGATCGACATCGATGGCTGGCGTTTGTCGGCAAGCGAAGTGGCGGCCTTCCGTTTTTCCAGCGTGGCCAGCTCGTATGCTGGCCGCACTGGTTCGACGCGCGATGTCGGAGTGATTGGCGTCGCTGTGTTTCCTGAACGGCAGGAGCCGCCGTATCCGGTTCTGGTGCCGCGACCGCGACCGTATCCGCAGCGCTACTACGACGATGCGCCGATGGGTAGCTCGCGCGACAAGGGAGCCGAGCGCAGCGCCGATGAAGCGCCGGAAGCCAAAGCGGCTCGTCCTTCCGCGCCGCCGCCGCATGGTGGCTATGGCGGTGGTGCTCTGGCCGACCGCGAGCAGTCGACGCAGCGACCGGGCTTGGGCACAGGGTTTGGTGAGCGCGTTGATTCGTCGGTGCAGGAAGTTCCGTTCGTCCGGCAAAGCAGCGGCTATCCAGCGGCCGTCCTCGGCCTGCGTTACAACGATCGCGCGGGTCTGTATGCCATGGGTGTCGACGTGGATGGCTATCGCTATCCATACAACGACAGCGATCTGCGTCGTACGGCACAGCCGTTCCCAACCAACCGCCGCTACGCCAACCCGCCTCCGGGCTGGGGCTGGGACTACTAGACAAGCTCTGCGTATCGCCTGTCCTGCTGCCGCCTTTTTGCATCCCGCTTTATCGCAAGATCGTCCCAACCGACACATTTTCCGTCGGAGTTGCGTTGTGCGACGGATTTGCGCCGCATCGTGATAGATAGAACTATGCGGCGGAGCGTCTCGCTCCTCTTCATAGGGCTGGTTTGTCATTGGTTCGCGTGTGCGACGACTGGCTCCACGCCGACAGAGGCTCCTACGCGCATACCCGAGGCATCGACGCGCAAGAAGCCGGTCGCCCCAGAGTCCTTTGTGCATCTCGTGATCGACTTGGGCTCGTCGGGAACGCGCATGTGCCTGTATCGGATTGACCGATCGGTCAAAGGGGGGGCCTGCAAGCTGTCGGGAGATCGACCGGTGTGCAGTCGTGTCCCAGGTGGCTTGGCCAAGCTCACGCGCGGTCATCGTGGCAACCGCATCGCAGCCCTGGTCGAAGCCCCGCTGCGCCGAGCATGGGAGCTCTTAGGCGATGCGCAGGCCGGAGGCGATCCCGAGCTGCGCAGCCAAGTGCGCTCGGCGGTGGCGTTGGGTACAGGAGGCTTTCGCGATCGCAGCACAGGTCTGCCGCTGAACCGCCCTGAGTGGCGCCTGCTGTTTAGCGAAGTCGAGCGATTCCTAAAACAGGAAGCCAGCCTGACCCACGCGGTGGCCTGGCCTATCACCGGGGAAGAAGAAGGGCGCTTGGCTTGGCTGGGTCTTGCGCAGACGCCGCAGCAGCCGACCGAGTTTGCCGCCATCGAAGCAGGCGGCGCCACGATCCAGCTTGCCGTGGGAAGCACGGTGGGTCCTCGCAATGTGGTCGAAGTGGCCAGCGATCCGTTGGGTCAGGATGTCGTCTTTGAGCGCTTTGCCGAAGGCCGCAGCGCCGACCGGAAAGCGTTTCATGTGTGCTTCGATCCCAAGCATCCGAACAAGCAAGACGGCCCGCAGTGCATCGAGCTACTGCAGCGCGAGGTGTTTCAGCGCAGCGCCGTCCGCCGCTTGGCTGAGCGCAGCAATCCCCGTCGGTTGTATGGTCTGGGGCTCGCGTTCGGAGAGCAGTTCCGCAGCTATCCGGCCGCTGCTCCGTGGCCAACCAAACAAGATCGGTCGATGCACCCCAGCATTGGTCTGTCCGCGATCCGCGAGCTAGCGACCCTGCTCTGTCCGCTCTCGGATGCAGAGATTCGCCCGTACGCGCCCAATGCGCTGGCGATTCAGCACGGCGATCCCAGAGGTTCTGGGCGTGCCTGTTATTACCTTGCGTATCGGGCGGCCTTGCTGGCGACCATTCAGCCCGTCGCTGCGGCAGCAGCCATCCATGCCGCTGAGGAAGAGCAGTGGCCACGCGGAGCAGCCATTGCTGGCGATTTTTTTCCAGCCTGCCGGTGACTAGCGGACGGGCACCGGCTTGGCGTTGCTGGCCGCGCGCTTGCTGTCGCGTTCGTCGAGCGTTCGCTGAATCAACCAGACCAGGACTGGCTGTGAGCTGACGAGCAGCATCGACAGTGCCGCCAAGCGAGGCATGCCCTGGATGCTCTGCGTTCCTGGAACTTCGACAAGAACGAGCGTTCCAAGAAACGCGCCCAGGGCCGATGCGATGTGCTGCACCGCCGACAGCAGCGACTGGTATCGCGCTCGTTCTCGTTCTTTCGGCACGCGGGCGGACAGGGTTGTGGCGGCGATGTTGCGACCCGACTGCGCAACCATGAAAAGCGCCACGACGGCTTCTGCGGGCAAGAGCAAGCGATTGAACAGAAAGCCACAGCCAATCACGGCCAGAAGTGCCGCAGTGCCCCCGACCGCCATCGTCGAGCTACCATAGCGATCGACCAAGCGACCGACGATGCGCAGGGCGATGAAGCTGCAGACGCCGCCGATCGCATAGATGTGTTCCATGTGCGCGCGGGGCACGCCGCAGTTGTACTGGAAGTATGCCGACATGTTCGGGATGATGAGGAAGCTCGCCATCATTGATGCGGCGATGGTCAGAAGGGCCAGCACGACCTCACGTCGAAGGACTAGTCTCTCGACGCTGAACTCCGACGAAGCTGCGGCGTCGCGCTTGTCCAAGTGGCCGCGCACCGCTGGCAACAACAGTACACAGGCGGCACCCAGCGTGACGCCCAGACCGGCCACGGCGAAAAACGGCAGGCGCCAGCCACCGTGTCGCGAAAGCCACAGACCGGCTGGGACTCCCAGGACCGATGCGACGGAGAACGCTCCCATCACGGCGCCGAAAGCACGGCCGCGTCGCTCGGGGGCCACCAAGTCCGTCAAGATCGAGATCGCCAGCGAGGTTGCCGGCCCACCAAACAAGCCGGCGACCACGCGCGCCAAGAGCAGCGAATAAAGCCCAGTGGCAAAGCCTCCCGCCGCCGTCCCAATGACCAGCCCCATCAGCGAGACCCCGATGGCGCTGCGCCGATCAAAGCGATCCATAAACAGCGTCCCAAGCGCCCCAGCCAGCGAGGCCGCCGCGGCGTAGCTACCCGTCACCAGACCCAGTCGCGAGCTGGGAATACCGAGAGCCGCCGAGAAGTCAGGTCCGAGCGGCGTCACCATCATGAAGTCGAGAACGTTGACGAACTGAATTCCGCCGAGCAGGAAGACCAGGGTCCGTTCTGAGAGTTTCTGCGCCAAGGATGGATATCTCTTCCGCCTGCGCCCCTTGCTCAGCCGTGCGGCCCGCGGGAACCCGTCATCCGGGCGCGTTGCAAGCGGGCGCAAGAAGTCGATCCCTGGGAGGCTGCCATGGGATCCTTACTAGCTTATCGCACTTGCCCTCGCCTGCGGCGGCAGGACTGACGAAGAGCCAGCGCACTTGGGCAGAGCGTAGACACGAATCGCACCGGACCATCTGCTTAGCGTAGGTCTCCCAGTGCGGCGCGGGTGGCTGGGTGACACAGTGCATCTAGCTCGTCGACGAAGCGATAGCGACGGGCCCAGGCATAGCGGGCGCGCAGCGCTGTCAGGCCGGCTCCTTCCTCAGCGGGGTGGATCATGATCTCGGTCAGGCCGGGCTGTGCGGCGCGGATGGCCGCGGACAGGCGCTCTGCCGACATGCCGCCGCTTTCACTGAAGCCCACAAAGTGATCGGCTGTGCGTATGCCTGTGCCAGCTAGCTTTCGGCGCGCCCGTCGAGCGAGCGCGTTTAGCACAGCCCACGGACCGACTCGACGCAGCACGCGCAGGCTGGGCGACTCTTGCGGGACGCGGACATAGGGCACGCGGTACTCGCGAGCCAGTCGCAGGGTCAGATCAAAAAGCGGCGGCAGCAGGTGGACGTGCTTGTGCCCGTCGAGGTGCGACAAGCTCAAGCCCGAAGCCAGAGCCCGCTCGATCTGGGCCCGCCACTCTTCTTCAACAGAGGCAAGAGGCAGCCGCTGTTCCACAAACAGCCGCAAGAGCGGCGACAGGCCGTCGGGAAAGTTGCCGGCGGGGCTGCACAGCGCCGAGCGTGTCGTGGACTTTCGCAGCGGCTCGCCCTCGCAGAGGCTGAGGTGTACACCCACACCCAGCTGAGGATGGCCATGGGCAATGGCGACCGCTTGCGAAAAACCAGCGCCGTTGCAGAGCAGCGAGGCCCGGTGCAGCGTTCCCGAGCGCACGCCGCGCAGGACCGCCTGATTCTGGCTTTCGGTCCAGCCAAAGTCATCGGCGGTGATCAGCACCTGACGCTGCGCCTCGTGGCTCATGGCCTAGGCTCCTTTTTCGGAACGCGGCACGCTCTTTAAGTGGCGCTTGACCTCGTCGAGGTGCTTGTTGACCAAGAGCTCATGGTGCAGCACCAGCTCGATGCGTCCGTCGCGGCCGATGACGTATGTGACACGCTGGCTGACCCCCAAGAGAGGCCAGAGCACGTCATAGCTGCGATTGATCGCTTTAGATTCGTCGCCGATCATCGGAAACGGCACGCCTTCTTTGTTTGCGAAGTCACACTGCGTCTGCTCTTTGTCGACGGAAACGCCGATCACTTCGGCCCCCAGCGCCGCGATCTCTGAATAGTGATCACGGAACCGTCGCGTCTCGATCGTGCAGCCGGTCGTGAAGGCTTTGGGGAAGAAGAACAACACCACATGGCGACCACGCAGCGCCGACAGTGTCAGCTGCGTTCCGTTGCTTGTCGTCGCTGTGAAGTCGGGGGCCAGATCACCTGCACGTAACATTCGCGGTTCCTTTGGCTGCGCCTGCAGAAAGAGGTTCAGTCCGATCGACTCGATACAAGGGGCTCGGCCTGCCCGATGTGCCACAGCACCACCGAACCAGACGACACACTAGAGCGACCGTTCAGCGAGAGCAAGCTCGCAAGCAGCCCGGCTTTACGGCGCGGCGCGAGGTAAGCGGCAGCGTGGCCAGACTTCGGGGTCTGCGTGCGGCCTTCGGCCAGGGGCCCAAGTTGGCCGCCTGATCTGGCGATTTGATCTGGCTGTTTGAGCTGGCCATTTGACCTAGGTTCTCGACGGATAATTACTTGACAGCGACTGGCGAGAGCACTACATCAACGCTCACATGAGCCGATTTCTACTCGCGCTGCGCTGCTTTTTGGCAGTGCTCACGCGTCGCCCGTTGCCGGAGCCGGCGGCGCTGCTGCTTCTTCCGGCAGCCTCGCGACAGCCTGAGCCGCCGCTTGCTGTGCCCGCTGACAAAGCGCCCCCCGTCGACCAGCCAGCGCCAGCGCCTGAGATTTCGCCGCCGGCTACTGTTCTTGCCGAGGACAAAAAGCCCAGCCCGGTCGCTCTGCCCGACGCTGAGCGAGTGGCAGCCTGCCATCGCGGCGCGGTCGCGCTTCTGAGCACTCTGCAGCGCGAAGGCCGTCTGATCGACTTCCTGATGGAAAACGTCGACGGCTATACCGATGCACAGATCGGCGCCGCAGTGCGCGATATCCATCGCGGCTGTCGCAAGGCGCTCAGCGAACACATCAAGCCGCAGCCGATCCGCAGCGAAGCAGATGAGTCGGTCGTGCGCATTCAGTCCGGGTATGATCCGTCTGCGGTTCGCCTGATCGGACGCGTCACTGGCCGGCCTCCGTTTGAAGGGACGCTGCGTCACCATGGCTGGCGAGCCAGCGAAATTCATCTCAGCGATATTCCAAGCGGGCATGACGCAAGCGTTATCTGCCCGGCCGAGGTCGAAATCGGAGCATGAGCGCACACAGCCGCTACATCGTTGGCATCGATCTCGGCACGACGCACACCGTCGCTGCGTATCTCGATACGCAGAGCATGGATCCCGATGAGGCGCCGCCCGTTCCGAGCTTGTTTGCGATTCCCCAGGTCGTGCAGCCGGGGCAGGTTGAGTCGAGGTCGCTTCTGCCCTCGTTCCTGTATCTGGCCAGCGAACATGACTTTCCCCGCGGGGCCTTGGATCTGCCCTGGGCTGGTGGCCAGGGACGTAGCTATGTCGTCGGTGAGCTAGCAAGGCAGCACGGCGCACTCGTGCCGCTGCGCTTGGTGTCTTCTGCCAAGTCGTGGCTGTGTTACGACGGCGTGGATCGCACCGCACCGATCCTGCCGCATGCCGCGCCTGCCGACGGGCCCGACGCCGTGCCCAAGGTCAGTCCGGTCGAAGCGTCCGCACGGTACTTGAATCACTTGCGCGAAGCCTGGGATGCTCACTTCGCCGCTCAAGACGAGCGTGCTCGCTTGTCTGAGCAGGAAGTTCTGCTGACGGTGCCCGCTTCGTTTGATGCAGTCGCTCGCGACCTGACCGTGCGCGCCGCGCAGGCAGCAGGGCTTGGCCGCGTGACGCTGCTTGAAGAACCGCAGGCCGCGTTTTATGCCTGGCTAGGAAATCACGCCAAGGACTGGCGCAGCGTGCTGCGAGTCGGCGATACGGTCCTGGTCTGCGATATCGGGGGTGGCACCACGGATTTTTCGCTGATCGCTGTCGGCGAGCAGAGTGGCAGCTTGGTGCTAGAGCGCATCGCGGTCGGCGATCACATCCTGCTCGGCGGCGACAACATGGACCTGGCGCTGGCCATGGGCCTAAGCAAGCGGCTAGAGCGCGATGGTCACAAGCTAGAGGTCTGGCAGCGCCGCGCTCTTTTGCATAGCTGTCGTCAGGCCAAAGAAGATCTGTTGGCTGCCGAAGGGGCACGCGATGCGGCTCCGGTGGTCGTGCTCGGTCGCGGCAGCAAGGTGATCGGCGGTTCGATTAAGACTCAGCTTTTGCGCAGCGATGTCGAGCGCTTCCTGCTCGAAGGATTCTTCCCCGGCGTTGATCGGCACGCGCGACCGCAGCAAGCGCGGCGCGCCGGTCTGCAAGAGATCGGTCTGCCCTTTGCTGCCGATCCCGGAATCACCCGTCACTTGGCCAAGTTCGTCGGAGATCATCGGCTGCCGTCGGCGGTGCTGTTCAACGGCGGCGTCATGAAGAGCCCGATCCTGCGTCAGCGCATCGAGCACGTCGTCGAGTCCTGGGCCAGCCAAGGGGCGCTGCGCTCGCTGAGTGGGGCCGATTACGACCGTGCGGTTGCCTTGGGGGCCGCGTACTACGGCGTCGTGCGTCGCGGGCGGGGCATACGCATTCGCGGTGGTACTGCGCGTGCATACTACGTGGGTGTCGAAGCAGCGATGCCGGCCGTGCCGGGTATGGATCCCGAGCTTCACGCGCTGTGCGTCGCCAAGCGCGGCATGGAAGAAGGCACGCACGCCGAGATCAAGGGCCGCGAATTCGGTCTGCGCATCGGCGAGCCGGTCGTCTTTCGCTTCTTGAGTTCTTCGACGCGCAAAGGCGATGACGTCGGTGATTTCATCGAAGAAGTCAACGTCGAGACCGGCATCTCAGAGCTGGCTCCTGTCGAAACCACGCTGGCTGGCAGCGACGGAGAAAGCGCAGGAGCACTGGTCCCCGTACACCTGTCGAGCAACCTTAGCGAGGTCGGTGTGCTTGAGCTGTGGGCTCTTTCGCGAGACGGCAAGCGTCGCTGGAAGTTGGAATACAACGTCCGCGAGCGCCCGGCCGGGGTCCCTGGCACGACGGGGACGGACGCCGATGCTGGGTCATCTGACGAGCCCGAGCTGGATATCGACCGCGGAGCCTAGCGCGTGTCCGCCCGTTATCTCGTCGGCATCGATCTGGGGACGACCAACTCTGCGCTGGCGTACATCGACAGCAGCGAGCGGCCACGCGTGCTGCATGACTTTCCGATGCCGCAGCTCGTCGGGCCGGGGGATGTGGCGGCACGGCCAACGCTGCCTTCGCTGCATCACCACGTCGGCGAACACGAGCTTCCCGCAGGCGCCACACGCCTGCCATGGACGCTAAGCAGCGCACCTGCGCCCGACTTCGTCGTCGGAGAGCTGGCCCGCACGCAGTCGCAGGCAGTGCCGGGACGCGTCATTGCATCGGCCAAGAGCTGGCTGTGCCATCCCCGCGTCGATCGCTTGCAAGACATCCTGCCTTGGGGGGCGGCAGCAGATGTCCCCCGCTTGTCGCCCGTCGAGGCATCGTCCCGCTATCTGCGGCACATGCTGGCGGCCTTCTGTCACGAGCGCGGCTGTGTGCAGTCGCAGCTTGAAGTCGTGCTGACTGTGCCCGCGTCGTTCGACGAAGTCGCCCGCGAGCTGACCGTCGAGGCGGCCCGTCGCGCCGGACTGGATCTTGGGCAGCTGACGCTTCTTGAAGAGCCGCAGGCCGCGTTCTATCACTGGCTGGCCGAGCACGCGCGCTTGGGCGAAGAAGTCGAGGCAGGAGACCAGATCTTCGTCTGCGACATCGGCGGTGGCACCACCGATTTCACGCTGATTCAGGTCCACAAAAACGACGAAGGCAAGCGCGGTGAGCGGCGTGTCGGCTTTACCCGCACCGCCGTCGGCGATCACATCCTGCTCGGCGGCGACAACATGGATCTGGCGCTGGCTCGTCGCGTCGAGTCGCAGCTACAGGGGGTTGGGGCCAGCCCCGGCAAGCTGGGGGCGCATGTCTTTTCCGGCTTGGTGCAGGCGTGCCGGACCGCTAAAGAAAAGCTGCTCAGCGACGCGCCTCCCGCGAGCTATCGCGTGCATGTGGCGGGTCGGGGCAGTCGCTTGATCGGCGGCGGTGTGCAGGCCGATCTGCAGCGCCAGGAAGTCGAGCAAGTGCTGCTGGATGGCTTCTTCCCGCGCGTGGGCAAAGATGCCGAGCCGGCCCGCAGCCGAGGTGGACTCACGGAGTTTGGTCTGCCCTATGCCGCGGATCCGGGGGTCACGCGATACATCGCCGCGTTCCTGCGCCAGCATCGCGCGGCTCCAAGTCGCGTGCTGTTCAACGGTGGCGTGCTGTGCTCGCCGAGCATTCGCGAGCGCATCCTCGACGTGCTGTATGAGATCACGGGCCGTCGCCCGCAGCTTTTGAGCAACCCAGCGCCCGACTTGGCGGTGGCGCGCGGGGCGGCCTATTACGCGCTGGCGCGAACCGGCGAGGGGCTGCGCATCAGCGGCGGCGCGGCTCGCGCGTATTACATCGAAGTCGAAAACAGCAACGAACCAGGGAACGATCGTCGACGCACGCGCTATGTCTGCTTGACGCCGCGGGGCTTGGAAGAGGGCGCCGAAGTCGATCTGAGCAGCCGACCGTTTGAGCTTCTGACCAATCGTCCGGTGCGCTTTCGCCTGTTTGCCTCGGCTCAGCGGGAAGGCGATCGGCCGGGCGACGTGCTCAACATCGAGTCCAGCGATGAGCTCTCGGAGCTACCGCCTCTTTACACCGTTTTGCGTCACCCCAAGACATCGCAAGAGCGGCCGCTGCGCGTGACCTTGGCAGCGCGCCTAACCGAGATCGGCACGCTGGATCTTTGGGCGGTGTCGGGTGGAAGCAGCGACGCATCTGCGACGGCAGCGACCCCGCCTGCGGCAACCGCCAAAGCGACCGCTTCCAGCAAAGGCAGCGCGCGAGATGCGGGATCGCTCGATGGAACGGCCCCCATGCGCTGGCGCCTGCAGTTCGATCTGCGCGGCAGCGAAGGCAGTACCGCACGCGCCGCGAGCAGCAGCGAAGGTGTTGCCGCGGTCGCAAGTGCCGGGCGCAGCAGTGACGGAGGATCGGCACTGCAAGCCGATGCGCTTTCACCCGATCAAGCAGGCCTGATTGCTGCAGCGACAGAACAGATTCGCGCTGTGTTTGTCGGAGAGGCTCCGGCCGCGTCCTTGCCTCGTCAGTTGGGCACGGTCCTTGGCCCACGCGACGGCTGGTCAACGGCGATCCTGCGCGGCCTGTGGGAGGAGCTGAAGAAGCATCGCGAAGCCCGCTCGCGCAGCCCAGCACACGAGGCGCGCTGGCTGAACCTGGGCGGCTTCTGTTTGCGCCCCGGCTTTGGCTATCCCTTGGACGACTGGCGGGTCAAGGAAGCATGGCGTGTGTTCAACGCAGGTCTCGTTCACGAGCGCGATGAGACCTGCAAGCTAGAGTGGTGGATCCTGTGGCGACGCATCGCCGGAGGTCTGTCGCGTACGCAGCAAGATGAGCTGTGGAAGCGTGTTGCACCGCTGCTGCTGCCGCAGGCCCGCAAGCCCGACAAGAAGCCACCCAGCCCGCAAGAAGCCGCCGAGATCTGGCGCGCTGTCTCGGCGTGTGAGCGCATCGAGTCCAAGAAGAAAGCCGAGCTAGGCGATGTGTTGCTGGGGCTGATCGAGAAGCGTCGCAGCGAGGCCGCGCTGTGGTCCTTGGGACGCATCGGTACACGCATGCCGCTGTACGGTCCCATCGACAACGTCGTGGCACCCGTCGTCGTCAGCAAGTGGCTGGGGCGCTTGCTGGCGCTGCCCATTGACAAAGCAGGGGACGGCAGCAAGTCCGCAAGCGAAGAGGCCTATGCCGTCGCACATGCCGTGGCAGAGCTTGGGCGCCTGACCGGCGATCGCGTGCGCGATGTGGCCGACGGTACCCTGCGGCAGCGCGTGGCCGAGTGGCTGCAGCGCGTGGTACCCGGCGACGAAGGCACGCACCTTGCGCACGTAGTTCGTGAAGTGGTGCCGCGCGAAGAGCGCGAAGAGCGCTTTGCATTCGGCGATACACTGCCCGCCGGGCTGCGCTTGCTAAGTGATGGGGAAAGCTAGAAGCGGAAGTGGCTGCGTGGGCTGGCTGAAGCGCCGCCGCAGCGTCCAGCGGCGGTTGAGCTAGCCGTGATCGTCTGAGTCAGTCTTGATGTTCGAGGTCACCAGACCCAACAGCTCAGACGACAGAGCGACGATCTGGCGCGTCTCGTAGCCGTTCATTTTGAGCTCACGAAAGATCGACTTCGCCAGGATCTTGATGGCCTTGTCACGTTCTCCATGCGATGCGTCCGTCATGACGGGGCGCTCCTTCAGTGCGGGTTTCTCGGGCGCTACGACGTCGCGCTCACGCTCGGTGGCGGATCGAGGGGGCATTGGCTCGGCGAACTTCACGGTTAAACCTTCTCTGCCGCTTAGCACAAGCTGCGCCATGCCAAGGGACTCTGGCTGGGGCGTGGGTTCCTGTTCAACCGCAGCCCAGCGATTCTATTCCTTGGGTCCGACAAGCCGCGGCGCGTTGGGTTTTCCGACGGAGATTGCACCTGACCGGCGCTGGCCTGATATCCAGCCCCGTGCCATTGGACCCTCAGCGAGCGTCGCCGGCTGAACCACTTGTGCTTGTGTCTGCGTAGTCCCCTGCGCACACCGCCTCGGACTCCCGGAGCAACCCAGACGCACTGCGAAAGAAGTTGCGCATCGCGGGCGTGATATATGGAGGCGCCGTGACCAAGACCGTAGAGCTGTTCGTGCCGCTTTCCGACGTCGCGCTTTCGAGCGAGACCGCACCCGATGTGCATTCCCGCACGCCGTCGGTGGTCGCGGCGGCCGAGACAGCAGAGCACCTGCGGCCGGTTCGCAGCGATCGCGGTGACTGGGAAGACGCGCTGTGCCGGCTCGCCATCGATCGCGCTCGACAGATTCAGGGCATCCCGCGCTCGGCCGCGATGCAGGGACGCCTGCGGCGACGCGCCCTGGATGCTCGCAAGGGGTTCTCGCTGGGCTATCGCGTGGAAGTCGACCTGTGGTCGGAACACGAGTCGCCACCGCCGCCTCTTTTGCGCCTGCCGGCCCCCAGCTTGGCGCCGCATGGACGCCGCGTCATCGTCGTGGGCAGCGGGCCGGCGGGTACCTTTGCCGCGCTGCGCTTGGCGCAAGCCGGTGTATCGGTCGTTGTCTTGGAACAAGGCAAGCCGGTGCAGCCCCGTCGGCGCGATCTGGCCGCCATCACCCGCGGCACGCTGATCACCGATTCAAATTACTGCTTTGGCGAAGGCGGAGCCGGGACATACAGCGACGGCAAGCTGTACACGCGCAGCAAAGATCGACCCGCGGTCTCGGAAGTCCTGGCCACGCTGATCGAGCACGGAGCCGATCCGATCATCGGCGTCGATTCGCGTCCCCACATCGGCAGCAATCGCCTGCCGCAGGTCTTGGTCGGCATGCGCCAGCACCTGCTATCGCTGGGCGTGCAGTATGGCTTTGGCGAGCGCGTCGACGATCTGCGCTTGAACGACCGCGGTCACGTGATCGGCGTGCGCTGCGCATCGGGTCGCGAGGAAGTCGCCGACGCCGTGGTCTTTGCGGTGGGGCACAGCGCGCGAACGATCTATGCGCTGTGTCAGCGGCGTGGGGTCGCGATGGTCGAAAAGCCCTTCGCCATCGGTGTGCGCGTCGAACATCCGCAGCCGTTGATCGATCGCCTGCAGTATGGCCGAGCCTGGGAGCATCCGGCGCTGCCCGCGGCGTTCTATCAGTTGGCCGCGCAGGCACAGGGGCGCGGTGTCTATAGCTTTTGCATGTGCCCTGGTGGTTGGGTGGTGCCAGCCTCGACGGAGCCTGGCGGTCTGTGTACCAACGGGATGAGCCTGAAGCGCCGCGACTCGCCCTTGGCCAATGCCGCGCTGGTGGTCAGCGTTGAGCCAGCCGATGTTCGTGCATGGTCGGGCGGCAGCGACGATGCGTTGGCTGGCATTGCCTTTCAGCGCGCTGTCGAAGAGCGCGCGTTTGCAGCGGGCGGTGGCGGGTTTATTGCGCCTGCGCAGCGAGTGGTCGACTTTCTGGCCGCTCGTCCAAGTGATGAGGTCTTGCCCAGCACGTATCGCCCCGGCGTTGTGCCCGGCAATGTCAGCGCCCTCTTGCCCGACTTTGTCGTCTCGGCCCTGCGCCAAGGAATCCGGCAGTTCGACAAGACGGCGCCTGGCTTTATCAGCCCGCAGGCTCAGCTAGTCGGGGTCGAGACGCGGACCTCGTCGCCGCTGCGCATCGTGCGCGATGCCGGCTTTATGTCGCCTTCCCATCCCGGCCTGTTTCCGCTCGGCGAGGGAGCCGGCTACGCGGGGGGCATTGTCAGCGCCGCCATCGACGGTCTGCGCGCCGCCGATGCCATCCTTTCTCGTCTGGGCGCTTGAAGCGGGCCAGACCTGTCTTCGCCCTCGTCCGCGCGCGTGGCTTTTCCGTCCCTGGCCTTTGGGCACGCATCCTCGCCGCTTTTTGAGTCGCGGTGCTGCGCAGCGAAGCGAGTCGCCGGCATCCGACGGAGCGCGCAAAACTTGCCTCTCGACGACGACGCGGCGCTTGAATACCTTAGAGACCGATGTCTCCTTGGGTCTCGGGCTTGCTGAGCCGGCTGTTTGTGCGCTTCGCACGCCACCGCAAGCTGCGCTTTGACCGCGATGCCGCGCATGCCAGCCAGGTCAACGATGACACCCTGATGGCGATCTTGCGTCGCAACCGCGGCAGCGAATTTGGCCGCAAGCACGGGTTCGCTCAGATCGACAGTCCCGCCACGTATCGTCGCAAGCTGCCCTTGGCCACGCACGACGACTTCCTTGCCGACATCGAGCGCATGAGCAACGGCGCGCAGAACATTCTTTGCACCGATCGACTCAGCGGTTTTGGCCTGACCTCGGGCACCACCGGCAAGAGCAAGATGGTGCCGATCTCGACAACGCAGCGACGGAAAACCGCGCTGGCGATGATGTTTTTGCCACAGGGCTTTGTCGCCGATCTGCTGCCCGAAACACGGCAAGGAGGTCGCGGCCTGCTCTTGCTCAACGCCAGCACACCGGGGCAGACCTTAAGCGGGCTGCCCGTCGGTCCCGGCACGTCGCTGGGCATGCGGCATGTGCTGCGTATGAGCAGCCTGTTTTGGACGTCGCCCAGCGAGGCGTACCAGATCAGCAGCCAAGCCGATGCCCTGTACGTTCACTTGCTGTTCGCGCTGATCGGCGGCGATGCTCGCTTCATCAGCGCGCCGTTCGCGTCGACGGTGCTCGACCTGTTCCACACGCTTGAGCTACGCGCGGCCGAGCTGGTCTATGACGTGCGGCACGGCACGCTGCTCGGGGTGCCGAACATCGATCCACGGCTGCGCCAGCGCTTGCAGAAGCGGCTCTTGCCGCAGCCCGATCTGTCGACCTGGCTGGCTGATGAGCTCTCGGCGGGCATGGATGGCATCGCCACTCGCCTGTTTCCCGAGCTGACCTATATCAACACAGTCACCAGCGGCGGCTTTGCCCTATATGCCAAGCGCCTGCTGCGCTATGTCGGTGAGCTGCCCGTGTATTCGTCGATCTATGCGTCGACGGAAGCCGTGCTGGGCATTGGCGTGGGACTTGATGCCGCGCGCTATGCTCTGATTCCAGGGCAAGCGTATTGCGAGTTCATCCCCGAAGGACACATCGACGAGCCGCAGCCGACGACTTGGCAGCTCAACGAGCTTCAGGTCGGCCATCGCTACGAGATCGTTCTTTCGACGTTTAGTGGTCTATATCGCTATCGCTTGGGCGACATCATCGAAGTCATCGATCACTACCAGCGCACACCGCTCGTCGAGTTTGTGCATCGACGCGGCGCGCTGCTCAACATCTGCGGTGAAAAGACCAGCGAGCGCACGGCGTACACGGCGCTCTTGCGATCGACGGGCTTGGCCGGGCTGCAGCTTGCCGACTTCACGACGCGCATCGACACCGACAGCTTGCCGCAGCGCTATGTCTTTTATATCGAGCTGGGGGCTTCCGAGCGGCCGACCGATGTCGCGGCCTTGGCTGCCAAGCTCGTCGATTCGATCGACAGCGCGCTGTGCCAGGGCAATTCCCTGTATGAGCTGTCGCGCAAATCAGCGCGGATCGGAGCCGCCGAGGTGCGCTTTGTCCGCAGCGGAACGTTCCGTCGCTTGCGCGACATCTTTGTGCAGCGCGGCGCTTCGCCGACGCAGGTCAAAGTGCCGCGCGTGCTGGGCGATCCCGACATGATCGCGGTCTTGGAAGAAAACCCGCTGTAAGCCGCGGATTGGGCGACCGCCCGCGATCGACCCCGAGCAGCGCGACAGCGACGCGATCTGCGGTGCCATGGCTGGAAGTTGGCCCTGGTCTGTGACGGTGTCGATCGGCTTACCGTGGTTCATCGCTGCGTTGTCGGGGAACGCCTGCGGACCTTGCAGGCCGCGTCGGCATTGCTTGGCCTAGGTGTCGCGCGGTACGATCCCGTCGGGCGAGATCGACATGGGGTCCTCGCCGCGACGCTAGGAGGGGAGCGTACATGGCCACAGCCAAGTCCAAAGGGGCCGCCACAAAGAGCGGCGCTACGTCCACTGCAAGCAAGACCCGCGCGAGCAAGACCGACGCAGGCAAGACCAGCAAAGACACGAGCGCGGCGCCCGCCGGGGCCGCAAGCAGCGCCGCCGAAAAAGTCGCCAAGCCGAGCAAGGCCAGCAAGGCGGGCACGGGCAAAGCCGAAGCGACACCGCCGCCCGTGCTGTTGGCGCATGTCTGGGAAAACGACGTCGACCTCGTCGGCTGGTGGATGAGCGAAAAGCTCGACGGTGTACGCGCCTATTGGGACGGTCGACGATTCGTGTCCCGCTTGGGCAACGAGTACGTGGCGCCCGCGTGGTTCATCCAGGGCTTACCGGATACTCCGCTCGACGGTGAGCTGTGGGTCGGACGCAAGCAGTTTCAGCGCTGCGTCAGCATCGTGCGCAAGCAAGAAGCACACGATGAATGGCGCGAAGTTCGCTATCTGATTTTCGATGCACCGGCTCATAAGGCGCCGTTTGAAGAACGACTGCAGCACATTCAAGAGACGCTCGCGCGCCACAAGCCCGCGTACGCGCAGTACCACACGCACGAGATCTGCCGCGGCGTCGATCACATGCGACAAGAGCTACGCCGCGTCGAAGCCTTGGGCGGCGAAGGCCTGATGATGCGACGGCCGCGCTCGCACTATGAAGTCGGGCGCTCGCACTCGCTGCTCAAGGTGAAGAGCTTCCACGATGCCGAAGCGCGCGTCATCGGTCATCAGCCCGGCACCGGCAAGCACAAGGGCCGCTTGGGCGCGCTGCTCGTCGAGATGCCCAATGGCACGCAGTTCGCCGTCGGAACCGGCCTAAGCGATGCCGAGCGCAATCGCCCGCCTGCCATCGGCAGCATCATCACGTATCGCTATCAGGAGTTATCGGATGGCGGCGTGCCGCGCTTCCCGTCGTATGTCGGCGTGCGTCACGACTTCGCTTGGCCGGGCAAGAAATAGCGATCGAAGAAGCCTGATGACGGTGCGTACCTTGTGGCCGCACCGTCGGTGCTGTGCGGCCGTGCGCTAGCTTGCGATGCGTCGCGTACGGCGCGAGCGCAGGCTGGCCATGCCAAACGCCAGGCCAAGCAGCAGCAGCGCCGGTCCACTTCCCGTCGTGCGGGCAGCGCCTTGACCCATAGAGCAGCCCAGGCCCAGACCGCCACCCGACAGCTTGTACAGCGCACCGGGCAGGCTGGACACGTTGTCTGTTTCGTTGGGATCGGTGTTGTTCGGCGCGCCAATCGTCGCTGTGCCGCCGCCTTCGCCATCGAAGATCGACGGATCTGCACCCTGCGGCAGCCGGATCTGCGCCACCAGCGGCGGGGCATCGCCGACACCAAGCCGTGGTCGCGAGCAGACGTACGTGTGCAGGTTCTGCGAACACGTCCAGCCATCGCCGGCCGGCGGCATCACCACTTCGGCACCGGGCGGCAGCACCAGCGACACCCGCACATCGTCGACGGCATCGGGTCCCTTGTTGCTGGCTTGCAGCGTGTAGTTCACGATGCCGCCTGGCATGGCGCTGTCGGGATCGCGGCTCAGCGTGACGCTGAGGTCTGAGCCCGTCATCGGCACCGCACCCGCCGAGATCGACGCGACGTTGTTGAGCGGGTTCGGATCCTGAAGCTGAATCGCCGTCGCTTCACCCACGACTGAACCACCGTTCATCGAGCCGTCCTGCGGGACCGGCGTCACCGCCGTCACCACGATGGGCGGCGCATCACCGGGCGCCAGCGACGAGCGCAGGCACGAGAAGGTCAGGTTGTTGCGCACGCAGCTCCAGCCTTCGCCCGGCGTAAACGACGTCACCACCGAGCCCGGCGGCAAGGTCATCGTCACCGAGGGCGACTGCGCGGTCGCAGGCCCCTTGTTGCTGAGCAGCGCCGTGTACGTCGTCTCTTGGCCGAGCGGGCTCGGCGTCGGGTTCTTGGTGAACGAAAGCTGCAGATCGGCATTAGCAACCGGCGCCTTCGTCGCATCGACGATCGCCGTGTTGTTGGTTGGGTTCGGATCGCTGACCAAGGGGGCTCCGACCGTGCCGATCACCGTCGAGCCAGGGCCGCCTTCTTTGACCGGAACTGGCGTCACGATCTGCGCCGTAATCGGCGGCAGCATGCCCGGAACTGCGGCGTCGCGCGTGCAGGTATACGTGTCTGCGCTGCGCGAGCAGGTCCAGCCGTCGCCGGCCGGCGGCATCAGCACTTGGGCCCCCGGTGGCAGGTTGATGACCACCTGCGGCTGCGTGATGGTATCGGGTCCCGAGTTCGCGACCTGCGCGGTGTACGTCGTCGTCTCGCCGGGCTTGGCGCTATCGGGGCTCTTGGTGAGGACGATCGACAGGTCACCGTTTTGCTGACGACCGACGATCGACGAAGCGCTGTTGTTGTTGCCGTTTGGATCGCTGCTGTTTGCGGGCGGCTGCACGGCCGCGCTGAAGATCATCGGGTCCACCGGCACGGCCGAGGCCACTCCCGACACCACATACGTCAGCTTGCCACCCGGTAGCAGCGAGACACTCGCGGGGACTTGACCGCTTCCCGCAGCGACGGGACACACCGCCCCACCGGTCGCCATGCAGGTCCAGGTCACATTGCCCAAGTTGCTCGGCAGGCTGGTTCCGAGCATGCCGCCAAAGACCGGATCCGGGCCGGCGTTCGACACATCCACCGTGTACCGCACCGGGGCCCCGTTGGCAGGTAGCTTGCCCAGCAGGTTATCGCGCACGACGACTTGCAGATCGGCGTTGCCCGCTGGTCCCATGCCGCTTATGAAGTTGGCCGTCACCTGCGAGGCCGCGTCGAGCTTCACCGTACACGTCGGCATCAGCCCGGCGCTGGCGCAGGCGCCGCCCCAGCCAGCGAAGGTGTTTCCAGCGTCCGGCGTGGCCGTCAGGATCACCGTCGAGCCAGCCGAGAACTTGCGATCCTGCATGGTGCAGTTGGTATCGCAGAGGATGCCGTCGGGTCGGCTGGCAATCGTGCCCGTGCCGGTGCTGTTGCCTTTGCTGACCGACAACATCTGCGTCGGCCCCACCGCCGTGCTCGCCTGGGCCGAGTTGTTGGTGTAATCGCCGTCGAGGATCGTGCCGCCGGGGGCTGCGCTGACGACATAATCCATGCGCTGAAGAGCCCCCGCGCCGATCGTGCCGCGGACCACATACGTCACGCTGCCACCGACGGGCAGGTTGGCCGTGGTGTTGAGCGCTCCTGTGCCGCTGGCCATCGCGCAGGTCGCGCCGGCCATGGCCGTACACATCCAGGTGGCACCCATAAGCCCTGGGGGCAGCGTGTTGGTGATCGCCGCCATCGGAGTCGCCGTGGGTCCGTTGTTCTTGACGGTCACGACGTACTCGACCTGCTCGCCTGACTCGGCCGCTGGCACGTTGCTGCTCGCCGTCACCACAAGATCGGTGTAGTTGACACCCGCCGTCACGTTGGTGCGGACCGGCGGACCGATAAGGGGGCTCACGCCCGTGCTCTGGATCGTGTACTCGCCGTTTACCACCGTCTGCGCTGTCGATGGTGCTCGCACGATGACCTGGAAGTTCTTGACCTCGTCCGGCCCCATCATGCCCAGGTCACAAGACAGATAGCCGCCAACATCAGGGCCCGTACACGTCGCACCCATCACGGATACGAAGGTCGTGCCCATCGGGATCCGCTCGCGCACGACGACGTTGTTGGCGCCGACCTTGCTGCCGTTGCGGACGTTGAAGTTGTACGCGATGTTGCTCGACACGTTTACCGCTTGCGGGCCGCTGGCCACGACGGTCAAAGCCGGCAAGAAGGCGCCGAAGCCATCGACCAGAAGCTGACCGGCGTGACCCGAGGGCGAGCAGCGCGAGGCGACCAGCGTCACCGACACCTTGTCACCGACAGCGATGCCGACCGGGCCTGGCGCCCAGTCAAAGAGCTGCCAATCGGTGTATCGGAATGCCGCGTTTCCCACGCTAGTTTTGTATGGAATCCCTGGCTGATTTGCAAAATTAAAAGTGGAATAGATATCTGTATTCTTTGTTTCGTTTCGGATAATTGTGAAGAAGTACGCTTGTTGTTCCGCTGCGTGTGCGCCATCTTGCAGGATCGGCGCTAAAGCAAAGCGGATATGAATTTTATTGTCGATCGGATCGATATCCGCCAAGGTCGTCGTCATCTCTTGGCGCAGCACGTTGGCGTTGTTCGTCGAGCCGCCTTCGTTGATCACCGCGGTGTACATGCCAAAGCGCGGGAACTTCAGGCTGTCGCCGGCTGCAAGGCCCGTCGGGACCACCGACTCTGGCGCTGCCGCCATGCCGATGCGCGTCAGGTTGACACCGCCAGTCATCAAGCCCAGATCGGAAAACTTCGTCGGTGGATAGACAACGATCGGCGGCCGGACATAGGTGGTCAGCGTCCAGCCGCTGAGCGTGCCGTCCTCGAAGTCGCCGTTGACGAAGTTGGCCTGGCTGCGTGTTCCCTGCGGCTCGGCTGCAGTCCCTGGTAGGACGGCAAAGGGCAGCGACTCGGCACTGCCGCAGCCCGTCGAGACTCCGAGCAGCAAGCCGAGTGCGTGGATAGTGGTTTTCTTCATAAATTCTCCCTACGTGCAATGGTTTCTATGATGAAGACACAGCTTCGGAAAGCCCGCTGTTCCTTACGTAAACACGGTAACTTTGCGCAGCTGAACAGTGCAATCCGACTGTACAAAATGCCAGCGCAGAAATCTACACGGTCGCAGTCGACGCGTAATTACCGTTGTCGGCGTATGTGATCCTGTGGCTGTTCCGTATGATGCTAGCTTCAAGCCGATATCTAAAATTGCAATTTAGATGCCAGGATGCGCCCCCCCGTCGTCAGCCACGGGGCACTTGGGTCTAGGCCGCTGCGACTGGGGCATTTTGGCCGCGGCTGGGGCGCCTTGGTCTGCTGTCCCCATGCAGCGCAGCCGGGCGAAGGCTGCCGCGCCGGGTGGCCTCAGCGATGCTCGGGTCGGTCGGCACGCAGCACGACATCGATCGCCGAGCCCCGCCCCGGCAAGACGTCGACGCTGTTCAGATAGTCGTGATAGCCGGTCTTGTGCAGCACGATGTCGTGCTCGCCCACCGACGCGGGCTTGCGGTACGGGGTGACGCCGCGCTTTCGCCCGTCGATCAGGACCTCGGCTCCGGCTGGCTGCGAGCTGATCTCAAGCAGACCCAGTGGACGCAGCGGGGCTTGGCGCAGGGCTTGTGCCACCAGCAAAGGCAGGCGCTTGCCTGGCTCGGCCTCGGGTCCATGCGTCGCGTGCTGCGCGGCGAAGTCGCCCGACTCGGCATCGAACACGCGCAGGGTCAGGGGCGCCGCCGCGTCGGCACTTGCGAGCTGCATGCTAACCACGAAGCGCAAGCCGTGGGTCAGCGCAAGCTCTTCCAAGCAAGCGGCCGTCTCGCTGCAGGCTGAAGGCAGCGGCGTCTTGTCCAGCGAGCCGTGCTCACCCAGGGCGACGTAGCGCTCGGCATGAATGCCAGTCAGCGCCGCTTGCCGAACGGCAGCAGGGGCGTTCACCGGCTCGATGACCAAGCCGACCGCCTTGGTCAGCGTCGCTTCTGGGGCATTGAGTCGCGGCCAGCGCACCAGCGTGGCGCGGCCAGCTTTGACCAGCACATCGACGGGCAGAAGCGCCTTGCCCTGTTGCAGGACCAGCTTGTGATCGCCGGCTGGCAACAGCACCTTCTGCGGCAGCACGCCGACCGGGCGGCCATCGATCGAAAGCGCGGCCAGCTTGGCCCACCACGGCGGCACGATCAGGACCTCGCCGGTCTCGGTCGCCGCGCCGCCGCGCGCTGCAGCAAGCAGACCAAGCAGGCTGCCCAGCGCAGCGACCCTTCGTACCCAGCTCACAAGGCCCACGGAATGCGGCCAGCCCCCTCTGGTCCCGTCCGTCACTTGCATTCCCCCACAGACACTTTCTCGTTGCGGCCCACCGTGACCGTGCGGGTGTCTCCCGCCGACAGCGGAATGGCCTGTTCACCCGGAGTAACCCACAAGATGGTGGTCTCGCAGCGTCCGCGCTTGATGCGCTTGACCTGAACGCGACCCAGCTTCTTGCTGAGATCTTTGATGGCTCGCGCGACGTAGTCTCGCTGCTCGCTAGAGCCGCCTTTCTTTTTGTCGATGCGCTGAAACTCATTCATCGCATCGGCCTGCTGACCCTGCTCTTCATAGATGCGACCCAGGTAGTACCCCAGCTCGTACGCGACGGGCGCGCAGGCCTTGCTCGACTGCCGACCGCACTGGCTGCTCAGGCGTTCCAGCGTCTTTTGCGCGCGGCGATAGTCCTGTTTCTTAAACAGATCGCGTCCGCTCTTGAGCAGGCTCTGCAGCTGATCGCTGTCGGTCTTGCCGGCTTCATCGCTGCCATTCTTGGTGGCTTCGCTGGCGGCTTCACCGGTCTCTTCATGGGGCGTCGGCGTCGGGCTGGCGGCGCTGGTTCCGGCGTCGACTTGCGGGGCGGGCGAAGGCGCATCGCTGCCGCTGCCCGTGCTGGCGTTTTGGCCAGGGCTGGTGGTCTGCGGGGTGTCTTCCGCGCGCTTCTTCTGGGCTTGCAAGCGGGTCAAAAGGGCGTTGGCTCGCGCCCGCACCAGGCCATCGCTGTCGCGCACGAGCTGCTTTAAGACCGACGTCGCCAGCGCCAGACCTGCGCCGTTTTTCTCTTGCGAGATCTCAAGCGCGATCTCGACCACGCGCTGTCGCACGCGACTGTCGGAATCTTTGGTGGCTTGTTCCAGCGCCCGCTTGCGCGTCTCGCCCCCTTGTACGGCCAGCGCTTCCAGCGCCGCGGCGCGCACATTGGCGTCTTTGCTTTCCATCATTCCCTGCGCATCCGGCGGCGGCGAGACGTCCTGACCCAAGCGACGGAGCTGCGCATAGGCGTGCAGGCCTTCGGCTGTATCGCGCTGCGCGGCGATCGTCTCGCGCAAGATCGGCAGGGCGCGGCTGTCGCCCATGGCAGCCAGCTTGCGCGCCGCTAAGCGTCGAACGGGCGCTCCTTTGTCATCAAGCGCTGTCGCGAAGATGGCTGCGTCGCGCTCGACAGACTGAACCACGTGCAGCCGCTTGGCGTCTTCCGGGCTCTTGAGCACGGTCACCAGGGGAGCGCGCTGACTTTCATCCCCCAGCAGCAAGAGACCCGCGCGGGCTGGCACTTCATCGCTGGCATTGCCCTGCAAGAGCACCTTGTTCAAGATCCCGCTGGCCTCGGTGCGCGCACTCGACAGGCCGCGCTCTCCCAAACGACGACCCACGGTGGCCACCGATCGAATGACCTCGTGCCGCACGCTGGTATCGCTGTCTTCGATGCCATCCCGCAGCACGCGCAGAGCCACCGGATCGCTGCGCCGACCTAAGACGCGGGCGGCTTCCTTGCGGGCATCCGGGGCGGAATCGCGTCGACGCAGCACGCGCGCCAGCGCATTGACGCTGCCCTGCGTCTCTAGGTCTCCTAACGCAGCGACGGCGTTGTCGCGCAAGAGCCAGCTCGGATCGCTCTCTACCGACAGGCTCTGCGCCGCGGCCAAGATGGGATCGGCATCGCTGATCCGCAGCATGGCCGCCGCTGCTGCCTGACGCAGGCGCACATCGCTGTTCTGCTTTAAGAGCGGCTGCAAGCGTCCCAGGTCGCTGGTCGATCCGACATACGCCAGGCCACCCAGCGCCAGCAGTCGTGCCGGCACGGGCGCATCGCTGTTTCGGATCACCTCGCGGAACAGATCGACATCCCCTGGCTCGTCCAGCGCCGCCAAGAGCGCCGCCGCTCGAAGCTGCTGCGGCCCTGGCTTGCGCGCCGTTTCGCGCAAAAGATCGCGTCCTTTGGTTTCACCGATGCGAGCCAGCGTGCTGGCCAGAGTCAGCTGCTGCTCGCGGTTGGTGGTGGTGTTCAAGCGATTGAGCAGGTTTTCCTTGGCCGCGTTATCACCCGACTGCGCCAAGCGACTTAGGATGGCCAGCGCGCCTTCGTCCGGGACCTTGCCTTTGGCGACGGCAGTGCTCAGGATCTTTTGCGCTTCGCGGTCGCCTTTTCCGCACAGATACAGCGCGGCTTGCAGGCGCGCCGCATCTTGCTTGCCTGACATCGCTTGTCGCAGCGCTTGCTGTCCGCGTGCGTCCCCCAACTGATCCAGAGCTTCTGCCGCGCTGACGGCCACGACGGCTTCTGACTTGCTGCGCTCAAGCAGCGGCACCAGCTTTGGCACGACGCTGGTCTGTCCAAGCTGTCCCACGGTCTCGGCCGCGCGCATCTGGACTTGGGTCTCTTTGTCTTCCAGCAGCACAGCCAAAAGGGGTGCAAGACTTCCGTCGCTGGTTGCTCCCAACGCCGACAGCGCGCCACGTCGCAGCTCGGGGTCGGGATGGCGCAGATCTTCTTTGAGCTGCGCAAGGGCCGCCGCGCGCAGTGCGAGCAGCGCCTTGGTATTGCCGCTGCGCAGGTTGATCCAGCCACGCTGTGCGGCAAAGAACGTCCCACCCACGACCAAAAGCGCGAAGCCAACCACGATCGCGCTCAGCAGTAGCCACGGCGTCTTGGCAGCGGGCAGCGTCGACATGTGCGCCGACAACACGTTCGATCGCAGCGAGTCTGACTTGCCCAGCACCGCATCGATCTCGCCCTGCAGCACGGCTTCCAGCTCGCGCATGGCAGGAAAGCGAGCGTCGCGCTTCTTGGACATCGTGCGGATGACGATCGCAACCAGCGACTCGGAAACCTCCAGGCCGGGCGCTTTTTCAAACAGCGTTGGCGGCGGCCGGTAGGCGTGCTTGAACATCAGCGCTGCCGGGTTTTCATCGTCGAACGGCACGGTTCCGGCGAGCATCTCGAACAAGATGCAGCCCAGCGCGTACTGGTCGGCGCGGGCGTCGACGTCTTCGCCCAGCGCCTGCTCTGGCGACATGTAGTGCGGCGTTCCCAGCACGGTGCCGGGCAGCGTCTGCCGCTGTCGCACCGCACGCAGGGCTTCCGGCGAGTTGGGATCGATGCCTTCTGATCGCACGTTGATCTGCGGCAGCGCAGCGTCAGTGGCGATGCCGAAGTCGACGATCTTTACGAAGTCCTGTTTGCCATCCTGCTCGATAAGAAAAATGTTCTCGGGCTTCAGATCGCGGTGGATGATCCCCTTGTCGTGGACGGCCTGCAGACCTCGCGCGATCTGCACGCCGATCTGACAGACGCGAAGCGGTGTCACGCGGCCCTTGGCGATCACATCGGCGATCGTCTGGCCGCGCAGAAGCTCCATGACGATGTACGAGCGCCCGTCGGGGAGCACGCCAAAGTCCGAGATATAAACCGTGTTGGGATGCTGAATCTTGCAGGCGAGCTGGGCTTCTTGCAGAAAGCGGCGCTGCGCGTCCAGATCCTGCGGCTTGATCAGCACCTTGACCGCGACCAGGTTGTCCAGAAGGACGTGTCGCGCCTTGTACACGACGCCCATGCCGCCCGCCGAAAGACGGCTGAGAATGTCGTAGCGCTCGCCGATGATCGTGCCGATGAGCGGATCGAACGACGAAGACGGGTTGGCGACGGCGACGCTGGGCTTTTGACTATCGCCACACGTGTGCTTCGTGCCCTGATCGTAGAGCACTCCGCAGGATGGACACTGCTGGCCCATCGCCGTCACCTTGAGGCTCATGGATGAGGCCTCGCGGGTCGACGCCTATGGCGCGGACCGAAACGACACATGACTCTGTCGAATTATCGCACGAGGACCTGGGCTGCGCCGAGACAGAAACCGCGGGTGCAGCAGGTGGGGCGGGATGTCTGCTAGTTGGCTTGTGGCAGCTGATACGACCAGACAAAGAACTTGGTCGCGCCGCCTTCAGTGAACGGAGGAAAGCGCATGCCGCGAAGCTGTTCCGAGATGCAGCGTCCCGTCGCGCTTTGGCCAAGGCCGCCCAAGATGTCGGCCTTGCGCACCGTGCCGCTGGCTTCCACGACGATGCCGATGCTGACGTTGCTGCCAAAGCCTTCGCGGACGCAGCTTGGAAAGCGCTTCTCGGCGACCAGCATGTGCTGGCGAATGATGGGCGGCGAAAGCTGCGGCACGGGATCCATAGAAAGAGCGGCGGCAGCGACAGACGTAGGCTTGGCCGCGGGCTTGGCTGTTGGCTTGGTCGCTGGCGGTCTGACCTCTGTGCCGGGCTTGCTGGTCGAGGGCGGGGTCACGGCTTCGGTGGCTGGCTTGGACGTCGTCCGGGCTGCATGCAGCGCGGTATCACCCGCGGGCTTGGCCGGTGCTTTGGTCCCCGCGGTGGTGGGTGAAGGCGGTGCTGTCGAGCCACGCTCTGCGTTCGCGCTGGCGGTGCTTGGCGGGGATGGCAGCGCCTCAACAACGGGCGTAGGCGCGCCATTTCCCGACGGAAGTGGCGCAATCGGCTGCACGGTTAGCTCGGTGCGCGGTGGCGTCGGTAGCCGCGCCGCTGGCTGCTCGGGTGTCGTTGGTGCGACTGGACCAGTCGCTGGCTGCCACATTAGCGCGCCCACTCCAGCGCCCAGCGCAACCAAGCCGAGCGCACCAATCACCCACCAAGCCCGACTGCGCTCGCTTTCGCGGACCGAGCCTTTTGCGGGCGCAGCCACAGCAGGCTCAGGATCGGCAGTCTTGCTGGCCACATGCGAAGGTCCCAGCGGCGGTAACGTCGTTGCTGGCTTCGCGGGCAGAGGCTCGGGCGCAGCCGAAGCAGACGCCGGCTTTTTCGCTTGGCTTGGCTTGGCCTTGGCTTCCGGCTTGCTGGATTTTTCCGGCGCGGCGGGCTGGGCTTTGGCCTGTGGTTTCGTCGAGGACGCTTTGCTGGATGGCGAGTGCGTGGCCTTGAGCTTCTTGGTCGCGCCTGGACGCGCCACAACGCCGGGCAGCTTGGCGAGCGGCGCCAGCGACGGCTCTTCGGCCTCGACCGCTTCAAGCTCCATGCTCAGTCCCGGCATGGGCGCGGGCAGGGGCGTGATCTCTGGCTCGCTGCCAGAGCCCGACGAGGGCGCGTCAGAGCCCTTGCTCTGAACGCTCTCCTTGGAACGAACCGACGGGTCGTGCTTCTCTACGGCGCTCATCTCGACCGATTACAAAACGAGGTGTGAGGCCAAGCGCTTGGCCATAGCCGTCGGCGCGCAGCGACACTTGTCTGCACATACCACACTCATGCTCGGCTCGGGCGACCGATTCGGAAGGAGGCTTTGCCTGCATCGCCGCCGACTAGCCATGGTCGCTTTGTCCAGACCTCTCGCTGTGGCTTGCCGCATCGTCCCCGCCCGTCCTGTCAGCCCCGAACGCTAGATCCGCAAGCGTCGTCGCTGGCTCGGTCCCTGCCGCAGCGGCCTTTGCATCGCTGCGCTCGGCCTCGGGCATGGACTCGCTGGACAGGCCGCGGATTCCCAAGCCCGCGCCATTCCCGGTGCCCAGGTTTTTTCGCCGCTGCTCGCGCCGCCTACGCAGCAGATCAAAGCAGGCGCGCAGGCCGTCCTTGAGTGTGCGCAGCGTTCGTACGCCTTCGACCTCGATGTTCAGCTGAGCCATCGTGCGTGCGATCTCGGGTCGCACGCCGGTCAAGACGCAGACAGCGCCCAGCAGGCGCGCCGAGCGCGTCATCTTGAGCATCGCGTTGGCGGTCGTGGTGTCGACGATCTCGACTCCGGTGATGTCGATGATCACGCAGGCCGAGCGCGTCTGCTTGATGCGCTCTAGCAGCTTCTCGGTCATCTCCAGCGCACGCTGGCTGTCCAAGGAACCGATCACCGGCAACAGCAGGATGTCTTCCCAGACCTCGGCAATGGGCGAGGACAGCTCGTGGATGGCCATCTGCTGACGAGCGATTGTCGCGATCTGCTCCTGCAGCTCGCGCTTCGAACTCTCTAGCTCGGCAATGTACTTTTCGTTTTGATTGCGAGCCGATGCCAGCTCTTGATTGTAGATATTCAGCGCGGCTTCCAAGACCGAGAACTCGTCGGCATTTTCGCCAGCCGGGATCTGGATCATCTCGGGCGAGTACTCGCCGATAGAGACCATCGACAGGATGTCGATGACTCGCTGAATGCGATCGAACGGAACCGGAACGTGTCGAGTTGGCGCAGACATGAGCTATGAGGGCAGGGCGTCTCGCTGCTGACTTCTCAGCGTATCGCCTATCATGCGCGAACTGACTGGGTTGCCGCAATCAAGACGCGAAGCTACCTGCATTTTGGCCGGCCCATGTTTCCTTGCGCCCCGACTTCACCGCGCTGGCTGAGCACACACGAAGACCGCGGGCCAACCGGGATGAGTCGAGCGCTCCTTCGCGAGGCTCTTTTCCGACCGCGCCGAGCCGGTGATAGACTGCGCCGCATGTCGCATGCCTCCATACCTGTTGCGTCCGCAGCCGGGCCCGCCGCGCCGGCTTCAGTGGCTGTACACACCAAGGTCGATGCCGCGCTGGCTGCCGCAGAGCGTCGCTTTGCCAGCGATCCCGAGCGCGCCGATCTGATTGCCCGCACGCGCCGCTTCAAGGCCAGCTGGATCGAGCTAGCGGAAGCGCTGTCGGCCTGCCAGAAAACCCAGCGCTATACCGCCTGGGGCTTTGTCTCGTTCGAGGAGTATTACCGCAAAGAGCTGCACCTAAAGACGTCGACGGTAAACAAGCTGGTCGGCACCTATGCTTTCTTGCGCAAGTCAGCGCCCGAGGTCTTTGATCGCGACGGCGTCGCCCAGGAATACCCCAGCCTGCAGAACATCGAGTTTCTGCGTCGTGCCGAGGACGCGGCGCAGGGCGGCAGCGTTGCCAACGATCTTCTGGCCGAAGTCCGGCGCGCTATTCTCGACGAGAACTTGCCGTATACGCAGGTCAGTCGGCAGTTTCGCGAGAGCTTGTTTCCATCCGATGTTGAGCTAGAGCAGAAGAAGCGTCAGCGGGAAGCGCTGCGCTTGGCGCGCAAGCTCATCGAGGCTCTGGCTGCGCTGGAAGGCAGCGTGCCGAGTCCCGTGCTGCAAGGCGTGCAGGCCGCCATCGACCGCCTGCTTGAGAACGTGCCGACCGAAGAAGAAGGCGAAGAACAGACCGCTTAACCCGTCGGCTTGTTCGCCTATTCGCCCGAAGGAACCCGCCCCAAGATGCAGTAATCCAAGGCGTCGGCCTCGACCCAGAAGATGCGACCCATGGTGGGCGCGGCTCGTCTCATCGTGGGGCGCATCAGCACGTCTTGCACGGGATCGCTGGCCAGCAAGATGCCCACGCGGCGCTCTGCCAGTTCCCAGGCTGCCAGGATCGCGGACAGCGCTTCTTGCGTGATGGGACCCCAGCTTCGCGGGGCCGCCCGCAGGTCCATGAGCAGCGCCTTGGCCATGCTGCGTGGCCCTTCGGCCAAGTGGCGCAGAATGTCGACTTTTTCGCGGGCCAGTTCGGCGCCCTGCTCTCGCGTGAGATCGGGTCTCTGCCAGACGCGCAGCCAGGCGATGGTTCGCACAAGCTCGATGCGGTAGTTGCCACCGGCCGCGTACGTCGACATGCGAGCGCTCATTATGTGATGAATTTCACAGTTTTTCGTTTGATATAATCCCCTAGCCAGCTCACAAAAGTCCGGGTCGTCTTGCATGTCTGAGACAGGCGCGGCGATGAGCGGAGCCGCAGGCAAACCGTCGCTGTCGAGGGTCCATTGGAGAACCAGAAGATAGGCGCCTATTCGATCGTTCGCCTCCTTGGGGCCGGTGGGATGGGCCAGGTCTACGAAGGGGTTCACGACCAGATTCAGCGCCGCGCCGCCATCAAGGTCCTGCACCGTCGCTATGCCAACAACAAGCTGATCGTGCAGCGCTTTATCAACGAAGCGCGAGCGGTCAACATCGTGCAGCACCAGAGCCTGGTGAACATCTATGAGTTCGGTCAGACCCCCGACGGCAGCGCATACATCGTCATGGAGTATCTCGACGGCGATACGCTGCGTCAGCGACTGGAGCGCAACGGCGGGCGCCTGCCGGCAGACGTGGCGGTGCGCCTGTGCCGGCAGATGGCCTCGGCGCTGGCCGCCGCGCACCAAAAGGGCATCATCCACCGCGATCTGAAGCCGGTGAACATCATGATCGTCGCGGATCCCGAAGCAGCAGGCGGCGAGCGGGCCAAGATCTTGGACTTCGGCTTGGCCAAGGTCGTGCAGCCGGATGCCGCGGATGGGGGCGGTCTGACAGGAACCGGGACGATCTTGGGCACACCGGCCTATATGGCGCCCGAGCAGTGCCGCAGCGCCCGCGATGTCGACGACAAGAGCGATGTCTACTCGCTGGGCATCATCCTGTACGAGATGCTGTCGAGCGACATCCCCTTTGATTCAGAGACCGATGCTGAGCTGCTGTCCATGCACATGTACCAAGATCCGCCGTCTCTCGGTGAGAAGGTGCCGACGCTGCATCCCGAGCTTGTCGCGCTGGTGCATCGCATGCTCGCCAAGTCGCAGGCCGATAGGCCGTCTGCTGCCGATGTCGCCGCTGAGCTTGCGCACATTCCGGTCTTGGCTGGGGGCGGGCCGGTCCCGGTCAGCCTGCCGCCGGCTGCAAGCGCCAGCAGCAAGAGCCCACTCGATGGAAAAGTCGCGCCAGCCTCGGCTGGCACACCGCGCGTGTCAGGAGACGACGCCGCGCCTGCGGTTCCGGCGGTCCCCAGCGTCTCGGCGGCTCGGCAAAAGTCTGGGCGCCGGGGGCTGTGGTTGCTTGGCTTGTTGGTGGTGGCGCTCGCCGCTGCGGGTGGCGGGGCCGTGGGCTGGCTGGGGGCGCTGCGTCAGGGGCTGGGCGTGGCGAGCCAAGACGGAGCCAGTGGCCCGGAGCATGGAAAGCCAGTGGGGCCGGCTTTGGTTCACTGGTCGCTGACCAGCACACCCGCGGGCGCCGAGGTGAGTGGACCCTTGCCTGCCGAGACGGTGCTGGGTCAGACCCCGCTTATGATCGAATACGTGCGCGGAACCGGACGAGCCACGGTGGTGGTGCGCGCCCCCGGTCACTTGGAATCGCGGGTTGAGCTACCGCTCGATCGCGATGACGTTGCCAGCGTGAGCCTGCGTCCCGTGCCGCAGAGCGTGCCAGCCGTCGATTCGGTGG
>CAZKOY010000020.1:0-23953 GCA_964554495.1 uncultured Myxococcales bacterium
GGCATGGTCGGCATGCAGGCCATCCAGGGAACCACCTATGTCACCGTCGGGAAAGAGCCCATCCTGAGCATGGCCGGCTATGTCTATGGCCGCGCTGAGTGCGAGTGCAAGACGTCTGATCTGGGTATGCGCGTCCTGATGACGACGCCCATCCCTGCGGGCACGGCCGGCGTCGGAGCCGAGGCCTGGGTGGGGGCCAGCGACTGCGCCTCGGCCACCAACCGCACGCAGACTGGCAGCATCTGCGAAAAGGCCGACAGCGCCGTCAGCGTCAGCAGCTTCATGTCGACCGCAGCCATCGACATCTCGTTTGCGTCGGAAAAGATCCCCAATCCCAAGACCGTGAACTGGATGCCGACGCCGGACAAGCCGGTGTGGCCGTATTCCTGCGATGTCAACGGCACCTCGACGCGGACGCTGTACGTGCTGCTCGGCGATGTCACCGGGTCGCCGGCTGCGTGCAAGATGCCGATCTCGGTCGATACCACGCCACCGCCCGAGCCCATCGAGATCAGCGCCTCAAGCGGCGATGGCGCTATCACCGTGCGCTGGACGGCTCCGACGGGCGATAACTCGCAGGACATTGAGTTCTATCAGGTCTTGTGCCGGCGCCCCGACCAGCCCACGCAGCCGGTTAAGGACGCGAGCTTTCGGGAAAACACGCGCTATTTCTACTCAGCCTGCGTCGACGGCAAGATGTACCGACGTCCCCCGCCGACACAGGCCGCCAACAACCCGCCCGCCCCGACGAGCGACATCCCAAAAGCGGCCATGGATCCCAAGGCCACGCCGTTTTCGCTGCACCCCGCCTTTATCTGTTCCGACCGCGTGCAAGCCATGGGGGCTTCCTCGTTTAGTACGCGCGTCGACGGGCTAGAAAACGACATCGAGTATGAGCTAGCCGTGGTGGCGATCGATCGCAACGGCAATCCCTCGTCGCCTAAGAGCTTGGTAAAAGCGATGCCCAAGCCGGTTTCAAACCCATTTGCCCAGTACTGCGAGAGCGGCAGCGCCAACTGCCCCATCGGCTTTGGCTGCTCGCTTGCGGTCGCACGGCAGGCCTCGGCCAGCGTCAGCGGGCTTTGGCTGGCCTTGGCCGGCTTGCCGTTGTTTTTGCGCCGTCGTCGGGCCAAGGCCGCTGCCTCAGCCCAGCGACCGTCTTTCGGGAGGTCGGCGTGAGCCAGCACATGCCATCCAGATCCCTGCGCCCCGTCGAGTTGCTGCGCCCGCGCTCTGTGTCGGCGCTGGGCTGCACCGCCGTCTGTTGTGGGCTGTTTCTTTCGCTTCCCGCCCCCGCCCTGGCTCAGGTCTTTGAGCCCGTCGATCCACACGGCCTGCGCGAGTCGCCGCGACGCTTCGCCTTTGAGCTGAAGTTTTCGCCGTACATCCCGGCTGTTGACTCAAGCGCCGTGTTCCAGTCGGGCACATCGCCATCGACGCCGTTTTCTGACTACTTCGGCAGCAACGAAGAACCGGCTGGACTGGTTCCGCCTCGTGGGCTGCTTACGCAAGGGGAAGTCGACTACCAGTTTCTAAATCGCTTTGGCTCGCTGGGAATCGGCCTTTCTGGTGGCTATTACCGTCGCAGCGCTCCGGCATTTACGTCGGCGCCGGGCTCTGGGCGGCCCGCGTGCAGCATCGTCGGCAACGGCGAAGGCTGGCGCACGTATTACAAGGAATCCGTCGGCACCGATGGCAAGGTGAGCAAGTCCCAGGTGCCGTACGACGCCTGCATCTCGGGGGACGAGTCGATCTTCAACCTGGTGCCGGTGTCGTTGCTTTTGGTCTATCGCTTCGACGAGCTATCCAAGCGCTATCGCATCCCGCTGATCCCATACGTCAAGGCCGGCTTTGGCGCGTATTTCTGGTGGATCAGCAGCAGCGCCAGCTTTGTGTCGTCGCTGACCACGAAAGATGACAGCGGCGCAACGGTGACTCGCGACGCCTCGGGAGCGACCTATGGCTTGGTCGTACACCCTGGCATCGCGCTCGATCTGAGCGCCATCGATCGCCAGGCCTCGCGCGTGATCGACTCTGAGATCGGCATGAACCGCGTGTCGCTGTTCATCGAGCTTCACGGCGCGTTCATGAGCGGCTGGGCGCAAAAGAACAAGCTCGACCTAAGCGACCTGACCTTCAACGCCGGCATCAACTTCGAGTTTTAGCGACGGTCCCATCCCTGAAGTTCGCCATGGAACCGACGAGCAACGCCGCAGACGGGCGGTCGACCAGGCGGAATTCCAGCGAACGTCAGGCATGGAAAGAATGCTTGCCGGCGGCCTCGCTGCTCAATCGATAAGTCCGAGCTTCTGCGCGGTGAGCGCCGCTTCGGCTCGCGAAGAGATGTTGAGCTTGCGATAGATCTCTTTTACGTGGGTACACACGGTGTGCGCGCTGATCCCCAGAAGCTTGCCGGTCTCTGCCTGCGTGATGCCTTTGGCGATCAGCGTCAGGATCTCGGCTTCGCGTGGGGTCAGCGCTTTCTTATAGGGCTGCGGTTCCGCCTTGAAGTAGCCGAGCAGTCGGCGCGCGATGGCCGGCGAGAGCGGCGGGCGCCCTGACGTGATTCCCTGCAGCAGATCCGCGATCCGTTCCCAGTGCTGTTCCTTGAGCAGGTAGCCCCGCGCACCGGCACGCAGCGCCGGAAACAGATGGCGATCGTCATCATAGATGCTCACGACGATGCTGATCGTCGACGGTGAATCGCGGCTGAGCTGCGCGATAAGCTCGACACCATCGCCATCTGGAAGCCCCAGATCGACGAGCGCTAGATCCGGCGGCGCGTGACTTTGTATCCAGGTGCAGGCCTCGCCTAGACAGCTCGCGATCGAGATCTCGATCGCAGAGAAACAAGAGCGCACGGCCCGTGTCAGCCACTGCTGAGCGTCGGGGCGGTCATCGACGATGAGCGCACTCTTGGGCGCCGCGTTGTCGTCTGCTGTGGGCGCGAGCCCCGTGCGGCTGTTCATCTTCATCTCCCCTTTTGGGCTGTTGCTCGACGTACCCTTGATGCATCGCTATTTGACTTCGGCGATCGTATTGTGGCCTGAGTCTGCGACGAACAAGCGCGTTCCGTTCGAGGTCACGTCGTACGGCAGCGAAAACCCTCGGGCTAGGGTGGTCACGGTCGCCGTGGCAAGGACGATCTGGCGTACGGTGTTGCGGTTCGAGTCAGCTAGAAAGACGCTGGTGCCGTCCGTGGTCAGGCCGGTCGGAGAGTTGAAGCGCGCCGCGGCACCGACGCCGTCTGCTGTGCCGGCCTGCCCTGCCGTACCAGCAAGCGTCGTCACCGTCGCATCAGCGATGCGCACTTTGCGCAGGGTGTTGGCGCCGAAGTCACTGACATACAGCGATGTCCCGTCCGTGGTGATGCCTTTGGGGCTGTTGAAGCCAGCCGCAAGTCCAGTCCCATCGACATCGACCGCTTGCCCACTGCCGGCCAGCGTTGTCACGGTCTTGCTTGCGATGTCGATCTTGCGAAGCGTGTTGTTCCGAGTGTCGGCGACAAACAGGCTCGTTCCATCGGTGGTGATGCCATGCGGCCCAAAGAAGCGTGCTGCCGCCCCGACGCCATCTGTGGTGCCTGGGCCAGTCCCACCGGCCAGAGTGGTTACGACAGATGTCGCGATGTCGATCTGGCGAATCATGTGGTTGCCCCCATCCGCCACATAGACCTTCTTGCCGTCGGTGGTGATGCCAGTTGGGCTGAAGAACCGTGCAGCGCTGCCCGTTCCGTCGGCTGTGCCGGTCATCCCGACCATGCCGGCCACCGTCGTCGTGACCCCCGTCGCGATTTCGACCTTGCGAATGGTGTTGTTCAGATTGTCGGTCACATAGACGTTTGTTCCGTCGGTGGTCACGCCGACTGGGTTGACGAACTGCGCACTTGGGCCCGTTCCGTCCGCGGCCCCATACACGCCTTCGGTACCGGCCAGGATCGACTTTTGTCCGAGCAAATTGAGAGGCCCCTGCTGAATCGCGCCACCGAGTTGATGACCGGGGCCGGGGGGCGGACCTGACATATCCACGGCAACGCCGCCATCGGCGGCCGGCGGGTTTGGGTCAGGCATCACCGGATCTGTTCCTGATGGACAGGCCACCTGAAGGCCGGCGAAGGAAAACAGAGCAATGGAAAGACCGCTGCGGATGTTCATGGCGTACTCCTTTTTGTGTCTTCCGAATTCATGGGATCGCTCTTCTGCTGCACGGCCCATCCGGCCGCTCATCGATTGAATGCGGCGGCGGCTACGCGGTGTATCCCGCGATCGTGGGATGTGCGGCGCGGCGACGCAGCCGTTCAATGGGATGACCCATTAGCAAGGAGAGACCGACATGAACCGCTACCGAAAGAACGTGCTCTTGATGGTCAGCCTGGTTTTTTCAGCGTGCGGCGCCGACACCATTAGCTGCACCGCAATGAACAACGGCATGCCGCGAATCTGTGTCGAGTACTCGGGCTTTTCAGGGCTGAGCAAGCCAAGCGCACAAGCGAGCATCAAGATTCTCTGCAACACGCTGCAGGCCGAGATTCGGGATGAAGCGTGCAACAAAACCGGTGCGCTCGCCGGCTGCAAGAAAGAGGAATCTCTGTGGACACAGACGACGTGGAGCTACCCGACAGCGTCGGTGAAAACCCAGGCCGACGTGCAGTGCTCGACCTCTGAGATCAAGCTTACGCCGTGAGGCATCTGGCGCGTGTGCCGCGTCCCCACAGACTGAACTGCGCAGTGCTGTCCGCGACAGCCAGCGCGCTCATGGAGTATAGTCGCCCGCGTCATGATCCGCGTTCTGCTGGCTCTGCTGCTCATGGCGCACTGCGTGGGATGCAATGGGCTCCTGCTCATCGATGAGCAGCCCAAGCTAGAGGTCACTTCTCTTAACCACGCGCGCTTTCTGCACCGTGACTCCGCGCGGCCTCCCGCCCTTTCGGACCCCGGCTGGAAAGAGATCGAGCTGCCTGATATCTGGGGGCCGCGCTCGCTGCTCGATCCCGGCGGCTATTACCACCTGCGCTGGTTCACAAGCCAGGTCCCCGACGAGGTGTACGGCCTGTATTTCCGGCTCCAGATGAACGCTGCGGTCTACGTGAACGGCGCCTTTCTCGGCGACGGTGGGCGGCTCGACGAGCCGATGACTCTCAACTGGAACACGCCGCTTTATTTTACGATCCCGCCCGCGCTCTTGCGCCCTGGGACAAACGAGATCCTTGTCCGCTTTCGGGCTGACCCAGGCTATGGCTGGCTGGCCCCCATCCTCGTCGGTCCAGAGCGCATCCTGCGTGCCTACAGCGAGCGGCGGCGGTTCCTGCAGGGCGAGATGGCGGGCATCTTGAGCTTCAGCTTGGCCGGGCTTGGAGTCTTCATGCTCAGCATCTGGTGGCAGCGGCGACAGGACCGCCTGTATTTGTGGTTCGCTGGCTCGTGCCTGGCGTGGGCTTGCTTCAGCGCCTACCTGGGCATGCGCAACCCCATCGTGCCGCTTCCGATCATGCGGTGGCTGGCGCACCACTGCCTGGACTGGTGGATCGTGGCCCTCGCCGGCTTCATTCACCGCTATCTCGGACTCGCGCGTCCTCGGCTTGAGCGCGTCCTTATCGCCGTCACCGTGCTGGGCATGGTGGTCACGGCCTGCGTGCCGAACCCGCTTTGGCGAGGGCACTGCTACAGGTTTTTTCACGTCTTCACGCTTGCGGCGGCCTGTTACCTTGCACTGCTCGTGCTACGCGCCTGGTACCAGCAGCGCACATGGGATCGCGGGCTGCTCGCCGGCATGATGGGCGTCCTTTTGCTCTTTGGCTGCCACGACTGGCTGCTCAGCGTTCCAGATCGCTGGTATCCACGAGTGCTCATGCTCACCGTCTATGGGCGCAGCTTCTATTTCATGCACTATGCAGCTCCGCTCATTTTCTTTTTTCTCGCCTGGCACCTCACGCGTCGCTTTGTCCGAGCACTCAGCGCGTCAGAAACCCTCAACGCAGAGCTCGAAGCGCGCGTCGATCAGGCGCGTGCAGAGCTCGATCGAAGCTACGACAGTCGCCGCCAGCTTGAGCTCAAACAGACCGCAGCCGAGGCGCGCGAGCGCGTCTTTCGTGATATCCATGATGACCTCGGCGCCAAACTTCTGTCGCTCTCCATTGGTGCTGAGAGCCCGGCGCAGGCCGATCTGGCGCGCTCGGCGATGCGGGATCTGCGCGAGGTGATCTATCACACGGGTCGCGGACCGCTCTCGCTTCTTGAACGCCTGGCGGACTGGCGGGACGAGATCACGCAGCGAACCAGCGCGGCTGGGCTACAGCTCGACTGGCAGCAGGCTGAGGATCTGCCGGACGTCGAGCTCGACGGCGCGGCCGCTCTGCATCTTGGTCGCATCTTGCGTGAATCGGTCACCAACCTCCTGCGTCACGCGCAGGCTCGCCGAGCGGAAGTGTGCATCGCCGTCGATCAGTCGAACCTATCCGTGTCGGTGAGCGATGATGGCTGCGGCTCTGCATCGAACCGGCCGCGCGAGGGCAACGGGATGCGCAGCCTCCGCTCTCGTGCTGCTGCGCTCGGTGGTGAGATCTCTTGGCACTTCGGATCTCAGGGCACGGTCGTGCGTCTGCGCGTGCCCAGGGCGCGGCTCACGAGCACACCGCCGATCAGCGCTTGAGAGTCGCTGCGCCGTGGACTACGCCGCCATTTTGGCTGATGGTGTACGAAAGGACCACGCGCTCGCCGCTTGCGCCGACAAAGATGCCGCGGGCGTCTCCCGCGGTGCTGCCGAAGCTTAGGATCTTGCCGTTGCTCCCGACGTAGCTCAGCGCGCCGCTGAGCACAGCATCCCCGTCAGGCATCGCCGCTGTGATCGAGAAGGTTCCACTGCGCGTCGAGAAGTCGATCGTCAGGCTGATGGCTCTGAGCGTACCGAGCGCCGTCGCGTTGGTACGCGCGGGCGGGGTGCCGCTCACCAGCGTGTACGGTACCGATCCAGACGCTGGCAGCGCGGCGTCTGGCGTGGTCTTGCCGATGGCGTAGTGGAAGCCGCCTGTGATCGGATCAAAGCTGAAGTCACCGTTCGGCTTGGCCACGTACCACACCCCGGTCGTCGGCCCGCCGCGCCATACGCCCCATGCCGCAATTCCGTCTGTACTGGTGGCAGCGTTGGTGGCGCTGCCCAGCGCTAGCTGTTCCATAGCGTGCGCCTTGTATGCCACGAACGAGCCTGCCGAATCGAAGGTCGCCTCGACGCTTGGCCGCGCGTCGATGTTGGGCATGGGCGCCGCCGAGAAGACCAGGCCGTAGCCCGTGCCGCTCATGAGCAGCGGCGTCGTGGCCATATCTGGCATCGCCGCAGGTCCGTCAGGCAACGGGCCCAGATCCATCGAGTCGGAGCCCGGCTCGGAACACGCTGCCGCAGTGCTCAAGACCAAAGACAGAACGGCCAAAAATCGACAAGCACTCTTCGCTTTCATGATCCCCTCCGCGCGGGTCTCGCGCTGCTTCGATTACAGGTCTCGCGGCATCCTTCCGGTATCCCCTGAACGCGGGGGGCGAGGGGCGCGATGCTGCCCTGCGCGTGTCCCAAACGCCGTCCGTGCAGCAGTCGCTGCGACGTCAAACGGTGAAGGGCTCAGGTACCTTTCAAAGGCCACGGCCGACGCAAGCTCACGACAGGACGCGCCGCGCTGTCCGCTTCGCGAGCGTTCCGTCACACAAAGGTCTCGGGGGCCGCTCTCACGTCGGGCAGCCACGGGTGCGAGACCCCCCCTGGATCTCACGACCTGGAGCTGATAACAAGCGCGGGATGAGTGGCTGGACTTTCCTTGCGCCGACGCCTTCCGATCTGGGTGATCACGACGTCCTTCCCGAAGGCACGTACCTCGCCGGGCGTCGCATCGCGCTGCTGGTGACTGGCGGTATCGCCGCGATGAAAATTCCCTTTGTTGCGCGTGCGCTGCGCCGCCAGGGCGCGGATGTCGTCGCCTTCGCTTCGAACGAAGCGCTGCGCTACGTCACCGCCGATTCACTCGAATGGAGCACGCTTCACCCCGTCGTCCAGAAGCTCACGGCTGCAGCCGAGCACCTCAGCGATGCTGCGCCCTTCGATGCATATCTGATTGCCCCAGCGACCTACAACACCATCAACAAGATCGCATCCGGCGTCGCAGACGGCGTCATCAGCTCGTCCGCCGCCTCGGCACTGGGGCGGCTCGAACGCGGAAAAACGGCGGTGCTGGTTGCGCCGACCATGCACGGCTCGCTGCACAATCGCATCCTTGTCGAGTCGCTTCGGCGGCTCCACGATCTCGGTGTCCGCGTGATCCCGCCGCGCGATGCGTACGGCAAGCACAACCTGCCCGATGAGCTCGCCCTTGTCGCCGAGGTGTCGCGTGCCCTCAGCCGTTCGCCGCTGCGCGGCCGTCGCATCCTGGTCACGGGAGGATCGACGCCGGTACCGATCGATGCGGTGCGCCGCATTACCAACCGTTTTCGTGGCCGCCTTGGCATCGCCATCGCCAACGAGTTACATCACCGCGGCGCGGAAGTGCTCCTGATCCACGGCGATGGCGCTCTGCCGGTTCCGACATTTCTGCCCCACCGGATTGCGCGCAGCTATGACGAGTACCGCAGGCTCGTAGCGGAAGAGCTTGCGCGCGGCCAGGAGGCCGGCGTGTTTTCCGCCACGGTCGCTGATTACCGACCCGCACAGGTCGTCGAGGGCAAGATCCCAAGTGGAAAGCAGGAGCTGACCCTGCGCTTGCTGCCCACGACCCAGATCATCGACGAGGTGCGCGAGGCACATCCCACGCTCTATATGGTCACGTTCAAGTATCAGGAGGGCATCTCGCGCGAGGCGTTGTTCGACATCTCCCGCGCTCGCCTTGCCCGCTTCCCCTGCGTGATCGCTAGCCGCGGCGAGGAACAGCAGGCGGACCAACAGCGAGCCTGGATGTTGACGCGCGGGGCCGAGCCCGTCTCGCTCGAAGGCAAGCGCGCCATCGCCAGCGCTCTCGCCGATCACCTAGAGACGGCCCTTGGTACCTGACGAGGCCGTCCTCGCGGCCGTGCAGCACCAAGCCCCGAGCGGGCCATCGGCGCTTCAGCGCCTGCCGCCGATCGCAGGTTGAGCACATTGCCCCCTCGCACCCGCCCCCTGGCAAGCAACGAGGGCAGCCCCGACGCAGGCTTGACGGCGGCGTGAGTTGGTTCACAATGAACGTGTTCACTGAACTTGTATATTGAACGGTTCGCACTTCGAATGCATCGCGGCTGGCGACGCAGAATAGGAGCTCTCGATGGCAGGCATGCCGCTCGTTTTTCGGCCCGCAAGCGAACTCGCGTCGCTTATCCGGGAGGGGCGATGTACCGCTGTGCAAGTCGTCGCTGCGCACCTGCACCAGATTCGGCGGTACAACCCGCAGATCCACGCGGTGGTCAGCGTCCGCGAGGCCGAGGCACTCAGCGAGGCAGAAGTGGCCGATGCCGCCCGACGCGATGGCAAGCCGATGGGGCCCCTTCATGGCGTGCCGGTCACGCTGAAGGACAGCCTGCGTGTCCGGGGCGTCCGATCAACATTCGGCGGCTTGCCACCGTACGCTTGGCACCGTCCGCGCACGGACGCCAAGGTGTCGGAACGACTGCGGCAAGCGGGCGCCATCATCCTCGGGCGCACGAACCTGCCGCTGATGGCCCTCAACTGGCAATGCGACAGTCCGTTTTACAAAGAGGGGGTGAATCCCTGGGACCATAAGCGGACGCCCGGTGGTTCGTCGGGAGGCTCTGCGGCTGCGCTCGCTGCTGGCTTTACGCCGCTCGAACTGGGCAGCGATCTGGGCGGCTCGATCCGTTACCCAGCGCACTGCTGCGGGGTGCTCGGCCTACGGACCACAGTTGGACTTCTGCCCGTCGATGACATCGGTCCCGAGGGACTGCCCATGTCGTTTCACAGACTGCTGAGCCTTGGGCCGATGGCGCGCAGCATCGCGGACCTCGCCTTGATGCTCGATGTGCTGACGGGCCCTGTGGCGGCGCGACCCCAGCCCCCTTCATTCCAAGTCGAGCGGCTGCGCATCGCTGTGACTCCTTCGCTGCCGGGTGCCGAGCCTGATCCTGCTACGGCCGCGCTCTTGGACGCGCTGTGTGTGGGTCTGCGATCAGATGGGCACGAGCTTGATTCACCTGCCGCCCCGGCTGTCGACCTGGAAGCCGCCTGGCGGGTGTGGGGCGCCATCGCCGGCTACGAGCTATGGAGCGGCATTCCGTGGCCCGCCAACAACCGCCTTTCGCGCTACCTCTTCGAGGCGTACATGCTGCGCTACAAACTAGGCGACGGCCCTTTTACAAAGTGGTTCTCTGCCGGCATGGCCTTGAGCCGTCGCGGCTATGAGGATGCTCTTGCCGAGCAGGCCGAGATGATTCGCGCGGTGGACGCGTTCTTTGAGCGCTACGCCTGCTGGATTCTGCCGGTCGCGATGGGCGAAGCCATCTCGCGGCAGCGTCGGGGCGATCCGATTGATGTGAACGGAACGGCCGTTCCATACTCGCACTACCTTGGCGCGTACACCGTTCCGACGACGGTCTTTGAGACACCGGTATTGACGATCCCCATCGGTCTGGGCCGCGGGGATATGCCCATTGGTATTCAGGTTCATGGGCCTCGATTTGCCGACAGGCTTCTTCTTGATGTGGCTGAGCGAGCCCTGTCGAAATATATAAAGGTCCGCATCCCGCCAACCCTGCATGACAGCCACGCCGCACCGCACACGTGACATGACCGAAGCCGCGCAAGGACGTCAGGCCCAGAAGGAAGCCACCCGTGCTCGCATCCTGCACGTTGCGCGCACGCACCTGGAACGGGATGGATTCCAGATCGCCAATATTCGTTCCATCGCCGAGGAGGCAGGCGTCTCCCCCGGTACGGTGTTGCTGCACTTCACAGACAAGCTGGGCCTGCTGCACGCCGCGCTTCACGACGACTTGGAAGACGCCATCGCACAGAGCCTAAGCGCCACGAGTCGCGGATCCCTGCTGCGAAAGCTCTGTGCCGTTGTGCGCCCGTTCTATGCGTACTACGCGGCGAGGCCCAGCCTATCGAGGACGCTGCTGCGGGAGTCTTTGCTGGCGGATTCCCCCTTTCGCGAGCGCTTCAGCGAGCAAGTGATGCGCGTGAGTGCGCACGTCATCTCGGTGGTCGATGAAGCCAAGAGCAGCGGCGAGCTAGCCGCGACCACGCGCGCTGACTTATTCGCCACGGCATTCCTGTCCTTCTACTACATCGCCCTCATCGCCTGGCTCCAAGGGAGCCTTGCAGAGCCACTCTCTTTGTTCGAGCGGCTGATGGCGCAGCACATCAAAGGCTCTGCCGGGCCGTCCGCAAAGCGGAACGCGCTCGTCGGCAGGTGAAGGAGCCGCGGCCGCGTCCGGGCTTCCGCTGCAAGAGCCCGACGGCGAAGGCACCACCGCCCATTCGCTGACGGTGCAGGCTTGAGCCGCAAGCTCGAACCTGCGCTTGTGCCGCCCAAGCAGGATCCGCCAACATGAGGAGCCATGATCTCCTCTGCGCTGCATCGGCTGGGTTGGCTAGACACGTCCGCTCGGCTGTTCATGGATCGACGGTCTATCCATGGACTTATCTGCGGCGGAAATAAGCGCCGGCCAGCCGTGATGGCTGGGCTTCGCACGGCTACGCTGCGGCCACCTATTGCGTATTTCATCCTGATCTATGTGTTTGTCTTGTCGGCCTGCGCCAATAGTCGAACCGCCCAGTCCGCTGATCGCGATTTACATCAGCCGACTGTCGATAAATGTCCACCTGCGAAAATTGCCAATCAATCAGCCGATTCAGCATCCCCGGCAGAGGCGCTAATCCACCGTCCCCCGCGTAAATATTGGCTCCCGATGTCGGTCTATGACGATCCCCGAGAGCGCACAGCCGGGCAGACGCCAGGGCGGTCCCAAGGTAGACCACGTATCCCGCCCCGCATTCCCAATATGAGCTATCAAGAGACAGATGCTACGCTGGCCGAAATTGCTCGCAATCTCCGTGATGGGAATATCAAACCAGCGTGTGAACACATTTACTATTTCTATTATTCTAATAATGATTCATTTTATATTGGAGACACTCCGCATACAGATGCTCAGCTACGCAAGATGCGAATCTATCAAGATCGACTGCATGCCATTTTGGGGCCATGTCTGCCGTTTCTTATCGATTGGTTTCAGTCATTCGCAATGATTCAACTGATGATCAAGAAAAATCCTCGCGATCCCGTCCTGCGGCAGTCGTATGCTTTGATTCTTGAAGCCAGCGACGACGACAAGCTGCTGCATGTTGCCGAGGTGCTGCTTGAGGAGCTAGCGGCGAGTCGGGCAATGACGCGCGCCGAAGGCTACGCCGCCCTGGCCCGGATCCGCATGCGGCTTGATCACTCGCTGGAATATGCGCAAGAGATGGTCAAGCGCTGTCAGGCCATGACCAAGCGCAGGCAGGTCTGTCCCAGCCAAGCAGAGCTAGAAACGCTGCAGCGGGTCGAGCGCATTGACAACCTGTGACCGCGGCGGTGAGGACGGACGGCCGCTCTGCTTTGCGTCGACGATCGCGCCGCGCCTACGCCGCGCCCACCATGCCCTGCGGCGCGGTCGCGTGTTCAACGGGCTGCCCAGGCCCTGCGCCTTACTGCGCGTGCGTGCCCGTCGACGGGCTGACCGCTGACAGCCGACGAGCGCGCAGGAAGCGGTACAAGATGATCGCATCCAGCAGCACAACAGCGACGAGCGGCACGTACGCAAAGCGGGCGATCGCGACGCGCTCGGCCAGCATCAGACGCGACAGGCCAAAGCTGATCAGCCAAGCGTCGAGCGCCATGCACAGGCGACGGAAGAGCTCGGCATCGAGCGCGCCGATCAGCAAGCGCCCAAGCGGCACGCCCAGCACGATGCACGGCAGGATCAGACAGGCCACGCTCAGGCTTTGCGACGAATACAAGCCCAGCCCCAGGTAGACGATCGCCGTCGCCACCGACTCGACGACGCGGAACAGGGCCAGCGAGGCGCGAAATTCGTCCTGCGCGAGCCCTTGGTTCGAAAACAGCAGCGCCAAAGGCGGGCCCGAGATCGTCGTCGTCGAATACAGAACGCCGATGCCAAAGCCCAAGGGCAGCTCGGTCGGACTGCCGGCGCGCATCGGTCGTCGCAGGCCGGCGGCCTGCAGCAGCACCAGCGGCAAGAGCACGATATACGTTCCAAAACGTAACAGGTCGGCCCGCGCGACCTTGAGCACCCAGACGCCCAGCACGATGCCCGGAATCGAGGCGAGCATCATCGGCAGCACGCGGCGAAACACGCGCGGCAGCATGCGGCGATTCAGCCACAGGCCCAGCAGGTTGAGCGCGATCTCGGCCAGCACCAAGCCGGGATTCAGCACGCGCGGCGCCAAGTACAGAAGCGCCACCGGCACGAGCAGCGTCGAAAAGCCATAGCCGATGGCGCCCGAGATCAGCGCTGCCACCAGCGCCGTCGCCAGCACCACGCCGCTCTGCGCTAGGCCCAGGTGAAGTTCCAACCCCAGCATCGCTGGCTAGTCCTTGTGTCCCTTTTCTAGGACGCGAGCGACGATGTGCTCGGCCGCATCGAGCGCGCTTGCTGCAGCGCCATCGATGCGTAGCTCGGGATCGCTCGGCGGCTCATAGGGACTGTCGAGGCCCGTGAAGTTCTTAAGGGCTCCCGAGCGGGCTTTTTTGTACAGGCCCTTGGGATCGCGCGCTTCGCAGATCGCAAGCGGTGTATCGACGAAGATCTCGATGAAGTCACCGGGCGCAAAGCGGCTGCGAGCCGACGCGCGCTCGGATCGGAACGGCGAAATGAACGACACCAAGACAATCAGGCCCGCGTCGACCATCAGGCGCGCGACTTCGGCCACGCGGCGGATGTTTTCGACGCGATCGGCATCGGTAAAGCCCAGGTCTCGGTTCAAGCCGTGGCGCACGTTGTCGCCGTCCAAAAGGTACGTGTGCTTGCCGGCGGCATACAGCCGCTTTTCGACGAGGTTTGCGATCGTCGACTTGCCGGATCCCGAAAGGCCGGTGAACCACAGGCAGCGCGCCTTCTGCAGCTTTTGTGACTCGCGTGCCGAGCGATCGATGTCGACGGCCTGAACGTGAATATTCGAGGATCGTCGCAGGGCAAAGTCGAGAAGCCCCGCCGACAGCGTGTCTGCCGACAGGCGATCGACCAAGATGAAACCACCCAGCACGCGGCTCTGCTGATACGGCGCATAGGGCAGCGGGCGATCGAAGCTGAGGTTGACGACGGCGATCTCGTTCTTGCCCACCGACTTCGCCGACAGGTGAGCGCCTGAGTTCACGTCGATGCGGTACTTGATCTCGGTGATCTGCGCGCCGACGCGGCGGTTGTGGATCTTGGCCTCGTAGCTTCTGCCGGGCAGCAGCGGCTGATCGCTCATCCAAAACAGCTGCGCCTGAAACTGGTCGGCGCACTCGATGGGCGAGTCGTACGCCGTGATGACGTCGCCGCGGCTGATGTCGATCTCGTCCTTAAGCACCAGGGTGATCGACTGGCCGCGCTCGGCCGTCTGCAGATCGCCATCGAGCGTCACGATGCGATCGACATGCGACGAAGCGCCCGATGGCACGACGCGCACGCGATCTCCCGGCCGCACGGTTCCCGCCGCGATCCGCCCGCAGAAGCCGCGAAAGTCCAGGTTGGGGCGGTTCACCCACTGCACGGGCAAGCACAGCGCCTCGTCAGTGGCCTGCGCGATCTCGGCCGTCTCAAGCAGCGATAGCAGCGTCGGGCCGTGATACCAGGGCGTCTTTTCGCTGGGGTGTAAAAGGTTGTCGCCGTGCAGCGCCGAAAGCGGGATGAAGTCGATGCGCGAAAAGCCAAGCTCGACGGCAAAGCGCTGGTACTCGGCCGCGATGCGGGCGAAGGTGTCGGCATCCCAGCCGATCAGATCCATCTTGTTGACGGCGATGACGACGTGACGCAGGCCCAGCATGCGCACGATGCGGCTGTGGCGTTTGGTCTGCACCAGCACGCCCTTGCGCGCATCGATCAGCAAGACGGCTAGCTGCGCTGTCGAGGCTCCCGTCGCCATATTGCAGGTGTACTGCTCGTGACCCGGCGTGTCGGCGACCACGAACTTGCGGCGTGGCGTCGAAAAAAAACGGTACGAGACATCGATGGTGATGCCCTGCTCGCGCTCGGCGGAAAGACCATCCAGAAGCAGCGCGAAGTCGAGGTTTTCCCCCTGCGTACCGTGCTTAAGCGAGTCGCGCGCCAGGGCCGAGATGGTGTCTTCCGGCAGCGCGCCAGCATCCCACAGCAGGCGGCCGATCAGCGTCGATTTGCCGTCGTCGACACTGCCACAGGTGATGAAGCGCAGAAGATCGCGGCGGTCTTCTTGCGCGGCCACAGGCGGTCGCAGCACATGCTCGTGCGAGGCCACCGACGCGCCCTGTGGCAACGAAGCTGTTCGCGGCTGCGCCGACATTAGAAGTACCCCTCTTGCTTCTTGCGCTCCATCGACGCAGCGCCGTCGTGATCGATGACGCGGCCCTGCCGCTCGGACAGGCGCGAGGCCATGGTCTCCTCGACGATCTCGGCCAGCGTCGTGGCGGTGCTGTCGATGGCGCCCGACAGCGGATAGCAGCCCAGCGTGCGGAAGCGGACCATGCGCTGCTCAGGCTCTTCACCGGGCAGAAGTCGCATGCGCTCGTCGTCGACCATGATCAGCGCATCGCCCCGCCGCACGACCGGCCTCGGCTTGGCGAAGTACAAAGGCACAATCGGCAGTCGCTCGCTTGCGATGTACTGCCAGATGTCGGCTTCGGTCCAGTTGGAAAGCGGAAACACGCGCAGGCTGTATCCGTCGCGCAGGCGGGTGTTGGCAAGGTCCCAAAGCTCGGGTCGCTGCGACTTGGGATCCCAGCGATGGCCGGGAGCCCGCAGCGAAAACACGCGCTCTTTCGCCCGCGATTTTTCTTCGTCGCGTCGCGCCCCGCCGATCGCCGCGGTATAGCCGCCCTGATCCAGCGCTTGCTTGAGCGCATGCGTCTTCATCACGTCGGTGTAGTACGCCGAGCCGTGATCAAAGGGGTTGATGCCCTCGGCAAGAGCTTGGCGATTGGTATATACGCGTAAATCCAGGCCCAGCTCTTGCGCGGTGCGATCGCGGAACGCGATCATCTCGCGAAACTTCCACGTCGTGTCGATGTGCAGCACCGGGAAGGGCAGGCGCGCGGGATAAAACGCCTTGCGGGCCAGGTGCAAAAGCACCGTGCTGTCCTTGCCGATCGAGTACAGAAGCACTGGCCGCTCGCACTCGGCGACGACCTCGCGAAAGATGTGGATGCTCTCAGCCTCTAGCTGCTCAAGGTGCGTAAGCGACATGGGCGGGGACCCGAGCTTGGCGCGGGGACCGCACTATCCATCGCCCTCGCGAAACGGTCCACCCACTTTTTTCCGACGGGGCAGCCGCGTGGATCGCTGCCATCGACTTGCGTCGAAAAGCCGGCTGGCAGCGGGAAGCGGCGGTTTACTTGGGTCCGCTCGGCAACACCACCGTTGGCGAAGAGCCGGCCGCCGCACCGCTGGGCAGCGCCGCGCTCTCGTCGGGTGCGGGGACTGGTGGCGGGCACTCGCGCTTTTCGTACACGCGGGCCTGCGGATGGCTCGGCGCCGTCGCCAGCACCCGCTGAATCTCGGCCAGAAACTCACTGCAGTGACCGGCCAGGCGAAGCTGCTCGGCCTGGGCCAGATGGGCCGTTGCGTACTGCTCGACGGCGGTCTCGTGATACGCCTGCGACAGCGTGCGATAGACCGAGTCCGTCGCGATCATCGCGTACAGGCGAATGACCTCGTCCGCGTCGGGTCGGTTAGCTGCCGCGACGAGGCGCTCATACAGCTCGTGCATGGGCAGCTCTTTTTCCGCCTTCTGCGAAAGCGCCATCAGCGCTGCCACCTGCTCAGGCAAGAGCGTCGCGCCGTATTCCTGCTGCAGATCCTGCACGCCGCCGATCACGCTGTGCCACTGCCGGGCGTCGCGCAGCGCCTGCAGGTTGCGCAGTCGCGCCGCGACCGCTTCGTCTTGCGGCACCTTGTACACCGACGCGGGCAGCCAGTCGGCTAGCAGGCGCTGCAGCGGCAGCGAGTGACGCACGGCATAGAACAGCAGCGCCGACAGAGCCATCACGCCGATGAACAAGCCGCCGCTCATGGCTCGGCGAAGAGGCGAAGCGGGCGGCGTCAGATCCGCTTCGCTGCCCTCGCTGATCGCGCCTTGGCTGGTGATCGATGGCGCGCCTGCCGTCGACGGATTGCCTGGCATGGCCGACGCTGGAACCGGCCCAGAGGGATCGCTGACCGCTGGCACCGCCGCCTGCTGGGCCGAGACTTTGCCCGCTGGCAGGCCGCGCAGCGAATTTGCCGACGGCGCAGCCCCTGGCACTGCCCCCGATCCTGCTGGCATCAGGATCATTCCTGACGGCGACACCACCGGCACGTAGCCACCCGAGGAGTACGCAGCCGGCGCCCGCAGCGCCATCTCGCACTCTTCCAAGGCCAGCTCTAGGGCTGCTGCGTGGGCGAAGCGCTCTTCGGGACGCTTGCGCAAAAGGCGCATCACCACGTCCGCGACGAACTGCGGAACTGTCTCGGGCAGCGGCTTGGGCGGCGTGCCCAGGTGGGCGAACAAGACCTCGTGCGGCGTGCCGACAAAGGGCGCGCTGCCGGTGAGCAGCTCGTAAAACACCACGCCCGCCGCATACAGGTCGACGCGCCCGTCGATGACGGGGTTTTCGGTGACTTGCTCGGGCGCAACGTACTTTGGCGTTCCCACCAGCATGCCCGGTGCGGTCAGACGCTGATCGACCTTGTTGACCTGCTTGGCCATGCCAAAGTCGAGCACCTTCAGCACCATCTTGCCGCCCGGCTTGTACCGCAGGAGCTTCATGTTCTGCGGCTTGATGTCGCGATGCACGACGCCTAAGCGGTGCGCTTCCTCTAGCGCCGAGGCGAGCTGACGCACAAGCTGCACGGCGCGCAGCGGATCGATCGTGCCCTCGCTTTTTAGGGCCTCGGACAGGTCGACGCCTTCCACCAGCTCCATGACCAAAAAGGGCTGGCCTTCTTCGAGGCCGAAGTCGAACACCTGCGTGATGACGGGGTGGTTTAGCTGGCTCCACACCCGCGCTTCGCGGTTGAAGCGCTCGACGGCATCCGGCGTGTCGAAGGTCTCGCGGCGCATCATCTTGATCGCCACCGCCTTGCCCATGGCCAGGTTGATGCCGCGAAACACGACGCCCATGGCGCCCTCGCCCAGGATGCCCTCTAGGCGATAGTGCCCCTTTAGAGTCCGTCCCATCATGGACTGGGCCCAGAGCGTCGTCGGATTCGACATGTCCTTCTTTCTAGCTCAAGCGTAGTGCGAAACCTGTCAGCTTCTCAAGCGTCGCGCAGCGAACTGGCGATTCCGCCCGTGGCATCTCAGGTGATAGCGTGTGCAGAGTCGATCGTGCGGGCACACACGCGGCAACGACCTGTGATCTGCAGTGTGGATGCCTGCGGCGAAGGACGCGCGGAGTGCGAATCAAAGAGAGCTCATGAACGGTCTTCTGCTCGTCAACGTCGGGACGCCCGACGAACCAACCCCAGCCGCGGTCCGTCGCTATCTGCGCGAGTTCTTGGGCGATGGCCGTGTGATCGACATTCACCCCATCGCACGCAGCTTGCTGCTGAACCTGATCATCCTGCCGCTGCGTCCTCGTCGCAGTGCGGCGGCGTATCAGAAGATCTGGACCCCGCAGGGCTCGCCGCTTCTGGTCCACTCTCGCGCGCTGACCGAGGCGATTTCGGCCCGACTGGGCACAAGCTGGGTGGTGCGCCTGGGCATGCGCTACGGCAATCCCTCGCTGGCCACGGCCCTGAACGAGCTTTTGGCGCAGGGCTGCCAGCGCTTGGTGGTGCTGCCGCTTTACCCACAGCAGGCCAGCAGCACAACCGGCGCCGCGATCGAGGGCGTCTTCGACGGTCTGCGAGCCCGGCAGCGCCATCCGTCGCTGAGCATCGTGTCGCCGTTTTATGACGACCCCGGCTTTCTTGCGGCTTGGGTGCGAAAGGGGCAGCCCATCATCGAGGCAGAGCGTCCCGATCACGTGCTGTTCAGCTTTCACGGCCTGCCCGAGCGCCAGATCCGAAAAGCCGATGACGAGCGCTGCCAGGATCAGCCCGGCGCGACGCCGCACTGCCTGACGCGCAGCACCTGCTGCGACAACATCGGCGGGCAGAACGCGGCTTGTTACCGCGCGCAGAGCTTCGCCACCGCTCGCCTGCTGGCCGAGCGCCTGGGCATACCCGCCGAGCGTTACAGCGTCTGTTTCCAGTCGCGCCTCGGGCGCACGCCATGGATACGTCCTTATACCGATCACGTGCTGTCTTCGCTGCTCGCCGCTGGCAAGCGGCGCATCGTCGTGTTCTGTCCTGCCTTCGTCGCCGACTGCCTTGAGACCCTGGAAGAGATCGGCCTGCGCGCCCGCGAGGATTTCTTGGCCAAGGGCGGCGAGTCGATGACCGTGGTCCCCGCGCCCAACGCCGACCCCGCGTGGGCAGATACCCTCGTCACGCTGATCCGCCGTCAGATCCCAAGCGAGCGCGCGAGCGAACGAGCCGACACCGACCCGGTCACAAGCACCGGGACGCGGACCTAGTGTCCGCTGGGTCTTGGTGCGGCGTACACTGGCTACACGATGTCTGTCCGTGGTCGATCGCTTCTGAGCAGCCAGCGCCTGTGGGGGCTCTGCGGCTCGCTGCTGTTTTCGCTCGCCTGTGCCACCGCATCCTCTGTTCCATCCCCAGCACCGACGAGCGCAGCGACGACGGCCGGCTCGCCTTCGGTCACACCGTCGCCGACAGCTTTATCGTCCGCCAAGCCGACTGACGGCGAGTCCGCCGCCGCTTCGCCGCACAAGCATGGGCAGCGCGGCCTGTCGTTTGTGGTCCGCGACGGCACATCGGGTGCGCCGATCGCTCGCGAAGCGCTGCTGCAGCGGCTGGCCAGTGCCCGCGCGATCTATGTCGGCGAGCACCACAACGACGCGCTGTCGCACCATGCGCAGCTTTTCGTGCTGGCCCAGGTCTATCGGCTGCCCGACGATGGCCACGATGTCGCCGTTGGGCTAGAGATGCTGCCGCGCCGCCTGCAGCCGCAGCTAGATGCCTATCTGGCTGGCTCGATCGACGAGCAGGGTTTTTTGGCCGCCGTCGACTGGTCGCGTACGTGGGGCTTTGACTTTGCGCTGTATCGACCGCTGTTCGACTTTTGCCGCACGCATGGCCTGCGCATGTACGCGCTCAACGCGCCGCGCGATCTGCCGCGGGCTGTTCGTCAACGGGGGCTGGGTGGTCTGACGCCGGCTGAGCAGGCGCTCTTGCCGAGCGACAATCCGTGGCCCATGCCCGAGCCGCATCGTCGCTTTGTGCGCTCGATCTTCGACCAGCATCCCGCGGACCCCAAGGCCGACCCAGCGCTGCGCGAGGCGGCGTTCGAGCGCTTTTACGCCGCGCAGCTTATCTGGGACGAGTCGATGGCCCAGGCCGTCGCTGACATTCTGCGACCGGGACCTGAAAATCCGCGTCCGCCGCGCCGCTTGATCGTCTTGGCTGGGGTCGGCCACGTCGGCCCCTATGCCATGCCAGCCCGCGCCCAGCGTCGAGGAGTGCCCACCGCCCTGACCTTTGCGCCCCAGGTCGACGAAAAGGAAGCGCCGCCGCCGGTCGCCGATCCCGAGCACACCGACCTGACGATCCTGCTGCCGGCCCATCACGCACCGTCCTAGATCAGCGCTGCGAGCGGCGCGCGGCGTGAGCCTACGTGGCGGGCGGCTTGCTGGCGATCAGGTGCAGCATCTTGAACGGGGATCCGTCGTGGTGCCGCTTGGCGACGGGGATCTTTTCCCAGCCCAGCTCGGGCGAGATCGGCGTACTGACCCACGGGCCCTGCGGGTCGTCAGCGCTGCGCCCAGCGGCCAGCAAGCGATAGCCATGTTCGGACAAGAGCGAGAGCACCTCTTCAAGCGGTCGGCCGGGAACCATGTGCAGCTCTAGCGCCCAGGTATGAACCGATGGCAGCGACGGCAGCGCGTCTTCCAAGACCGCGTATTCATGCCCTTCGATGTCGAGCTTGATCACCGTCGCATCGGGCACTAGCGCAGACAGTCGCTGGGTCGGCACCGAGCGCAGCGAGACGCCACGACCGCCTGTGCTTGGGCGCGCGGAAAGCACGCTGTTCCAGCCGCCCGTCGGCAGACGAAACGCGTGCAGGCGTGCTTGGCCTGCCTCGTTTGAAACGGCGCAGTGCTGAACCAGCCAGTTTGTGGCGGCGGCGCGGCGGATGCGCTCGCGGATGCGGGCAACGTTTTCGGCGAGTGGCTCGACGGAAACGACGCGGCTGGTGCCCTGTCCGGCGTCCCAGAAGAACTGCGAAAGCTCACCGATATGCGCGCCGACATCGACGATCACCTGCTGCGAAAGCGGGATGACCTGGCGATACCAGCGCTGCTGTTCTTGGTTTGATGGCTCCACGGTCGACGTGCCTAAGCCGCGAGCGGATGGACAAACAGGTGCGAGCCGCTGGTAAAGCTGGGCTCGATTACCACGCCCACCGGCTGTCTCGATTCGGTCGACAGCGCCGTAATGCAGACGCTGGTCTCGGTCGTGTGACTGATCAGATACCAGGCCTCATCCAGCGAAAGCGCGATGCCGCGCGGGTTATAGGTCTGATGAAGATCGACCAGCGCGGCGCTGTGCAGGTCCCAGATCGACACGCAGTCGCCTTTGGGATGCGTGGCCAAGACCAGCCCGCGTGCCTCGTCGATGCAGACCGACAGCGTCTCGCCGATCATGCGGCGGATGGCCTGCGGCGGCCTGGTCAGCGTCACCGCTTGCTTGCCCACCGGGCGAAGCGTCACCGCACCCAGCTCATCCGTCGGCAGACCATCGCGCGGTGCGGACACGATGGCCAGATCGCCCCGCCCGCTGAGCGCCACATGTCCGGTGTTAAAGCGTGGCGAGACAATGGGTACGCGATCGAGCAGCGCTTCGCTCTTCAGGTCGACATAGGTCACGCAGGGCTCGGCTTCGCCTGGTGCGCCGCCGCCGTTGGCCACGACCATGGTGCGCCCCTCGTCGATGATCACGCAGTCGTGTGGCGCTGTGCCGTGGGTCGGCAGCGTGCCTATCTCGCGCAGGGTCTGTCCATCGCGCACGACCAGCACGCCTGCTTTTTCGTGATCCAGCAAGGATTCGGTCGCGTACAGCAGCGAGCCATCGGCGGAAAACGCGCCATGGCCATAGAACTGCCGCGTCTTTTTCGTCGCGATCGGCTGCACCACTTTTTTCTGCCGCAGATCGACGATGCAGGCGCCCGGACCTTTTTTTTCAAACACCGCGATGCGCAGCGGATCGCGCGGATCGAAGGCCAGACCGTGGCCCAGAAACGAAAGCGGTACCCGCTCGGCCTGCGGTGCCTCGACGTCGAGGTTGATCAGAGACAGCGCGTACTGCGTCTCTCCCGCTTCGATGTATGCACCACCGCCCAATACCCAGCCTTTTTTGCTCATGCGACGACCTCGCTGGGCTTATATCACGGGGCCGGTTATGTCGATGTCCGTCTGCTGTTTACGTATCAACACAAGGCGGGCCATCCAAAGAGCACGGGGCGTGCGACGAGCCGGACCGGCCCATCACTCGAACTGCATCGGTGGAGCCGACGAGAGGACGCGCAGGACATTTTCGCCAAGGATCTTGTGGACCGTCGTCGCAGAGAAGCCAGCGCGCAGCAGGGCCTCCGTCAGGTGGGGCAGCTTGGCCGGGCTCTCAAGCCCTTTGGGCGGACGCACGGCGCCATCCCAGTCCGAGCCGATGCCGACGTGATCTTCGCCGGCCACGCGGACCAGATAGCTCAGGTGCGCGACGACGCCTTCGATGCCGTCCTGTCCCAGATAGCGCGGTGCGAAGATGACGCCGACGACGCCGCCGCTTTCAGCCACCGCGTGGATCTGATCATCGTCGATGTTGCGCCAGTGCCGCTGCACGCCCAGGACGCCTGTGTGCGTGACGAACAGCGGACCGGGTCGGCGCTCGACGACTTCAAAAAAGCCGCGGTGGTTGATGTGCGCCAGATCGACGAGGACCCCCAAGCGCCGGCAGGCATCGACGACCTCGCAGCCGATCGGCGTCAGGCCTTTTTCATGGTCGCGGCCCCAGCCCTGCTGCGGATAGCCCAGAGCGTTCTGGCTGAAGTGCAGCAGACCCAGGTACCGCACGCCGCGACGGGCAAATGCCGTCAAGCGCTCGATCACCTGCTCGCTAGTGCCGCGGCCCAAGGCCTGGCCGCCTTCGATGCCCAGAAGCGCCGCGACCTGCCCGCGCTCTTTGGCCGTGCGTACGTCGTCGGCGCTGCGGCACAGCACCATGGCCGAGTCACCGCGGGCGATCGTCGCCTCTAGCGCGTCGATCTGACGGTGGACGTCTTCGGTGCAGCCGCGCTCGGGCTTGGGAAAGGTCCACATGCCAAAGAACTGCGCTCGGTGATTGCCTTCGCGCATGCGAGGCAGATCGACGTGGCCAAAAAAGCTGCGCACCGGCCAGGGCGGATCGTGGCGCTGATAAAAGTCATAGCCGCGCGACATCAGCTTGGTGGTGTCGGCGTGCAGATCGATGGGAATGGCGGCGGCGTGAACTGCGCGTGCCTCGTCGCTGAGCCCAGAGCCGCGATGCGAGTGCGGATGCGGATGCGGATGCGGATGCGATGAAGAGGACATGCCCTGGACTGTAGCCCCGGATCCCCGCGGCGCAAACATCCGGCAACCTGGCCGCGGACAAAAACGGGGACCGGCGCATCGACCGGCGCATCGACCGGCGCATCGACCGGCGCATCGACCGGCGCATCGACCGGC
>CAZKOY010000020.1:24053-26842 GCA_964554495.1 uncultured Myxococcales bacterium
GCATCGAGAAGATTGCTTCACTTTCTGCATTGACTTGGCCATGGGCTATGCCTACGTTCCGGCCATCTGGGGGGGGAAGTCCCACCCATTTCGCCATCCTCACCCGCCGGCCTTTGCCTTTTCCGCGTGCCGCCCCGCCGGCTTGGCCGCACCACCCTCGACTAGATTCCTAAGGAGACCGAGATGACCCTGAACCGACTGCTGACGACTGGCTTTTTCGCGCTGCTTGCCCCGCTTTTCGTGATGAGCGGCTGCAGCAATGACGATCTGCTCGACGACGGCGAGCTATTCGATGTGGAAGAGACCGGCAAGGCCGACTCGTTCAACTCGAACACCAACCCCATCGAGCTCATCAAGCTGGTGAACGGCTCGCCGACGCTGAAGGCCGACGAGCTGGCACCGACGGGCGACATCGGCAAGACCATCTCGGTCCCGACGGACAACAAGCCGTTTTCCAGCGACTACTGGCCGATGCAGAAGAACGGCATCCTGAACCGCTGGATGGGGGCCACGACGCCGTCGCCGGCCGAGAAGTACGGCACGCTGTTCCTCGACGCAGGCCAGCAAAAGACGATGTACGACTGGATTCAGAAGAACCACGGCAAGGATGTCCCCGGCGTGCAGAGCTGGTTTGGCATCTGCCAGGGCTGGACGGGCTCGGCCATCGCGGAAAAGACGCCGCAGAAGCCAATCACCGTGCGCAAGTACGTGCGCGACGGGCGGACCTATCTGCAAAAGTGTACGACGCCGGCCAGCGACTGCGTCAGCTTCAGCCCCGGCGATCTGACGGGCCTGATGGCGGAAGCCTATGCCGCAGCGGACGCGACGTTCATCGGCTATCGCTGCGACACGGCCAAGGTGAACTTCAAGTACGACAAGAACGGCCGCATCGTGCAGCCGAACTGCCGCTCGAACGCCGGCACGCTGTTCTTGACGGCGACCAACTTCATCAAGAAGGGCGGCAAGAGCTTTGCCGTCAATGCCGTCAACAACGAAGAAGTGTGGAATCAGCCGGCGTACCAGTACGCGATCACGCAGTACAAGACGATGACCAAGCGCGAAGCGACGGTGGCCGTCGATCCGGCCGAGACGCGCGACTATCCCTGGAACACCGCGGCAGTGGGCTTCCGTCGCGTGACCATGAAGTTGGACTGGGCGGTAGAGACGGCACCGACGACGAACACGGCGCCTCCTTTGGTCAGCGCAGGCAAGACCTATGACTTCATCCTAGAGCTGGATGCGACGGGCGCGGTGGTCGGTGGCGAGTGGATCGGCGCCAGCAAGACCGAGCACATTCCGTTCTTCTGGGCTCCGACGGCGCCGGGCGCCGAGGCACCGTACCTGTACCCGTCGTACGTGCGGGCACTGCTCAATATCTCGCGCATGTAGACCCGCCTTTCGCGGCGAGCCTCGGCCTTGGCTGCGGGCTTGCCGCTTCCTCGTCAGCGTCCCGCTGCGCTTTCTCTCGACGTTCCCGCCGCTGCATATAGCTCGATGATCGACACCTCGGCCCGACTGAGCAGGCGCATCGCCGGCCCCCAATAGCCGGTACCCGGCGTCACGTGTACGGCCAGTCCATCTTCCTGCGTGACTCCGTCAAGCTGACCCTGATCCCAGCGCGCAATCTGGCCAAGCGGGAAGATCTGGCCGCCGTGCGTGTGCCCCGAAAGCTGCAGATCGACGACGGGCAGAAGACCTCGCTGCTGCGCATCGCGGTTCATGCGACGCAGCGTCCGTGCGGCTTGGGGTTGATGCACAAGGACGATCGCGGGCACCTCGGGGCGACGGCCTGTCAGCGCAGCCGGTACGTCGGGCCGATGCTGTGGCGTGAACTCGGTGGCCGACCACTCGTCGATGCCCACCAGATCGAAGCCAGACAGCGCGCGAAGCTGGTTGCGCAGCACAACAACGCCGAGGCTGGGCAGAAACTGCACCCAGTCCTCGGTGGGCGAAAAATACTCGTGATTGCCCAGGGCTAGATACACGCCATCGCGGCTGCGTAGCTGCGCAAGCGGCGCTACCTCGGCTGCCAAGGCGGACACGCTGCCGTCGACTAGGTCGCCGGTAATCACCACCAAATCGACGCGCTGCTGGTTGATGGCATCGACCACGGTCTGCACATGGCTGCGGCCGATCGTCGCCCCGACATGCAGATCGCTGATGTGCGCGATGCGATAGCCCGATCGAGACGCTGGCCAGGATGACAGCTCGATCCGGCGAAGCACCGTCGCAGGTGTCCGCAGTCCCTGCCAGATTGCATACAGCGCAAGCGAAAGGGAAAGGCCACAGCAAAGCCCGCGGGCGGCACGCTGTGCGAGCGCCATAGAACACCCGGCTCGACGCAGCAGCGGCACAAACAGCCACGTAAGCGGCGCGCATAGCAGCAGAAAATAACAGAGCCCCACCCAGAAAAAGCACAGCCAGGAAAGCGGCGAAGCCAGAGCGCGCGGCAGCGAATTCATAAACAAAAGAGCGAGCATGCCGAGCGGGAACAGCGCCGACAGAGACAGCCCCAGCGTCCGCTGCAGCGTGAGAAACGACGTGGACCGAAGCGGCGCCAGCCAAGCCCACAGCAGGCCATGCACGATGGCTGCGATCACGATCGCCCCGGTCATGTACAGAAGAAAGTCGGTCGGCGTTGGCATGTCCGTGCCATGCTTTTATCGTGCGGCTGCGCGTCGGAAAACCCAGAACAACACATCGTCTGTCGCAGCCGGCGGCGCTGGTGTTGTGGCTTGGCGGATCGGCAGCGATGGGGCAGCCCGCGCCAGCGACGGTGCCAGCGACGG
>CAZKOY010000020.1:26942-51727 GCA_964554495.1 uncultured Myxococcales bacterium
CTTGGCGGATCGGCAGCGATGGGGCAGCCCGCGCCAGCGACGGTGCCAGCGACGGGGCCAGCCACCGCAAGCCGGGCAACCGACGCGGCCGTGGATCCTCCGTTCGTCGAGGTCTTTCGCGATGGCAACGTGGTTGCGTACAAGCGCCAGCTGCCGAATGCCGTCGCGCCGATCGTGCGGGTGCAGGCGCAGGTGCCCGATCTAATGCCGGCGCAGCTTTTCGCGGTGGCCTGGGATGTGCGCTCGCAAGCGGCGTGGGCTCCGCGCATCAAGCGCTTGGATGTGCTGTCGCAGAGCGCGACGGAGATCGTCGTCTATGAACAGGTCGATGTGCCCGTGGCCCGCGATCGCGACTATGTGCTGCGCCTGTCGATTTCACCGCGCAGCGACGGAGATCTCGGTGAGCTGCGCATCGAAGCCCGAGCCGCCGCAGACCGCGCGGTGCCGATCGATCCGCAGCACGTACGCATGACCGATCTGTGGAGCACGTGGAGCTTTCGTCCACGCAAAGACGGCGGAACGGTCGTTGTCTATGAGGCCTATGGCGATCCGGCAGGCGCGCTGCCTGGCTGGCTGAAGCGCAGCGCAGCACTGCGTGGTCCACTCGACTTCGTCCTCGCTCTGCTTAGTGAAGCGCGTCGTCGCGTCGCGTTACCGATCCCGCCGACCTAGGATGGCGCCGGGGTTTACGGCGACCCAGCACGCGCGGTAAAAGCGGGCATGCACTGGGTCGTTTTCTGCGTGTCGCTTTGTCTGTCGAGGCCCTCTTGAGATCCCGCACAGCGAGCCTGCTGTCTGTGGCGCGCGAGTCGCCGGCCCGCGTTGCGGTGCATGATCGGCCTGGCTGGCTGTCGCTGTTTTCGCAGGCCGCGGTGATCGAAGATCCCGTCGGATCGGCTGCGCATCGTCGACGAGAGTTCCAGTCCAGCGATCCGCTGGGGCGCTTCTATGACACGTTCATCGGCCCCAACCGAGTGGCCATGGATACCCGGCTCGACGTCGTGCATGGCCAGCGTGCCGAGGTCGCTCGCGATGTCATCATTCACACGCAGCTTTCAAGCGGCCAGTCGATCGATGTGCATGCCTATCTGCTGTACGAGCTAACGGAAGAGCAGGGTCAATTGCGCATCGCCCGGCTGGCCGCGCACTGGGAGCTACCGCAGATGTCGCTGCAAGTCCTGGGCGGCGGGCTGCGCGGTCTGTGGACGATGACGCAGATGAGCCTGCGTATGCTGCGCATCCAGGGCCTGGCCGGCACGCTCGGCTATATGCGAGGCCTGACGTCGGGGGTGTTTGGTCACGGGCGGCGCGTGATCGAAGCGCTGGCCTGCACGCTTGCCCACCGCAAGACGCAGGCTCTGCGCCACTTGTTCACCGAACAGGCCCAGCTTGAGATCTCGACCAGCGCGGCGCTTCGTTCGCAGGCCGCCTGGGCCGAGGACCCGCACTCGGCGGGAGACATGATGTCCGCCCTGCATGCGCTGGTGCCGGCGGGTTCCTCATTTGTCGTATCCTCGCCGCGGGCCAGTGGCCACACCGTCGCCTTTCGCTTTGCCGTAAGTGCTAGCGATGGCGTTCCGGGGCCCCACGGAATTGGCTTCGCTGAGTTCACGCCGATGGCGTTTTTCCGTCGGAAACAAGCGAAGATTCAGCGTCTGCGTTTGTTTGTTTGCGAGGACGCGGGCGGCTAGCAAAAAGCTTGCTCGGAAGCCGTCACCTTGCCTTACTCTTAGAGCTGAAGAGGAGTCATCTATGCGTCTGCGATCCCTGATCCTGTCCCTGGTCGTTGCCTTGACTGTGGTTGTTGGTGACAGTGCAGTGTCTGACCGCGGCCTGGCACACGCCGATGCGCGCGTGGTCATCGGTCAGCCCTCGGGCGCCCGTCGTGGAATCGAGCTGAACATCCGTGGCAACGCTTATTACGGCTATAGCTGGTTCGACGGCCTGTATGGCTATGGCCGGTACTATGGCGATGCCGCGCTGGGCCCCGGCTTTCAGATGCTGTTCCCCGTCGTGCAAAACGGCTTTATCCCCAGCATCAACAACGCCTTTTACGTCGGCTTTTTCACCGACTTTTTGTTCATTCCCGACGTTGCGTTCGGGTATCGCGACTTCCTGTTCAGCTTCGCCATCGGCCCGGTGGCGCAGTGGCGCTTCTTCATCCTCGACATGTTCCAAGGCGGCGGCCTGTCGGCCTTTACCAACCTTGGCTTTGGTATCTGGCCGTGGTTCTTGGGCAACCGCTTCGCGTCGAGCAGCGTCGCCATTTATGGCTTTCCGCTGTTTGAGCTGGGTGCCAACCTGATGTTCTCGAAGCTCTTCGGGTTGACCTTGTCGTTTGGGTATCCGTCGGTGAAGTTCGGGATCACGCTGTCGTTCTAGGCGGCGCCCGATCGATTCGTTTTCGCCTCCTCCGCTTCGTTGCACGCGATGGCTCGCATCCTGATTCCGCTGCCAGATCTGGACTTTGATACCACCGAGGTTGCCGTTCCTTGGCGCCTGTTCCGCGACGCTGGGCACCAGGTCGTCTTTGCTACCGAGCGCGGCGGCTCGCCTCCGGCGTGTGACCCGCTGCTCTTGCGCGGTGTGCTGTTCGGTCAGCTTGGCGCCGATCCCGAGCCCCGACGTTTTTATGCCGAGCTTGCCGGCTCGCCAGAGTTTCGCGCGCCGCTTGCCTGGTCTGTGATGGTTCCTTCTGAGTTCGACGCGCTGGTCCTGCCTGGCGGGCACGCACCAGGGATGCGGCAGTACTTGGAAAGCGCCGTGCTGCAGGCCAAGGTGGCCGAGTTTGCCCGCCTCGATCGACCGCTGGGGGCCATCTGTCACGGCACCGTACTTCTGGCCCGCGCTATCGATCCAGCGACGGGGCGATCGGTTCTGCACGGTCGCCGCACCACCTGCCTGCCCAGGTACATGGAGCGCACGGCGTATTACCTGACGGCCTGGAAGTTGGGTCGCTATTACCGCACCTATCCCGCGTATGTCGAAGACGAGGTGCGATCGGTCTTAGCCTCGGCCCGTGACTTTGAGCGCGGCCCCATTCACTTGCTGCGCCGCGGGACGGCGGTCGATGACAGCGCCGCGTTTGTTGTGCAGGATGGCCGCTATGTCTCGGCGCGCTGGCCGGGCGATGCGTACCTATTTGCCCGACGAATCATGGCCGCGCTGGCGACGGCGGCATAGTCGTCACCCGCGCTGCATCCCACGCTTTTTCCGGTCCCCCCAAAAAACATGTACACCCGAGGATCACGATGAGCACCAAGCCCAAGAGATACCGCTGCACCATCTGCGAACACGTCTATGACCCGGCCGAGGGCGATCCGCTGTCGGGCATCAAGCCCGGCACGCCCTTTGAAGCGCTGCCGGATAGCTGGGTCTGCCCGGATTGCGGCGCCATGAAAGCCGACTTCGAACCAATCGACGACTAGGCGGATCTCGTCGGCCCAGTGCCGACTTTGGCGCCCGCGCAGGCCTAGTGCAGCGACAGCAGCAGGTGTTCGCGCAGGGTCTGGTGCAGTGGGTCGGGCAGCCGCGACAGCGCCACGCGATCGGGGCAGGGCCAGGACAGCGTGGCGCGGAACTTTCGCATGCGCTCGACGCTTTCGATCAGGCGAGCCCGCACCTCGGGCCGCTGACTGGCCGCTTGCCGCAGCGCTGACTCGGCGCGGGCTTGGCGCTCGGGATCGCGGCACAGCAGAAAGGCGTCGCAGCCGGCGAGCAGGCTCTCGACGACGACGTCTCCCTCGTCGCGCAGGGAAAGGCCCGCGGCTTCCAGGTTTTCGGCGCGCAGCGCTCGCATATCCAGGTCGTCGGACAGGATGACCCCATCGAAGCCTAGCTCGCCGCGCAGGATGTCCGTCAGCCAGCGGGACGACAGCGTCGCGGGTCGGCGATCGATGGCTGGATAGACGACGTGCGCGGTCATGATCATGCCCAAGCGACCCGTCAGCGCACGGCCTTGGGTCTGGGCGATGGCGTTGGCAAATGGCACAAGCTCGACGCTGCGCAGGCGCGCTTCATCGTGTCGGACGATGGGCAGTGCGTGGTGCGAGTCGGTCTCGGTATCTCCATGGCCGGGGAAGTGCTTGCCGCAGCCTCGCATGCAGCCGCTGTGCTCAAGTCCCCGCAGGAAAGCGAGGGCGCGGTCGCTGGCCACCTGAGCCGTCGAGCCAAACGCGCGATCCCCGATGACGGGATTGTCCGGGTTGGTGTGGACATCAAGCACGGGCGCGAAGTTGAGGTTAAAGCCCAGGGCCTGAAGCTCACTGGCGATGGCGCGGCCGACCTCCTCGGCCACTCGCGCGGGCTGCGATGCCAGCACAGCCATCGGCGGCCAGACCGTAAGCGGCGCCTTGAGGCGCTGCACGCGTCCGCCTTCGTGGTCGATCGACAGGATCGGCGGCAGCTTGGCCAGCGTCCGACCGTTTCCATCCGTGTCACGGCTCGCCTGCGGCTGATAGCCGTCGAGTAGCTCATCCATCAGATCCGCGACCGCCTGCACATCAAGCGGAGTCGCGAAGTTGCGCGCGAAAAAGATCAGCCCGGCATAGTGGCCCGCCGTAAAGCGCGTGCGCAGCGCTTCGGGTGGCGTCAGTCCGTCAAATCCGACGATGAACAGCTCACAGGGCGAGGGAAGGTCCGTGTTTGAGGTTGCGCGCATAGGTCACCCTTAGCCTGGCCACTTGATGCCAATCGTGGCCGACCCAACAAAATACGTGGATTTTCGTGGAAGCTACCGAAGCACGAGTCGCCACTCGCGGTCGCTCTCAAGGAACGGGCCCGCCGTGATGTTCTGCTTCTCGGAGTTTCTGCTGTAGCCGGCGTCGATCATGTAGAAGTCTTCGCCCGTGCCATAGCTGACGGTGACGCTGGCGGCGCCACGGCCTAGCTCAGGCGGGCAGGGCACATCTGTGCCGGCGCGATGGAACAGGCCGACCTCGATGCGCAGTGTGCTCAGCTTCAGCGATTCGCACGAGTCGTAGACGGGCGTGCAGCCGGGGTCGCGACTGCTGTCGCAGGGCTCGGCGATCGGGGGAATCAGCACCAGGGCGCGCTGCGCGGTGCCGCTGCAGCCACCAAGCAGGCCCGGGAGCGCCAACGAAAACAGCCACAAGCAAGAGCGTTTCGACATGCCGCCTGCTTACCATGCATGACTGACAACGCGGGTGCAGTTTGCGACTTTTTTCGTCGGGAATCGCGCGGTTTCGTGTATGAAAGGCCGCCATGTCGACGCCTTCCCAATTCGACCTTGAACAGTACCTGGGCGCACGGAAAGCCCAGGTCGAAGCCGAGCTATCTCGGCTGTCTGCTCCCTGCGACGATGTCCCGGCGCGGCTGACCGAGGCCATGGCCTATTCGCTGCTGGCCGGGGGCAAGCGACTGCGACCCATTTTGGCGTTGGCTGGCTACGAGGCCGCTTGCCAAAGCAGCGGCCGAAGCGCGGATCTCAGTGTGGTGCTGCCTTTGGCCTGCGCCGTCGAGATGATCCACACCTATTCCTTGATTCACGACGATCTACCGGCCATGGATAACGATGATTTTCGTCGCGGCCGTCCGACGAACCACAAGGTGTTCGGCGAGGCCGTGGCGATCTTGGCTGGGGATGCGCTTTTGACCGAGTCATTTGCCGTCGCGGCGCGCTGTCCGGCTCCTGCCGAAGCGGTGGTCGCGGCGATGGCGATGCTGGCCCAGGCTTCTGGAGCCGCTGGCATGGTGGGTGGACAAGTGATCGACTTTTCCGCCACCGGGCAAAAGGTCAGCGTCGAAGCACTGCGTCGGCTGCACCGACTTAAGACGGGTGCCTTGCTAAGCGTGTCGCTGTGTGCCGGCGCCCGCTTGGCGTGCCCCAGTCAGGCGGTGCTCGACGGTCTGCGCCATTATGGCGAGGCGCTGGGCTTGGCCTTTCAGATCATCGACGACGTCTTGGACGTAACCGCCGATCTGGCGACGCTGGGCAAGGATCCTGGCTCGGATGCCGAGAAAGGCAAGACAACCTACGTCGACCTGCTTGGTATCGAGGGAGCCCGACGGCATGCTCGCGAGGTGATGGACGCTGGCTTGGCGAGTATCGCGGGCCTGGGCTCGTCTGCGGCGCCGCTTATTGCCTTGGCCAACTACACCGTCGAGCGTCGCAACTAGCGACCGCGGATCGATCCATCATGCAGCGCTGTGCCTTTGTCGTCTTTGCGCGAGCGCCCGTGGCGGGGCAGGTCAAGACGCGCTTGTTTCGCGCGGACAAAGAAGCCGCGCAGGCGGCACTGGGGCGCACGCTCAGTGCTCAGGATGCGGCGCTGCTTCACGCTGCATTTGTCGAGGACACGCTTGAAAAGGGGGCCCGCTGCGGCTTTGCATCCCGCTGGCTATACATGGCCGATGCCAGCGAGCATGCGACGCTTCTGCGTCTGGCTGCGACCTATGGATATGCCTGCCGTGTCCAGCAGGGCCGCGATCTGGGGGCGCGTATGGCTGCGGCGTTTGACGATCGGCTCACATCGGCCAGCCAGCTTGCGGAACCGCAGGCTGCGTCGGGGGTGATCTTGGTCGGCACCGATTCACCGACGCTGCCGATGGCGTATCTGCAGGAAGCCGCGTCGGCGCTGACCGCGGGCTGCGATCTGGTGCTAGGCCCGGCCTGCGACGGCGGCTATTACCTGATTGGCATGCGCCGGCCCCTGCCTTGCCTGTTTCCCGCCGACATGCCCTGGGGCACCGCCGAGGTGTTGCCGCAGACGCTGCGGCGCCTGCGCCTGCTCGCGACCGAGGGTGTGCAGAGCCACCTGCTGCCGTTTTTTTACGACTGCGATACCCCCGGCGATCTGCGTCTGCTCCGTGAGCATCTGGCGTTGTCGATGGCTGCACCCCCCGCTGCACATGCGGGCGGCTCGTCACGGGTAGACGGGTCGGCGACTCAGGAGGTCTTGCGGCAGCTTGGCTTGTGGGAGCCGGGCGAACAGCCCGTCAGAGAAAAGGCGGGATGCGCTGACTAGGGGGTGGCGGCGACGGCTGAGCCGTCGTGCAGCTCGCCAACGCGGGAGGTGATCACTTGATCGCCGGCCGAGAGCCCCTGCAAAAGCACCGACTCGCCATCGCGGTCGGCCACCGTCACGGCCTTCAGGCTGGCCTTGCCCTCGCGGGCGACATAGACCTTGCCCCCCTCGACGAGAGCGGCGCTGGGTAGGCGCACGACCTGTTCCAGCATGCCGCGCTGCAGGCTCAGCTTGTCGCCGTCCTTGGCCTTGCTGTCGGCGGGCAGGATGAACTGCACCGTCGCCTGATCGCCCTCCGTCTTCAGCGCATGGACATGCGCGGTCACCGTGGTCCCATCGGCGATCAGCTTCACTTCGTCGCCCACCTTCAAGCTTTGCGCTTCCATCGCCGGCATCGTCAGCTCAGCGGCCAGGGCTTTTTCGGCGATGGCAATCACGTCGGTGCCAGCGGTTACGGCCTGACCTGGCTTGACCAGCACCTTGGCAACGGTGCCTGGCCGCGGAGCGCTGAGCGAGGCCTTCTTGATCAGCCCTTCGACCTCGCCGATTCGCTTCTGCTTCTCGTCAAGCTTGGCCTGCGCGTCAGCCTTGGCCTTGCCCTTGCCCGTCTCGGCCTTTTTCTGCAGCGGCGGAAGCTGCTTACGCAGCTCGGCCAGCTCTTTTTCCAGCTTGGTCTTGCTATTCAGCTCGACGAGGACGGTGTCGGGCGTGACTTCGTCTTTTTCTGCCGCGACCTTGCTGACTTCGCCGTCCGCCTCGATCTTCAGCATCAGCGGATCGGCCGGCTTGACGATCGCTGGGGCGGGGAATTTTCGCGGCATCGACTCGGGCTTGGCTTCGCTCATACTCACCGAGATGGCCGGCGGATGCATCTTGGGCATATAGACCAAGAAGTAGTACGCGGCACCGATGGCTGCGGCGAGCACGATGAGCAGCACCAGCCACTTGCCAGCTCCGCCACCTTGCGGTTGTTCCGTCGCTTTTGTCGTGCCAACTGGTGTCTTGGCCGACGGAGCCACTTCGGCCGGCTTCGTCTCGACGGGTTTCTCGGGAGTAACGGGCGTCTTTGCCGAGGGTGGCGCGACGGTGGCTAGCGGGACGGTCTTGGTATCCGTCGGCGGCGTTGGCACAGGCTCTAGCTGAGCCGTCGGCGAACCGCTTAGGGCCGGCGGTGGCGTTGGCTTGCTGGGCTCTGCGGGTTTTTCGACGGCCGAAGGTGCGGCCACGGCGGGCTTGACCTCGGCCACTGGCGCAGGTGCTTCGACGGGCTTGGCTGGCGGTGGCTCAGGCAGTGCTGCTGGCTCGACAGGCTTGGCCACCGGGACGGCCTTTACTTCGGGCTGGGTCGCCGGCTTGGCGGTCGGGCGGCTGGTGGGCAGGCTGATCACCGGGCGGCCCATGACATCGTCGCCATCGTCCGAGGATGCACGGGCCGGCTCGGCCTTGGGGCGCACGGGCTCGCTGATCGCTGGCTTGCTCGGCTCTGCGACCAGGGGCTTTGCGGGTTCTGCCACCTCAGGACGCGGCGCTGGAGCGGCAACCGACTCGGCCATGCCCAGCTCCAAGAGCTTGCCGCCGTAGGCCTCCAAGTCGCCTGTGCTCGTCGAGAAGCCAAGCTGCTCCTCGGTCCAGCGGGCCAGCTCGACATAGTTCTGCTGGCCATCTAGGCGCTGTGCGAGCAGCCATTCGAAATCGAAAAGACGCAGGCTGCCGCCGGTCTTTGGATCGCTGATGTCGTAATAAAGGACACCGTCGTTGTCTTCGACCGGCGTCGCCTTCAGATCGCCGCGTAACCGAGGAATCATCATGGTCATGGTTTCACTCTAGCCGCCGGTGCCGCGCTTGAGCTCGGTCAAGACCTGCTTGGCGACGGCTTTCAGCGTCTCAAATACCCCGACGCCAGTCGATGCCACCGCCTCGAAGTCCGGTACGTTGTTGGGGTTGAGCTCCCGCCTTAGCTCTTCCACCGATGAGACTTCAGCCATATCGCGCTTGTTGTATTGAACAACGTAAGGCAGCTTATCGAGGTTGTATCCTTGTTCCTGAAGGTTGGAACGTAGGTTTTCCAGCGACTCGATATTGGCCTCAAAACGCGCGACCTGAGAATCGGCAACAAACACAACGCCATCAACGCCTTTAAGAATCAGCTTACGACTGGCGTCGTAAAAAACCTGACCCGGTACCGTATACAAGTGAAAACGGGTCTTAAATCCACGAATCTCGCCCAGCGACAGAGGGAGAAAATCGAAAAACAGGGTGCGTTCAGTTTCTGTGGCAAGCGTAATCATCTTGCCTTTGGCGTCTGGGTTCGTTTTTTCGTAGATATATTTTAGATTCGTGGTCTTTCCACACAGACCCGGTCCATAGTAGACAATCTTGCAGTTGATCTCACGAGCGCTGTAGTTGATGAAGCTCATCGGACAACCTGAGTCCCTGCTTGCTGGGTTGTGGGCTTAGACTGCGTCGATGCCGAAGGGGGCATCAGCGATACGCGATCCGCTGGAAGAGGATTGATTAGCACAGCGTATACGCGCCCTATTCCCCGAAGAGCTTGTCGATATCTTCATCGGTGATTTCGCCAGGCAGCTGTGAGCCACCACCGATGCCGGCCGCTTGCTGAGCTGCAATCTTCTTTACCAGTGCATCGAAGATTTTAGTCATCTCTTCGGTGGCTTTGCGAACCCGCAATCGCACGAGACCGAGTGATGAACGGCCGTCAAAGATAACCACAAGAATGGCTCTTCGTGCCACAACCGAGATATGGACGTTTTGTTTGGTGCCCTCATGAAACTGGCCACCAAACTCTTCCTCTCTTAGAAATTTTGCGATTTCGCCAGTTGCTGCCACATTGCCAGCGAACAGCGATGAAAGTGAGGTAATATCGAGGTCACTCGTCTGACCGGAGCGCGCAATCTCTTGGCCATCTTTGTTGATGACTAGAACCGCTATTGCGTTCGAGTCCTTCTGCAAGCGGTCTGAGATGGCTTGGATCTGCTGCTGCTCCTCCTCGAACAACATTTCCATGGGGACCGCTTCTCCTACCTGGGCTCTGTCTCTGGGGCTCCTGACCGCTGCTATCCGGTGTGCTAGGCGGGCATTCGCCAGCATAGGCAGGGGGACCCGAGAGAGTAATAGGATTCTTTTATCAGGAAGCTCGGTTGGTTGCAAGCCTTACGAGCGCAGTCGCCAAAGCAGGTGCGCCGGGCGCAGAAAGTCAGAGCGTCAGGGCGCTGTGCAGCGGCGCAGGTCGGTGCGGTGCTGCGCCCTCAGATTTCTCGACGGACCTCCAAGGCCCGAGCGATGGTGATGCCATCTGCGTATTCAAGCTCGCCGCCGATAGGCAGGCCCGAGGCGATGCGAGTGACCCGGAGGCCGAGGGGCTTGAGCATGCGCGCGATGTACATCGCCGTCGCCTCGCCTTCCACGTTGGGACTGGTGGCGACGATGATTTCGGCGATGGCCGGCTGCGTGGCTGGTTGGCTGGACGGTGCATCCCCGTCCTCTTCGTCGCTGATATGCTGCGGCTTGCCCTGCACCCGCAGCAAAAGCTCGCGCAGCTTCAGATCGTCTGGGCCCACCCCATCAAGAGGCGAGAGCACACCATGCAGCACGTGATAGCGGCCGCGGAAGCTGCTTGTGCGCTCGATCGCCAGCAGATCCGGCGGGTGGGCCACCACGCAGATGACGCGGCCATCGCGGCTGGCATCGGCGCACAGCGCACAGGGGTCGTGCTCGGTCAGGTTCATGCAGTGCGAGCAGAGGCGAATCTTTTCTTTCACTTCATGCAGCGCTTGCGCCAAGTCGCGGACCTGCGGTGTCGGCGCACGCAGCACATGAAATGCGAGACGGGTCGCCGTCTTTTGGCCGATGCCCGGCAGGCGGGCAAGCTCGCGAATCAGTCGAGAGATGGGGTCCATGGCTGGCGCTAGGAAGATCGCTTCTTGCCACGACGCGGTCCGACGTGGACGGCGGGATGGCCTTGGATCGTTGCGTCGCGGCGCAAGCGGCTAGAGCATGCCCGGCGGGATGCCCATATCCATCGCTTTGCGTCGCATCTCGTCCTCTTCTAGGCCGCGCGCCTTCTGCAGGCCCTGGTTGACAGCAGCGACGACGAGATCCTGAAGCATCTGCGGATCTTTGGGGTCGATGACTTGCGGATCGATGCGCAAGCTGACGAGCTCGCGGGCTCCTGACACAACGGCGGTGACCATGCCACCGCCAGAGCTTGCCTCGACCGTCTTTCGCGTTAGATCGGCGTGAGAGCGCAGCAGCTCTTCGCGCATGCGCTGGGCCTGCTGCATCAGGCCATTCAGGTCGGGGAGGCCGGGAATCGCGCCAAATGGATTGTTGGGATCGTTAGCCATGCACAGGTACCTCTGAATCAAGCTCGGGTTCCAACAAAGATACCTCGCCGAACACCTCGCGAATCAACTTCAGCGCGGGGTGCTCGCTCGCTTCGCGGCGGCGACGAGCAAGCTCGGCTTGGCGCGCTCGCTCCTCGGTTGCGGCCAGCGTCTCGCGCTCTGCAGCGTCCTTGGCGGCCTGTGCATCGAGGACAAAGTCGAGCATCAAGATCTCGCCGGCAGCTTTGTTGAACAGTTCCTGCAATCGCGGTCGCTCGTCCTTGCTGCGCAGCACGTCAAACGGACTGGCCAGGCCAATTGTGAGGCGCGTGCCGTCCCACTGCAGGACGCGGGCTTCGCGCAGGTACGCCAAGACGGGAGCTTGCTCGGTGACCTTGCGAACCAAGGTGGCAAAGTCACGAGTGGGGGCGGCACTCGGCTCGGCTGCGTCGTCAACAATCGGGACCGCGGGGGCAGGAAGTGCAGCGGCCGTCGGCGGATTCGACGCCTTGCTGGACTCAACGGGCGTGGCCGGTGCGCTGGATTGAAGCGGAGTCGCGGTCTTTTCCTCGACCGGGGACGGCGGCTGGGCAACAGACGGTGCTTGCGTGGTCTGCAGCGTGGGCGGCGCGGCGGAAGGTTCACGTGGCGCAGCGGCCGTCTGAGGCTCGCGCAGGTGTTCGGCAATCGCCGGAGGCGGCCCAGGGACCGTCACGGCGACCGGTGCCAGCGCAGCAACGATTCGGGCAGGAGGTGCCACCGAAATCGGCCGCTCCATAGATGCGCCGCGTGGTGTTGTGGGCGTCTGATACGTCGCCTCAACGGGCGGCGCTGCCGTCATGCCGCGCTGAAGAACAGGCCCACGCGGACCTCCGCTCGACGGTGGCGGACCCGAAGGGGGCCCCATGGGACCCGCCGCACCAGGCGGTACACCCCGTCCAGGCGGACGCGTGGTCAGGCGATCCTCAATCTGTTCCAAGCGATCGACCAGCTCTGCGATCGGCTGCAGAGGTTCGAGGGTACAGAGCTCAACCAAGCCGACTTCCAGGGCATATCGAGCCTGCGTCGCTCGTGCCGTGTCTTCTGCGACGCGCATCATACGGTCGAACAAGAGCTCACTGCGGCCGGCCACTTGCTTGGCTTGTTGTTCAAGCTCAGGCAGCTCAGAGGCGGGCACTTCGAGGAGTGGTAGCGGATCTTTTACGACGCTGACCACCACCAGATCGCGCAGATGTGAAAGCAGGGTGCGAGCAAGCTGAGGTAGATCAAAGCCGCGACGGAAGGCGTCATCGAGCAGAGACAGCGCCGTTTCTGGGGCGCGTCCGGCCACAGCCTGACCCAGCGCCATGATCAAGCGACGATCCGCCACACCCAGGACCGCTGCCGCTTGTTCCTCGGTCAGCTTGCCTTCGGTCGAGGCCAGGACCTGATCGAGCAGCGACAGTGAGTCGCGCACCGAGCCGGCTCCTTCGCGGGCGATGATGTAAAGCGCTGCGGGATCGAACTCGATGCTCTCGCGCGTCAGCACATCGGCGAGGTGTTCAACCAAGCGCGCCGTCGGCACCAACTTAAAGTCATAGCGCTGCACACGCGACAGGATGGTCTGCGGCAGCTTGTGCGGATCGGTGGTGGCAAAGACAAACAGGGCATGCGGTGGCGGCTCTTCCAGCGTCTTGAGCAGCGCATTGAACGCGCTCGTCGACAGCATGTGAACTTCGTCGAGGATGTAGAGCTTTTTCTTGCCGCGCACCGGAGCATAGCGAATCGACTCACGTAGCTCGCGGATGTCTTCGACGCGGTTCTGCGAGGCTGCGTCGATCTCTTGCACGTCGACCGAGGTGCCCTGCGTGATCTCGATGCAGGCGGGGCACTGATTGCACGGCTCGGGTGTCGGAGCCTGATCGCAAGACAAGGCCTTGGCCAAGATGCGCGCCGTCGTGGTCTTGCCGGTGCCGCGACCGCCGCAGAATAGGTACGCATGGTGAATGCGTCCACGGCGAATCGCGTTCTGCAGCGTGCGCGTGACGTGTTCCTGGCCGATAACCTGCTCAAACGTCTGCGGCCGGTATTTCCGAGCCAGGACCAGATAAGACATGCCGGCATCCAACAACGGAGAGCCGACGCAAAGCAAGCACAAACAAGGCGCTTAGATCCACCGTGAGCAGGGGCAGATCAGCTGGTGAAGAGGTGGCTGCGGACACCCGGTCGGTCGACTACCGTTGCTCCGTTCCCGGCCTGGCGGGGTTCATCAACGTTCCGTCGCCCGCAGCCATAAGCGGTCACGATCACAAGTGCGCATCCGGCAGGATGCAGCGTTGGCGGAGAGAGCGGGATTCGAACCCGCGGTGCCTTTCGACACACACGATTTCCAATCGTGCACCTTCGACCACTCGGTCATCTCTCCCGGTGTTGCACACCCGGTTCGATCAGAAGCGGAGAGAGAGGGATTCGAACCCCCGGTACCCTTGCGGGTACACCTGATTTCGAATCAGGCGCATTCGACCAGCTCTGCCATCTCTCCAAGAAAAACAGCATCACATTATCGCTCGGCTTCTCCATGGGAAGCATCGCGCATTGCTAGCGACTCGGTGGGGCTGCGAAGGGCTGCGAAGAAACGTCGCAGCAGAGCAGCACAATCGTCGCTCAAGATTCCTTCGGTCACAAACACGCGATGGTTGAGTCGCGTGTCTTCGAGCATTCGATACAGCGTACGGACGGCCCCCGCCTTCGGGTTGGGACAGCCATAGACCAAGCGGCGGATGCGGGCATTAACCAGCGCACCTGCACACATGGGACACGGCTCTTGCGTGACGACCAGCGTCGCATCGCACAAGCGCCAGCTTGCCTGTGACTTCGCGGCCTTTCGCAGTGCGAGGATCTCGGCATGGGCCGTCGGATCATTCGCGCTCTCGCGTCGATTGCCGCCTGCACCCAACACCGCACCGTCTAGGACAACGACGGCTCCAACGGGGACCTCACCAAGCATGGCGGCTTGGGCTGCTTCGCCGAGCGCGAGGCGCATCGCCCACACATCCGCGGGATCAGCGTTTGCGCTACTGGACTCGATCAGCGGAACAGGAACCTGACACACGCTCTGCAGCGTGATGCTTGCTGGTTGGCTGCCGAGTCTGTTCATCTGCCAGCCATTCCCCACCTGCGCGACAAGAAGGATTCGAACCTCCGACCCTCGGCTTCGTAGGCCGATGCTCTATCCAGCTGAGCTATTGTCGCAGTCTTGCATTCCGTCGAGACGTGGCCGTCTTTTCCGGGGTTCGATATCGAAACCGCCGGCTTTATACAGAAGCTCTCGCAAGCATTGCAACGAAAAATTTGGGAGCTTCTATTCACACATCTCGAAGCGGGGCGGAGAGAGCGGGATTCGAACCCGCGGTACCGTTTTTGACAGTACACTCGCTTAGCAAGCGAGCACCTTCGGCCTCTCGGTCATCTCTCCTTCGGGCCTGGAGCATCTGATGAAAGAGGCTCAGGCCAATTCGAGGCTGCCTTGCGTCTGCTCTTCAGTTATCAGCCCGGTTCTGTCTGGTGTGAGAGGCCGGCGCATAGGCCGGTTTTGCCGGGATTGTGATGCCAGCGGAGGAGGAGGGATTCGAACCCCCGGCACTTTCGTGCTGCGGTTTTCAAGACCGCTGCCTTCGTCCACTCGGCCACTCCTCCCATAGGAGGCGAAGCGCACTTTTATCGTCTTGCCGCGTTGAACGCAAGCACAAAGTATAGGTGTTGCGCGGGTGTCTGCGGGTGCATGCACCACCTAATGCACGGCGCGCCAGGGCAGCCAAGCCGACCACGGCGGCGCATCGGCTTGGCTCTGCACATGCAGGTCACCGCTGGGCTGAATCTCGACGCGGATCGAGCCTGAGAGATCGGTGCGCAGCACCGGAAGTCGCTGCGCACTCAGGCGCTGCAGCGTCTCGGGATGCGGAAAGCCGAAGCGGTTGAATCGTCCCAAAGACGCGATCGCCAAAGCGGGACTCACAGCCTGCAGCAGCGCCTGGCTGGATGATGTCCGGCTGCCATGGTGTGGCAGCTTGAGGACGTCGGCCCGCAGCGCGGCATTTGGCTGCAGCTGACACAGGGCTGCTTCCGCTGCTTCTTCGATATCGCCCGTCATGATCACGCGTCGCCCGGCATAGCGCAGCGCCACGACGAGCGAGTTGTCATTTTCATGCCAGTCGCTGCGGGCCTGGGCACGGCAGCGCGCTGGGCTTGGGCATGGACCTAGCACGTCGATCAGAACCCCGGACAGCGTCTGCTGATGAGGTACAGCGACCAGCGTGCCACGCTGACGAGCGACGCGTATCAATGCCTCCTCGGCGGTGGCGAGCGAATCTGCCTCGCGGTCGAGGCGCGGCAGGCGAGCGGGCCGGGTCAGCCACAGGACATCGACGTCGAACTGCTGCAGCAGCGTAAGGGCGCCGCCCATGTGATCGGGGTGGCGGTGCGAGACGATCAGAAGATCGATGCGGTGGTGCCCGCGACGACGAAGAAATGGACCCAGAATCGCTTGCGCGCTGTCGGGCGATGCCCATGGAACGAGAGATTCGTGACCTGTGGATGGCAGCGCTGCCGAGTGGTGCAGGCCCGGGCGACCCGTGTCGATCACCACGACCGCGCCACCAGGAAGCTCTGCAACGGCGGCGTCACCTTGCCCAACATCCAAAAAGGTCAAGCGCAGCGAGTGTGGGATGCACCAGCCGATAAGTAGGTGCGCGAGCAGCGACGCAGCCAGGATCAGGCGTCCCCAGGCCGGACGGCGATGAAGACAGATCAACCCCACGAACCACAGCGCCACCAAGAGCAAGCAGGGCGCGGCGGTTCGCAGCGATAGGCCCAAGCCAGCAAGGCAGTGCGCCAGCCAGAGCGAAAAACGCGCTGAGATCGCGGCTAGTGCAGCGAAGGGCAGGGACAGCGGTGGCCAGATCACAGCCGAGAGCGCCGCGAGCAGGCCGCAAGGCAGCGTCACCAGCTCAGCAACTGGAGTGAGAGTAAAGTTGCCGAGCAACGAAGCGCCTTGGATTTCAGCGAAGTAGTAGGCTAGAAGCGGCAGCGTCGTCAGAAGCGCAGCAAGCGAAGCATCCAGCAGCCGTACCAAGAGTCGTCCGAGCGCGAAGAGGATGCGCGAAATCCGACCCGGGGTGCCGCAGCGGAGTAACGCACGCGGGATGCATCGCGGTTCACTTCCTCGGCGAAGCCAGGTGGTAAGTGGCCGAAGATAGGCGATACCCAATGTCGCTGCGAACGACAGGATCAGCGACGGCGAAAAGAGCCTGTGCGGCGTGCCTTCGGGGCCGAGGGGGAGGCCAGCCCACAAGACCGCCAGCGCCAGCCCTTCCCGCAAGCGTGCGCGCCGAGAGAAGATCTGACCCAGCAAGTACAGTCCAAGTGCGATTGCTGCTCGCACCGTCGGTGGTTCAGAACCGCTGATCAGCGTATAGGCAAGCAGGACCGGAAGTGTGGCCAGTGCGGCCCACCGCTGTGCTAGCCAGGTCGCGGCCCAGCGGGTATGGGCCAGCAGCCCCTGCAGGCAGCGCAGAAACCAGCTAGCCAGCCCAAAAAACACTAGACCCACCGACGACATGTGCAGCCCGCTGACCGAGAGGATGTGATAGACCCCCGCTTCCTTGATCTGCGCTTCAATGGCGGGCTTTCCTTGGGCGCTGCGTTCGATATCCACGCGTCGCAGCGCGCTGCGTTCTCCAAGAGTGATGGCTCGCACGAATGCGGCTTCGGCCGGAGCATCCAAGCCGCGTAGCCAGTGCGGCAGTTTCGTCCACGCCAACGCCTGCGAGAAAAGCAAGGCCTGCCGCGCTTGCGCCATCCGTCGTAGCAGCCAGATCGGCTGCGGACACGCATCGTCACCGAGCATACCGGCGAGCGCTGGGCCCGAGCCGGGCGCTTCACGCAGCGGCGGAACCTCTTGATCCACTACGCGCAGGACCGCGTCCCGAACGAGGTGGATCGTGCGCAGATGGGGCTCTGCTAGGCCGGCTCGTTGCGTGGCCGCTTGACCCACAAAGCCTTGCTGCAGCGCGTGCAGCGGCACCGCCAAGCGCAGCCGATCGCCCGGCCAGATGGATTCATGAGGTGATCCGAGGACGCGGATCTGCCACGGCGCATGACCCATCCGACGCAGTAATTGCCTAGGCATGCTGTCGGTCGCGGACGAGGGCCAGCCCAGCGGTTGCAGCGCCTGTGGAACGAGCGATAGCTGAATCCCTGAGGCGGTCGAGCGAACATCGCCGCAAACGATGCCTTCTAACAGCCAACGATCGTCAAGTTCGCTTGACGATTTTGCTTCAATAGCCGGCTGTGATGAGCTGTCTTGACTCGATGAAAGCGGCGAAGCGAAGGGCAGGGCTTGTGCCCAAAGACCAAGCGCCGCGGCGACGACTGGCAGGCCGAGTGGCCAGAGCCAGCGCCAGCGCATAGCCACAAGCAAGCCGGCGATGCTGAGCATGGCGAGAGATTTTCCGACGGAAGAATGACAGCCGAGGGTGTTGCCAAGGAGGACTCCAGCCAGGTAGCCAAGCGTCCATTGCAGAAGTGCGCTTCGCATGGGGGCGGGGGTTATCGGCAGCTGGCTCTTTCGGTTGCGTACATGGCTGCCGAGCCGCCTCCGCAGGTATGTGAGAAAGCGCTTTGCTGGGCCAGTGGAACCCATGCGCCGGAGGTTATAGGGCGCTGGAAAAGAGTTATTTCAAAAACACAAATTCGATGACATGTTAGACTCCACTTGCACATGTTGGCTTCGAAGAGCGAAGGGGACCTAGCGCAGAGGCTGCTCGCTGCGCTGGAGGCAAGCGTGACGGTACCGGCACGTCTGCGTCAGGAGATCCTTAGCGTGTCGGCCAGCAACCGCGACCAGGTTGAGAACATGGCGGCGAGCATCGTTCGCCACATCTCGCTGTTCGCCGGCTCAGCCAATGTTCTTTCGATTCTGATGAAGCTAGACGTCGCGACGGGAGGAGCCTTTGTTCTCGTCCCCCGTGATGAAAAGCTGCGCATTGACAATGAGGCGTCGCTAGTCGTGGCTCGACGCACGGCGATTACTCTGGCTTCTAAGCTGGGCTTTGGCCCAGTGGAACGAACCAAGGTGGCCACGGCGGTCTCGGAACTGGCGCGCAACATCGTCATGTACGCGGGGAGCGGTGAAATCCGCTTGGTCGTGAGCTTGACGCCACGCATCAGCCTGACCGTCGAAGCGCGAGATAGTGGACCGGGGATCACCAATATCGACCAGATCCTAGGCGGTGGTTTCCGATCAAACACCGGGCTGGGCATGGGATTGCGCGGCGTCAAGTCGATCGCCAGTGACTTCGCTTTGCAGTCGGCACCAGGTCAGGGCACGCGCGTGCGCGCCGTCTTTCTTTCGCCCGTGCAGCGCTGACAGTGCGTTGAAACAGTGAGCGAGGAACCCCACATGCGAGGACGAGGGCGGGCCCTAAAGACGCCAAGTTGGGGACAGGTTCCGACGGGATTCAAGACCCCGTTACAGCAGCTTGGTCATCCGCGGCTGCTTGTTCAGAAAAGGAATCAGGTGCTGTTTTCAGCCGTGTGTGCGTCTCAAGCCGTCGGAACATCCTTCGTTCAATCCGGCCATGCAGCGAAGAGTAAAGAGGCCCAGCTCCACGCCTCGACTCGCGACGAGGTACTGCGATGATTGACCGTATCCCCATCCTGCGGATCCGCGACCTGCTTTTGGTATCGATTCAAGCGGATCTGCACGACATCCTGGTTGAACAGCTGCAGAGCGACATCCTAAAAGAGCTAGAGCGCAAGAGCGCGCGTGGTCTGGTCCTCGATATCTCGGCGATGCAGGTGCTCGATACGTACACCGCGCGAGCCTTCGTGCATACGGCGCAGATGGCTCGCTTGATGGGGACGCGCACGATCGTTTCGGGCATGACCCCGGCGATTGCGCTGACTCTGACCGAGATGGGCTTCACCGCCTCGGGGTTCGAGACGGCTCTCGATTTGGAATCGGCCTTGGAAGCGCTGTCGGCGCCCGAGATGGATATCTAACCGACGGCGTCTTCGCTTCGTGCAACCCATTCGCTGCCCACGGCAGCAGCCGAGGAGGGACGTCTGGACGCGCCACCGCCACCGCAGGATGGAAGACCGCCCAGAGCCCCAGCAGCGCCTGCCGAGCGCGGTGTCGATTCGGCAAGCCCCGTACTGCCGGGCAGCGTCGCCGACGGCTCGCTGAGCCTAGCCATCCAGAGCAGCGCCGATCTGGCCCGCGTGTACCAGGAATCGCTGCACTTCGCGCAGAGCCAGGGGCTGCCTGCCAACCTGCAGCAAGAGCTGTTGGCTGCGACCTCGGACATTGCCCGTCGCGTGGTTCGATACAGCGCGCAGCAGATGGCATGCACGGTGTCCGCTGCTGCCAACGCCGTGCGCATCGAGTGGCAGGCGCAGCGCGGCAAGCTGGTCAGCGATAGCTCTGCGATGTATCTGGGTCCGCTGCCAGCGCGTACGCAGCCGAACCTCGGCGAGACCGACAGCACCATTACCGTCGCTGGTTGGCGATGGCTGCCGCGCGAGCCGATCAGCCGGGTCACGCTGGTGTCGCGTCCGCATCCTCGTGAAAAAGAGTGCGGCGACATGGCGCTCGTCATCCGTTCCGCTCAGAAGCTGCGCTTGGTGGTGGCCGATGGCCTGGGCCATGGTCCAGCAGCGCGCGAGGCCGCCATGCGCGCCATTGCCGCGCTGCGCAAAGACCTGCACATGGACGTCAGCGAAGCGGTCTATAGCGCCCACCAGCACGTCGCGCTGACTCGTGGGGCCACCCTGGGAGTCGCCGACATCGATCTGCAGAGCCGCATCGTGCGCGGCACCACGATCGGCAATGTCCGCGTCATTCTGTTTCACGGGGCCGGTCGTACCTGGTGTCCATGCGGCACCGATGCCGTCCTTGGCCACGGCCGCGGCAACCAGGGACGCCTGGATGTGCGCGTCGAACAGCACACCCTGCCCGAGGGCGCTGTCGTCTGCCTGTTTTCCGATGGACTGGCTAGTCAGCTACGTCTGCCATGGCAGCGTGCGGATCTCGACGATTTGGCGGCTCAGCTCTTTATGGGATTTGCGCTGCCCAACGACGACGCAACGCTGCTCATTGCATCCTAGGCGCCCGCGGTCAGGCTTTTTGCATAGGGTTTCCGGGCCATGGGCCGGCCGCTTCGACGAAACCGCAGGCAATGTCCCCGCGCCGCTGGCAGCCGTGTTGTACTGACTGATGGAGGCACGCATGGCACGCCGATTCCCCAAAGGACCGGGCACCTTCAGCTTTCTGCGCGGCATGTTCGACCTGTCCTATACCTTCGTGGACGTCGCCAAGCAGTACGGTGATCCGTTCAGCTTTCCGACGCCCTTTGGCCCGGTCGTCGTGACGTTTTCTCCCGAGGGAAACAAGGCGATCTTCAGCGCCGATCCCGAGACCTTTGCGGCGTCTTCGGCCGATGCCCTAAGCGGCATTTTTGATAGCTCGGTCTTGGTCACGCATGGCGCGCAGCATCGTCGACAGCGCAAGCTTCTGATGCCGCCGTTTCATGGAGCGCGGATGCGCGCCTACGGGAACCTCATGCGCAGCCGGGCCTGGGAATGGGGATCACGCATTGAGCTTGGCAAGCCGTTTGCGATGGTCGATGTGACGCAGAACATCACGCTCGACGTGATCATTGAAGCCGTCTTCGGCGTCGATCGCAGCGAGCAGGTCGAAGCGTTTCGCGGCGAGATCCTGGCGCTTTTGCAGTCGTTTTCGCCGTTCGTGTTTGTAAAGGCGCTGCGGCGTGACTTCTTCGGCCTAAGCCCATGGGCTCGCTTGCAGCGGCACCTGGCCCAGATTCGCACGCGAGTCGACGCGCTGTGCCAGCAGTACCGCGCCGCGCCAGCCGGTCGGCAGGACATCTTGTCGCTGCTGCTTGCCGCCAAGGACGAAGACGGAAACGGCCTGTCCGAAAAAGAGATCTTCGATCAGCTACTCACGATCCTTTTCGCCGGGCACGAGACGACCGCCGTGATGCTGGCCTGGGCGTTTTATTGTCTGCATCGCGATCCCCAGACGTTGCAGGCGCTGCAGGCCGAGCTTGATCCGCTGGCCGAACAGGCCGATCCAGAAGACGTCGCGAAGCTGCCGTATCTGGAAGCCGTGATCAACGAAACGCTGCGGCTATACCCGCCGGTCCACATCATCCATCGTCGCTTGCTGAAGCCGCTTTCTATCGGGGGCTATGACTTACAGCCTGGCGATGCCGTGGCCGCGGGAGCCTTCGTCACCCATCGCCTGCCCGAGATCTATCCCGAGCCCGAGAAGTTCGTGCCGCAGCGCTTCATCGACCGCTCGTATTCTGCCTTTGAGTTTCTGCCTTGGGGCGGTGGCGCCCGTCGCTGCCTTGGCGCGGCCTTCGCCATGTACGAGATGAAGCAGGTGATCTTCGCGCTGCTCAAGCGCTATCGCTTCAAGCTGCTTGAGACGGGGCCCGTCGGCTTCGTCCATCGCCCCGGCACCGTCGGGCCTAAAGGCGGCATCCGCATGCAGCGCGAGGCCTAGCCGCGCGGCTTGCTGCACCGCCTGCGCCGAAGCCTGCTTCTGGGGCGCGGAACGGTCTTGGCGGCGCGGCTCGCGACGCTCTGTCGTTTGCCTTCGTGGGCAAACGCTGCGCTTCGTGCCAAGCTGCGCTACACCGTTCACCACCCATGAACCTGCAGCGCTACAAGATCGAACCAGAGCACGATGCGGGAGCGCGTTATTACCCGACGCCGCTCGGTCGCCTGCCCAGTGTCACCACCGTCCTCGACGGGACATCGAGCAAGCGAGACCTGCAGCCATGGTTCAAACAAGTCGGTGAAAGCGAGGCCCGCCTGCGCGTCCGTTTGGCGGCCGAGCGCGGGCGCTCGTTTCACCACGAAATGGAGACGCACCTGACCGGCGGGTCGACCGGCTCGTCTGCGTACTTCCGATCCGTGCAGCGCTTTCTTTCGCGCATGGATGCCGTGGCGCTGGTCGAGGGCACCCTTTGGCACCCCGACGGCTTTGCCGGCACGGTCGACTGTGTGGCCCAGGTAGACGGCGTGTGGAGCGTCATCGACTGGAAGACCACGACCCGCAAGAAGCCGAACGAAGCCATCTCAGACGAGCGCCTGCAGGTTGCGGCGTACCGCGCGGCGCTGCAGTCGCTGTATGGGCTGGTCATCCCGCAAGGCTTTCTGGTCTTCGCCCTGCCGGACGAGCAAGCGCACGTGCTGCCCTTGCCCGATCTCGACGCGCTGTATGCCTCCTTTACGCATCGCCTCGCGCGCTTCCGCGATCGGGCCGCGATGCCGAGGCCGCAAGTCGACTGAAACGGAAGCGTCGGCAGGCGCGCGGGAATGTCCCCAGAGGCGAAGCCGCGGTTCTTGGTTGCGCTGGACCGTGGGTATGCGCCCCGCCGCTTTTATGGAACAGACCCTGTGCTGTGGATGAGAAGCTCAACGCTCATCCGTCCCACACTCCAAATTTCAACCCCAGAGACACCAAACCCCGCCGAGGTTTCCATACTTCGGATATGGAACTGAGGGGAGTCGAACCCCTGGCCTCTAGAGTGCGATCGTCGGCCCGGCCTGCGGCTCCGTCGGGAGGGAGTGCGCTGATTTTTCACAGTGCATCGATGTCCCGAGGAAGAAGGGGCGATTTAGGGCTGTGAAAAGCGAACTTCTCGACGAGAAATGCACCTAGCGGCGGGCTGCGTTCTGCCAAGCTTCCGAGGAGAGGGTTTGTCGACTCTAGAGACTTTCTGAGCCGTGGTGGCTAGGCCGAGCGGAGCGGGGGCGAGGGTGGGGATTAGCTGGCGGCGCGGACCTTGCGTGCGGGGCGTGGGGGAGTCGAGTGGTGGCCGCTGCGGCCATGTGCCTTGCGTGCGGGCGCTACCTTGCGCGGGGCAGTCGCGGCTAGCTTGCGCTCGGCATTCCACAGATCGACGGCGACCTGAAGGTTCATCCAAAATGCAGCCGACGTGCCCAGCACTCGCGCCAAGAGCACGGCAGTCTCTGCAGTGATGGCGCGCTTGCCAGTGACGACGGTGTTTACGCGCTGTAGCGGGATGTTCATGCGCCGCGCTAGCTCAACCTGCGTCATGCCCAGCGGCCCGAGGAACTCTTCGACAAGCACTTCCCCCGGACTCGTCGGGGGGCGATTTTTTGGGAGCATGGGGGCTCCTCCTATCCGTGATAGTCGCAGATACGCACGTCGCTGGCGTGCCCATCTGCAAAGCGAAAGACCACGCGAAACTGATCATTGATGCGGATGCTGTAGCGGCCCGCCAAGTCTCCGCGCAGCGCTTCCAAGCGATTGCCCGGCGGAACCCGTAGGTCATCGATAACCGTCGCTGCGTTCAGCATGTCGAGCTTGCGCCGCGCCACCGCCCAGATGTCCTTGGGGATGCTGCGCGCGGGCTTGGTGTTGTCGCCGTTGTAGAGGTCCTCCGTCCCTTGATCCGCAAAGCTTGCAATCACTTGCCAAGTGTAACGATACACACTTGCCGTGCAAGCGTGAATAGCGCTGCCGGCGCTGCAGCGTGCGGCTGGGAGCAGGCAGACCCGCGCGAATTTCCCCCCGCGCAGCCCGCAAGCCCGAAGTGGCCAAGTGGCCAAGTGGCCAACCCCTGCAGCTTGGCCACTTCGGGCCATCGTGGTTCTGTCTGCAGGTATGGCTCCGGCCCGCTGCGGACTTGCGAATCGCGCGCACCCTGCGTTGACGGCGCCCCGCCAAGCGGCCAGCCGACCGAGAGCAACATCGCCCCGTGGATCGGTTGTCTGATTTCATCCCTGTTCCCATCGCTGATTTCATCTCGACCGTCGCGAAATAGTCGAGCCCACAGCCCGCGTCGGATGCAGCCGACAAGCGAACATCCGACGCGAACGGAGGCATTGTGCCTTGTCAGATTCCTGCTACAAGTGTTGCTCGTCGTCGTCCCCCGTCGCTGCGGCTGAGTCCGCTCAAGGTTGCCGCTGTGCTCGACTTGGCCCAGCCCGGCGAGCGCGATGCGCATGATCTCTTGCGCCGCTTCACCACGGGCCGCTGGCCGCTTTGGCGTGTGCTCGGTCTGCGCCGTCGCGGCTCGCAGCTTCGGGCCGCTTTGTGCCGGCTGCGCGATGGCCAGATCAACGGCTACTCGCTCGCCGAGCTGAGCCTAGTTGAGCAAGCCCGCGACAAGCTCCCCGGCGCCTTCCTGTTCCCCGGCAAGCTCGGTGGCCCGGTCCTTGGGGCAGTTGGCTTCGGCTTTCACCTTGATCAGCATCGGCAAGTCGAGCATGCGCAGCTTCATGTCGAAGTCACGCACCTCGGCGGTGTGCGGCAAAAGCTCGTCGAAGCCACGCGCTCCCGATACTTCGCAGAGAACATCCAGCGGGCCGAAGGTCGTGTTGAAGTTCAGATGACCATGACCTGTGAGGTCGCTCTCGC
>CAZKOY010000021.1:0-50947 GCA_964554495.1 uncultured Myxococcales bacterium
ATGAAGTCTTCGTACGTTCGGTTCTTGGCGCGCACGACACGATGCAGGGCCGAGATCACGCCCGAGGTCACGGTGTGCGAGAGGCCAAACGGGTTGCCAATCGCGATGACCGTCTCGCCGATCATCAGGTCAGCCGCCGTGCCCAAGCGCAGCGCTGGTAGCTCGCGGCCTTGTGTCTCGACCTTCAGGACCGCGAGATCAAAGGACTGGTCGGCTCCGATAAGCGTTGCTGGTAGCTCGCGTCCGTCGGCCAGTTGAACACGAATACGGGCCGCACCCGCGACAACATGCTCGTTGGTGATAACCAAGCCGTGCGCCTCGACGATGACACCTGAACCAAGCGAGGTACGCCCGTTGTCTTCGCTGTCTTCTTCCAGGCCGAAGAAGCCAAACGGGTTGTACTGCGGTCGCTGCTCAGTAAGGATCGACACGACCGAAGGAGCCGCCCGATGCACGGCATCGACGACGGGTGTACGGCGGCTCTGCTGCGCGGCTGTCAGGGTGCTGGGAAGCGCGGCGGCATCGACCACATCCCCCTGCGTCGCCGGTCCACCGATGGTCAGCGGGGAAGAGGCCGCGCCATCACGGGTCGACGCAGGCGGCGGAATGGGTGCGCCAGCAAGCGGCGAGGCTGTCGGCGCGCTAGACAGCGGAAGCTGGGTCGGACGCTCAGCCGTTGGCGAGGCAGGCTGTGCCGATCCCTCTGCTGCTGAGGGACCCGCGGGACGAAGGGTCGCTTGACGCTTGCAGCCCGCGCTCACCCAAAGTGCGATGAACGCGATCACGAACAGTCCACAGCGAACAGCAACTGGGCCAGTGCCAAGAAACGCATGCCAGCGACGGGTACGCATGCTGAAACCGTGTGTCATGCGCGGCATGAAGTCAAGACGGCTGGCCACGCTCAGCCATCTGAGCAGTCGAGAAAAAAACCGCAGCGTGGACAGCGCAGCTTGCAGCCGCGATCGACCATGTCGGCGCTGCAGCCAGGGCAGGTCCGATGCGCTCGTTCAAACAGGTCTGCCACAGGTGGTCGCTGTTCCTTCGTTGTCGCCGATGTGTTCACTGTGCCTGCCGCGATTGGCGCTGCGATCGGGCGGTTCGGTTCCTGCTTGTGGGCTCGTTCGGCGAGCCTGTGCTTTTTCGCACCGGATGACGAGCGCGCAGCACGCTGGCTCAAGCGCGGCACCGACTGCAGGCCTTGCCTAGCTGGCACAGGCGGCAGCAAGCCAGCAGTTCTCGTCGACGCAGCAAAAGGAAGAGCGGGCGCAATGCGCGGGCGGAGCGAGGACATGATCAAGCCTCCAGCGGAACGACGCGGGCTAAACACGCGGGCCAAACCATCGGCAAGTCAGCGGGCCAAACCATCGGCAAACCATCGGCAAACCATCCGATCGAATCGCGGCAGCCTAGCACGCCGAACGTGCGCGCAAGGCCGGCTCGCTCTCGCAATTCGTGCCGTTGCAAAAGACCTCGCGGTGTACAATTGAAGGACCACGACTGCGTCTTGCGGACCCGTCGCTGGGGGGGCCTCAGCTTGAATCAGGTGATGGCGCTTCACGCATGAACCCATCTTCGCGCTCACTGCTCGCTCCGGCGGTCGATCTGCAGGACGCCGTCGCCGTGCTTGTCGACGATGAAGCCGACAGCGCACGCATGCTTTCCGAGCGCCTCACCGAATCGGGGTTTCAGGTTCATATCGCGACCACAGGGCCACAGGCGAAGCAGCTTGCGTTTCGTCAGTCACCGGATGTGATCCTGCTCGATCTGAAGCGCGCTGACATGGACAGCTTCGAGCTTTGTCGGCAGCTCAAGATGACTCCGCAGATGCGCGCTGTGCCGGTGCTGTTCCTAAGCGAGCGCAGCGACGTGGCGGCCAAGGTGCGCGCCTTTCGCCTGGGCGCCGTCGATTACTTGCATCGGCCCTACGAATTTGAAGAGCTTCTGGTGCGCATCGAGCATCACATCCGCAGCGGTCGCAAGCTGCGCGATCTAGAGCGCGAGAAGCTGGAGCTTTCGCGCGAAAACAAAGAGCTGAAGAAAGAAAAAGCCACCGCGCAGCCGCTGTACAGCAATCCGGCTGAGCTGCCAAATGGCTTCCTTCTCGACGGAAAATATCGCTTGGATGGCCGGATTGGGCTGGGTGGTTTCGGTGTGGTGTACCGCGCCACGCACCTGCAGCTACAGCGGCAAGTAGCGGTCAAGGTGTTCCGTTCTTTGGGCAACCTCAGCTCGGAAGAGGCCTTGAAGCGCTTCCGGCAAGAGGGCACTTCGGCCAGCCGCTTGAACCACCCCAACGCCGTCGCCATGCTCGACTCGGGTATTGCGCCGGGCAGCATTCCGTACCTAGCGATGGAGCTTCTGGTCGGTCGCACGCTAGCAGACGAGCTACGCGATCGCAGTCAGCTCTCGCTGTCGCGCTGCATTCAGATCATCTTGCCGATCTGCGACGTGCTCGTCGAAGCACACGCCATCGGTCTCATCCATCGCGACATCAAGCCCGAGAACGTGTTTCTGCACAAAGCGCGCTATGGCGAAGTGATCAAGGTCCTCGACTTCGGCATCGCCAAGCTGCTGGGGACCGACTCGGATCTGGAACGTCCGGCAATGACAGGCGGTGGCGGCATCGTCGGTACTCCGGTGTATATGGCGCCCGAGCGGCTGCGCCATGGGCCGTACGACGGTCGCAGCGATGTGTACAGCGTCGGTGTCATGCTGTACCAGATGCTGTGTGGTCGCACGCCGTTTCAGGGCGACACCAAGAGCTTTTTGGAAGTGGTGCTGAACCACCTAAACGATCCGGTGCCCCCGCTGCGCAAGTGGCTGCCGGCGATCCCAGACCCCGTCGAAAAACTGGTCCTGCGCACGTTAGAAAAAGATCCGGGTCAGCGCCCCAGCGCGCGTGAGCTTTTGACCGAGCTGGTGCAAGTGGTTCGCGCCACCGTCGGTGTCATCGACGCCAGCGAGACGGCCGTAACGCAGCAGTCCGGGGGTGAAGCGATCTATCTATTGCGCGGCGACTTGGCACCGGGAAGCGAGTCAGCAGCCGGCCCCCCATCGGAAGGCGGCGGAATGGCAGCGCCGGCCAAGTCGCGCAGCTCGCGCCCGCCGCGACCCGGTGTCCAGCCAGTTCCGTCAAGTCGCAGCTCGCAGCCGTCGAGTCGCAGCTCGCAGCCATCGAGCATCAGCACGGGACAGGGCAGCTCGGCTTCCTCTGCCAACATCGTCGCCCCAAGTGGCGGATCACAGCCACCAAGCGGCACAGCAGACACGCTCGAAGGCATCATCCCCGGTGCGCCGGCCAGCGCGCAGCGCCTGCCTAGCTCGACGGCGATAACGCAAGAGATGAAGCTGCCATCGAACCCGACCATTGACGACCCGCTCGGCTCGACCAGCAAGCGGCCTTAGGCTACGCGGTCGTTCGCGTCTGCTCGGCTGGGGTCAGGTGGTGCAGGCTCTGCAGGGTCGTTGCCAGATGCCGCACCTCTTCGAGTAATGGCAGCCCCGTGGGCGGCGGATCGACCGCATCAGCGTGGCTGCGCGATGCCGCGGTCAGCACGCGCAGCGTGGCCAGGACGCTCTCGGCCAGTGCGTCAAGGTGATAGCCCCCTTCCAAGATCAGCGCCAGCCGTGGCTGCACGGCGACCAGCGTCGCCACCATGTGCGCGTAATCGGCTTCGACCAGCGACATGCCCGCCAAAGGATCGCGGGCGTGCGCATCAAATCCGGCAGAGACCAAGATCACGTCGGGGGCAAAGCGCGACAGCGCTGGTACGACGATCTTGTCGAAAATCAGACGATATTCTTCACCGGCCGAGCCCTGCGGAAGCGGGATGTTGACGGTGGTTCCGGCATTCATTGCCTCGCCCGTGACCGCAGCGGCCCCGGTGCCGGGATAAAAGGGGTACTGGTGGGCGCTAATGAACAAGATGTCGCGCTGACCGCTGAAGATCTGCTCGGTGCCGTTGCCGTGGTGGACATCGAAGTCGACGATCGCGACGCGGCCTCCCTCGGCGCGGACGGCAGCCGCGGCGGCGGCAATATTGTTGAGCAGGCAGAAGCCCATGGCGCGCTCGCGGCAGGCATGGTGTCCCGGCGGGCGCACCAAAGCGAAGCCGTTGTCGCTCTCGCTGTGAAAGATGCGCAGCGCAAGCTCGATGGCGCCACCGGCCGCACACAGCGCCGCTTGGTATGTGCCCGGCCCGTAATAGGTATCGGGATCCAGCCAGCCGCTAGCTGCCGTCGCTGCTCCGGGTCCCAGCCGACGCTCTAGGTCGCTCAGATACGCTTCGCTGTGTACGCGACGCAGCTCATCCCGCGTCGCCGGTCGAGGCGGCAACGCCTGCACACGCGCCAGAAGATCCGATCCCTGCAGGGCCCGCCGAATCGCGACGAGGCGCTCGGGCCGCTCGGGGTGTTCCCCTTGCGGTCGATGCTGCAAAAAAATGTCGTCGGTACACAGGTACGTCGTCACGCGCCTATCGTATCCCAAGGCAGGCGGCGTCTATTGCGAGACTTGGAAGATCTGCTTGAGGTGCTCGGCGGTCTTTTCTAGCTGCTGGTGAAAGGCCGCCGTGGTCTCACCGGGCTCTTCGGTGGCCTTGTTGTGCATGGCCATCAGCTTCAGCTGTTCCAGCATCTGCGGCAGCATCTGCGCGACGGTCAGCTCGCCGCGAACCATGCGCTGACGAAGCTGATCGGCGACCTCTAGATCGCGGGCCAAGAGCCCTTCTGCTTGGCGATTCTGCCGTCGACCATTCAGCGCCCGCAGCCGCTCGATATCCTGCGACAGCGACAGCGAAGCCAGCGGCACCGGGTTCTTTGACAGCGACGGTCCAGCGGCCACAGGCGGCGACTCGACCTCGGTGTTCTTGCCAAACTTTTCGACGAACTCTTTCACCGCGTTCACCGGAATCGCAAAGCCCAGCCCCTGCGATTCTTTGCGGATGAACGTGTTGATGCCGACGATCTGGCCACGCATGTCGAGAAGCGGTCCGCCCGAGTTGCCGGGGTTGATCGGAGTCTCAGTCTGCAGCGCGTCCTTGCGAATGGCGCTGATCGTGCCGCTGGTAAACGTCCAGGTCAGGCCGTGCGGATTGCCAATGGCGACGACATCCTGACCGATGCGCAGACCGTCCGAGTCACCCAGGGGGATCGTCGGATAGCTATTGACCAGCTCAGGCAGACGTACCAGCGCCAGATCGATGTCTTTGCCCCGCTTGGTCACGCGCCCGATCAGCGGCGAGTGATTTTTCACATAGTCGCGCAGGCTGGTCTCTAGCGTGCGCTCCTTGGGGTTGTACATATAGACCTGCACCGTGCCGCTGCTGGCCGCGACGACGTGCGCGTTGGTCACCACCAGGCCGCTGCCGTCGACAATCGCGCCGCTGCCAATGCTGAAGCCATCGCGCTGCGGAATGACGATTAGCACCGTTGCCGGAGCGAGCTTGGCAAACAGCTCTTCCTTGCTGAGCGTCTTGAGCTTGGCGCCCTTGCCGGACTTGGCACCCTTGCCAGCCTCGGCCCCTTTTTTTGCCGTTGCTGGTGTCGTAGTCGAAAGCAGCAGCAACGAGGCCATTGCCCAGCCTGTTGCCCGGCCTGCCCAGCGCAACCACCACGCTCTGCGATCCCCCTGATGCCCCTGATGCCCCTGATGCAATGGACCTGTCATCTGAATGCCCCTCAAGCTGGCCCGCTGTCATTGTACCGAAAACCTGCTCTCGGCGGCGTGTCGATGGCGGTTCGCTGCGGCATGGCACGCGCCTTCTGCATGCCCCCCCATGCGCGGTGTCGCAGCCGCGGTGTTCGGTGGCCGATACGCGACCAGCTACGCGACTCGGCAGGGCCTTGCGTACATGTGACCTACATCGGGTCCATGGATCGCATCCACCCCCTTAGCCCGTCGCTGCGTGAACCCCCATGCGCAGGGCTGGGCCCGCCGAGTCGAGTTTGTTACAGTGAGTTCTGATGGCATCCGTGCGCGCACGCGCATCTAGAGGGATCTTTATGCAGAACTCGTCTGTGTGCCGGCGGTTCTTGAACGCGTCGGCCTTTGTCGCTGCGGGTCTTTTGGTCGGTGGTCTTTTGGGGTGTGGATCGGGCCCGCTGCGTAACCTGCAGCGCGGCTGCGAGCAGGGGAGCGGCAATGCCTGCTTCAAGCTCGGCGTTGCCTACTACGAAGGCAAAGATGAAAAGGGCACCGCCGTCGATCTCGACTATGCCCGCGCTCGCAAAGCGTTCGAGCAGTCGTGCAGCCGCGAAAACGGCACCGCCTGTTACAACCTGGGCTACATGCTGACCAAGGGCGAAGGTGGCCCCGTCGACAAGACGCATGCCGTCGACTACTACAAGAAGGGCTGCGAGTTCGGCGACAACACCGCCTGCACCAAAGGCGCCGTCGCCTATCGCGATGGAGCCGGCGTTCCCAAGGACATGGAAAAGGCGCTGGCTCTGTCGAAGATCGGCTGTGATCGCAACGAAAAAGACGCCTGCGAGCTGCAGAAAGCCTTGGCCACAACGCCCGACGCGAACGGGCTGACCGCCGAGGTCAAGGGCCTGATCGAGGGCTGCGATGCCGGCAATGCCGACTCGTGCTTTGAGGCCGGCGTGCGCTTCGATGACGGCAAAGGCGTGCCGCAAAACAAAGAGCGCGCCGCCGTCGCATACAAGGTCGCTTGCGAAAAAGGCGATCTGCGCGGCTGTCACAACCTGGGCGTGATGCAGATCGATGGCGAAGGCATTCCGCGCAACGTCGGTACCGGATTCCGCAACCTGGATCAGGCCTGCACCAAGGGCCTCAAAAAGAGCTGCGAAGTGCTGGTCGGCAAGCTCAATCGTGCCTGCATGCAAGCCAACGATGCCGACGCCTGCACGGTGATGGGGCGCTTCCTCATCAAGGGCGAAAAAGGCATGGAGTCGAACATCACCAAGGGTGTCGAATTCCTGCGGCGGGGCTGCCGCCTGGGCGACAAGGACGGCTGCGAGGATCTGCGCAAGCTGGGGCTGGACCCGAACTAGGTTCGACGGTCCTGCAGTCGTGACCGCCATGGATTTTGGGCTGCTGTCGCGGCCAATCGGCGAAAATGGATCTGCGGCCCTGGCTTCCTGGGTGCAGCCAGACCGCCGCGGAACTTGAGATGCACGCGACGAGCCTTCGGCGATGGATGTCTGGCTTTGCGGGGGCGCTCTATGGCGACCCGGTGGGCTGGCGCGCTGCGCGTGGCACGTTCATCGCGCTGCTCAGCCTGTCTTTGATCTATCGCCTGCGCTTGGGGCTTTCGCTGGGCGACACGTTTACCAGCGAAGTGCCGCAGCCTCTGCGCGCGGTGCTGCGACAGCTTGGCAGCGATGCGCTGTGGGCGATGGCCGTGGCCGCTTTGGTGCTGCTGCTGGCGCAAGGCGTGGCGCTGACCGGACTTCTGTCGCTGCGGCCGCGTCTTACGCAGGCGCTGCGAGGTCTGGGCTGGGTCAGCCTGGCAAGCGTCTTGCTGCTGTTTGGTGTGCTTTCGCAGACGCAGCACGGCGTGTTTTTCGCGACGGGAAACGGCCTTACCGCTGAGCTTCTGCGCGAGTCTTTGGACCCCAGCGCGCTCAAAGAGATCGTCTCGCTGCTGTCGATCTTTGAGCACATGATCATCGTCGCGCCGCTTGCCATCTGGCTGCTGTTCTTGCTGGTGCCGCGCCTGCTTGGCCGCCTGCTTGAGCGCGCCGCTTGGTCCGTGGCTGCGCTCTCTGTTCTCGTTTCCATCCTGCGCTCTGCTGCGCCGCTGCCCGAGGCGCTTCTGCATCATCCGGTGGCGTATCTGCTGGTCGACGTGGGGCATGGTCTTTTGCATCGCTCGTCGCAGCGCTCGCTGGTGGCCGAAGCCAATGCGGCGGCCGGTCGCGAAGGGCAGACGCTGCGCCCGGATTCGCTCTTGGGCCCCCCGCGCGAGACGGACAGTGACCCCAGCCTAGACGACGCAGCGTGGCTGGAAAAAGACGGAGCGAACGCGGCCACGCTGCCGGTGATGGCGCTCACGTCAGCGCCGTTTCTCGTCGAGCCGGGCAGTGCTTCGGCGAGCAAGAAGGACCTGCCTGCCGCCGCCGGCAAGAAGCCGTATCACGTCCTTTACATCGTCATGGAGAGCACGGGCTTTGACCTTGCGCTGCGCTCGCTGGGCAGCGCGGCGATCCAGCGCAGCGACGATGTCGCCATGCCTTTTGTGCGCTCGCTGAGCAGCCAGGGGCTGTTCCTCAGCAACCATTACTCGTCGGGAAATTCCAGCCCGCGCGGCATTTTTTCGCTGCTGTCTGGGCTGTATGTGCTGCCGGAAGTCGCCATTTTCGATGTCCGCAAAGACAATCACTTGCCGTCGCTGGTTAGCTATCTGGGACCGCGCTATCGCCGCTTTTTGGTGACGCCGGGATCGCTCGACTGGTACTTCCCGCAGGGCTTCCTTTCGCACAGCGGCTTCAGCGAGCTTTGGGGATATCACGCGCTGCCGGTGCGCAAGAACGCGCCGGGAGGCCGCGCCCACGCTCGCGACGAAGCCGAGTCGGTCAGCTTTTTTCTGCGGCGCCTCGACGAGCAGCTTGCGACCGGCGCGCCCGTGCTGTCGGTGTATTACAGCTTCGTTGCGCACTGGCCCTATCCCGACTATGGACCGACGACGCATGTCACGCATCCGACGCGACCGCAGAACGCGTACTGCAACAACCTGCGCTATCTCGATCAGCAGATCGAACGCATCTACAAGCACCTGCAAGAGCGCGGCGTTCTCGACGACACGATCGTCGTTTTGGCGGGCGATCACGGCGAGGCGTTTGGGCAGCACGCGCACAACTACACGCACTCGCGCATGAGCTACAACGAAAACGTGCGCACGCCGGCCCTGCTTTTGAACAAGCAGCTGTTTCCGGCTCGCGTCGTCACGGCGCCGACCAGCCACGTCGATATCGTGCCGACCTTGCTCGACGCGCTGGCGATTCCGCACGACCCATCGCGTCTGCAGGGTGAGTCGCTGTTTTCGCAGCGCTTCCGTCGCAAGTACATCTTCTTTTATGGCAACGAAGACACGCTCAGCTCGGTGAGCGCCGACGAGATGAAGCTGCAGATCTCGCTGCGCGACGCAAGCTGCTGGGCCTTCAATCTAAAGACCGACCCCGATGAGCGGCATCGCCTGTCCTGCAGTAGTCAGGCCGCGCTGAAAGAGCAGCAGCAGGCTCTGCTCTTGTATCGTCGGCATCAGCAGACAGCCCTGCGGCGCTTTAACCAGCTAGCCAAGCAGGGTCTGCCTGCGGCATCGATACCGACGGCGCCTAGCGCTGCGCCTGCTCGTCCTGCGCTGGCGCTTTTGGCCAACGTCGCCAATGCGTCGAGTGATGCAGCAAGCACCCCCGCAAGCGAGCCGGCACGGTCGACGTCTGCGCTGCCGCCTGCCGCGATGCCTGCGTCCGGCGCGACAGCAACGGCGATAACTGCTGCGGACCCCTCGTCAGAAGCGCCCGCCCACAAGATCAAGTCCAAGCGCAAAACCGCCGGCAAGGTCGCGGTCAAAGCGAAGCGTCGGCGGACGAGCGTGAAGATAGCGACTCAGCCCTGAGGGGCGCAGCGCCTGACTGGTCCCCAAAGCGCCGCGCTGGGTAGCGCCCAGCCCAAAGCTTCGCTTGCGCAGCACGTGCAGGCCAATGCTGGCGCTGATCAAGCCTGCTCCGATGCCACCCAGCGTCGCAGGCACGGCGATACGCACGGTGTCGCTGAAGTCGCCGGTCAAGCCATAGCCGATGCCGATGCCCAGCGCACCGCCCAAGACACCACCGGCCAAGCCACCTAGATCGATCAGTGCCACCTGGCCTCGCGTCAGATCCTTGAGCCCCGGCAGCCGAGACGTGGCCAGCCCAACGCCGACGCCAGCCAGCGCGGTGCTCAGCAAGATCCAGCCGCCATCGCCGCTTCGTCCCGTCGAGGGATGGCCGTAAAACGCGGTCTCGGGCTTCTCGCTGATGACGTAGGCCCAGCCCAGCGCCCCGGCGATGCTGCTCCACAGCACCGTCGTGTTGAACATGGCGATCGCGCCGGACGTGGGCTGCACGAAGCGATAGGCGGCTGCTCCCAAGGTGCCACCGACGACACCGAAGCCGACAGCCAGGACGTGCGGCAGCGGCCCTTGCGGCTGCGCACCCAAGCCCAGACCAAAGCCGATGATCGTGCCCCAGCCCGCCGAGCCGATCAGAAGCTGCGCTTCGCGTGCCGGCATCTGCCAGCCGGCCAAGCCCGCCACGCTTGCTCCCAGTGCCGCGGGCAAGGCGGCGGCGGCCAGAGGTTTGTAGAACTCTTGTCGCGCCAGCGTCTCGATTTCTTCGCCGAGAAACAAGCGCAGCACCATCAGGCCCAGGCCGGCGCCCGCCACCATGCCGCCGATCGCCATATCGACCAAGCCGCTGCGCTCAAGCCCGACGTGAAAGCGCAGCGGGGCCACGCCCGGCGAAAGCTCAAGCGGGCGAAGCTGCGTCAGGTACAGGCGTCGCTCGACACGCAGGCGATGGTTGCCCAGAGCAATCGGCCCGGCAAACGGCGTCTCGCCGAGGAAGCGATCGTCCAGATACAGACGGGCTCGCGGCTCTGCGGTGATCGTCAGCTGGCGCGGCAGCGGGCGAAGCTGACGCGAGATGAACAGCGCCTGGCCAATATGGGCATCGAAGTCGACCTCTTCCGGGGCATAGCCTTCACGCTGAAGCTGCAGGCGGTACGCGCCCGCTGGGATGGTCAAGATGCCAGGCGTCACAATGCTGCCGCGCACTGGACCCACGCTGCCGTCGGGGCGCAGCGGAGCGACGGTGGCAGTGACCGGATCCGGCACCGCGCTCAGCGAGACACGGGCGGGCTGGCTGCGCAGGCGGTTGATGGCCCGCTCGGCGAGCACACGCAGGCCCGCTTGCAGGCGGTCGGCGGGGCGCTCGCTTGCGGCGGCCTCATCCGCCGCCGGAAGCTGGGCAAGAAAGCGCTCAAAGGTGGCAATGGCTCGCTCGTGCTCTAGTAACCGTTCGTATGTAAGGGCCAGGTTATACAGAGTGTATGGATGTGGAGCGATCGCATAGGACTCTTCGTACCTCTGCCGAGCCCGCTCAAACTCGCCCCCTTGGAAGGCGGACAGGCCTTGCTCAAAAAGCTGGGCGGCTTGCGCGCGGGTCCCGGCGCGAAGCGGTGGGTTCGCCGCGGCATCGGCGGTCTGAGTCCCATCGGGCGGCGAGGTGAGCGGCGCGGTGCTGTCGCCCAAAGCACGCGACCCGGCTGGCTGAGCCCGTGCCCACGGCCCCGCGGGCAGCGTCGACCACAGCATGAAAAGAGCGACCGATCGCGCAGACGCGCGCCCAAAAGACCGCCCCAGCAAGCGATGTGTCTGACCCCGCGGCAAGCGAGGCGCAGCCTAGCACGCGGCCCAAGCCCGACCAAGGCAGCCCCCAAGGCAAGCCAACGTCAGACCCGATGCCCGGCTGTGCGGTCTGGGCTGGCCGTTTTCTCCTCGCAGCGGGCGTCGGAAAAATGGTAAGCTGACATCGGTGTCGAATAGCGTACCCCGCGAGCGCGTAGGGCCTTACCGCCTTGTCAAGATGCTGGGCAAGGGCGGCATGGGAGCGGTGTATGAAGCCATCCAAGAACCCATCGAGCGTCGCGTAGCAATCAAGATCTTGCACGGCCGCTACGCGCAAGAGCCCGAGATCGCGATGCGCTTTTTGAACGAAGCGCGGGCCGTAAACATCGTCGAGCACCCCGGCATCGTGCAGATCTCGGACTATGGCCAGCTTCCAAGCGGCGTCGCCTATCTGGTCATGGAGTACCTCAAGGGCGACACGCTGACGCAGCGCCTGAAAAAAGGCGGCGGCAAGATCCCGCAGCCGGAAGCCCTGCGCATCACCCGCCAGATCGCGTCGGCCTTGGCCGCGGCGCACGCCAAGAACATCATCCACCGCGATCTGAAGCCCGATAACGTCATGCTCGTCGTCGACCCCGATCCCGAAGCGATGGGGCGCGTGCGCGTGAAGCTTCTTGACTTCGGCATTGCCAAGGTCGCGGCGGAAGTTGGGAACGCCGGCACCAATACCGCAGCCGACGTGGTCATGGGCACGCCCAAGTACATGTCGCCCGAGCAGTGCCGAGGCGCGGCTGCCGTCGACGACAAGTCCGATGTCTATGCGCTGGGCATCATGCTGTACGAGATGCTCGCTGGGCGGCCGCCTTTTCTTGGGGCCACGGGCGAGATCTTGGCCAAGCAGATCTATGAAGATGCGCCGCCACTGACCGAGCTTGCGCCGTGGGTGACGCCAGATGCCGCCAGCTTCGTGCATCGCCTGATCGCCAAAGACAAGGCCGAGCGCCCGTCGATGCGCGACGTGACCGCACAGCTTGAGCGCATGACGGCGATGTTCCCAACCATGGCGCATCCGGTGGTGATGGCTCCGCCGGGCGCGCTGTCTGGGGAGGCGCCGATGCTGGCTCCGCAGGTGCCTGCGCCGACGCCGCTGGCTGCGCCGATCATTGCCAGCCAGGACCCCAACGAAAAGACCACGACTGACGAAGAAAACATCACCAATCCCTCGCACAAGACGCCGGTCTCGCCCGCGGTGGCGGAACGCGACTCGAACTCGGGTCTGCAGAAGAACTCGACGCTGGGGTTTTCCGTCGGACAGAGCAGTCTATCGCTGCGCCGCAGCACCCGCGTAAAGCGCGCCTTGGTCGCCGGCTCGGCGCTTTTGATCGTGGCGGCAGCCGTCGGTACGGCGCTGGTCTATCGCGATAGGCAAGGAACTGCGCCGCGCCCGGCACGACCCCAGCCTGCGCTGACCCAGCCGGTCACGGCGCAAAACCCGCCGACAAAGAAAGTCTTCTGGTCGCTCACCAGCATCCCCGCAGGGGCCGAGATCGTCCGCATTTCCGACGGAAAAGTCTTGGGAAAGACGCCGCGGCATATCGAAGAAGACGCGGGGGATGAAGAAGTGCCGGTCCGCTTGAGCCTGCCGGGCTACCAGGATCACGTCGTTCACCTCAAGCGCAGCGTCAGCGACGCGGCAGAGGTCAAGCTCACCCCGCTGGTCGCAGAGCCAGTCAGCAAGCCAACCACCGCGACACGCATTTTCCGTCGGCTCTTGCCGACTCGCACGAATCCATCGGCGAAACAGCCCAATGACAACAAACCTAAGCTCGTGGACTAGGCAGGTTCTTTTTCTTTCGCTGTTCCTCTGTGCTTCGGTCGCAGGCCTGCGCGCGGTACACGCCGGCCCCGGAGCCCCCGACGACGGCTGCTTAAGCGACGCGGTCTGCCGCAGTCGCTATGACAAGGCCGTGCAGCTTTTTGAAGGCGGTCGCTACGAAGCGGCCTTGCCCGAGTTTCAATCCGCGTACGAGCGGCGGCAGATGCCTTGGCTGCTGATCAACATCGGCCGCACGCTGCATCGCTTGGGGCGACCCCGCGAAGCGCTGGAACACTACGAGCGCTACAAGCAGGCCGAGTCGCGCCCCGATCCCGAGACGCAAGAGCGGCTTGAAAAATACATCACGCAGGCCAAGGCCCTGGCCGATACATCCAGCGCGCAGACGGTGCAGTCAAGCCCAGCCAGCCAGCCTGGCCCGTCGACCACCACCCCAAGCAGCGAGACCCCTCTTTACAAGAAGTGGTGGTTCTGGGCTGCGGTCGGCGGGGGTGTCGTCGGTGTGGCGCTGATCACGGGCATTGCGGTCGGCGCTTCACGCCCCAGTGGCAACGGCCTTCCCGAAGGTGTCACGACGATCAAGGTGACCTTTTGACCAGAGGACTGGCCATGTCGACCTTCTCTTCCCGGCTGATTTTTGCTTCGCTTTTCGTCGGTGGCTTGCTGGGTCTAGCAGGCTGCGGATCGGGCTCGTCCGAGCTTGGCATCCTGATCAACCTGGCCAATCCGCCGATGCGCATCAACCGCATCGCGGTGACCACGACGCTCGATGGCAAGCCTGGGATGATGGATCAGGCCGAGATTCCCGCCACCGGACTTACGCGCTTTGCTGTGACGGTTCCCAGCACGGCCAGCGGCACCCTGAACATCGACCTCAAGGTCTACGACGTCGATCGCTGCACGCAGGGCCGGGCGCAGGTCATGGCCTCGCTGCCCGCCGCGCGCGGCACGCAGGTCACCGCCACCATCGCACAGCAGTCGCCAAGGCAGTGCGAGCCGCTTCTCCCCTGTGCCGATCGCACCCTCTGTACCCAGACCAAGGCCCAGACCAATCGCCTGTGGAGCGTCTGGGCCATCGCCCACAACGACGTCTGGGCCGTCGGCGAAAGCTCAACTGCCCTTCACTGGGATGGCAGCGCGTGGTCGCTTAAGAGCGATGGCATTCCCGCCGGCATCAGCCTCAGCGGCGTCTGGGCCAGCGGCCCCAACGACGTCTGGGCTGGCGGCGCCAACCCCAACCTCACGACCGGGCATATCTATCGCTTCGACGGCACCACCTGGAAGCAGAGCCACAGCGGCCCGCGCTATATCAACTGGATCCACGGCACCAGCAAAGACGACATCTTCGCCGTCGGAACAACCAATGGGACTGGCACCGTTCCCGGCGAGTTTCGTCGCTGGAACAGCGCCGCGTCGACCTGGGACTCGCTGAACAGCGGCGTCAATCGCGATCTGTTTGCCGTCTTTGCGTTTTCCCCCACCGATGTCTGGATCGCGGGCGGCTCGGGCACGCTGCTTCGCTACAACGGCACCTCGGTGAACCCGATTACCGTGGGTGCCGCCAACGATCTGCAGGCTGTGCATGGCTATGTCACATCGAGCGGACAGACCATCGTGTACGCCGTCGGCAAGGGTGGCATCGTGGTGCGTTATGACGGCAGCCCGCGCGTGACCACCATCGGCGCCATGGCCAATAACGCTGTGCTGGCCACACCCGAGGCGGTCCATGTCCTAAGCGGCAGCGGCACGATCTACAAAAGCCCAGGCATCACCGACATCTTTACGGCGTTTACCGCCGGCAGCGACATCCTCTACGGCGTCCATCAGGCCGGCAACGGCATCGCCTGGATCGTCGGCAACACCGGCTTCACCGGCTACCTGGATACGCGGCCCTAGTCCGCACGCTTGTCGCCGCAGTCGGCAGGGCCCTCGCCCCGTCGAGCGCGCTACTGCGTGCCAAGCTGGCCGAGATAGCCGGCAAACCCGACGACCCAGGCCGAGCCATCTTGCGCAATCGCTAGCTCGCGCAGATCCGTCGACACCATCGGCGGCGTGGCCGTCGGAACGAACGACGAATACGGTGGATCGCTGGTCAGCAGCCAGCCGTTGTTGCCCAGCGCATAAACGGTTCCCGTCGCGCTCGTGCCCTGCACCGCGTACAGCGTTGAGGTACCAGCGGTATGCGTAACGCGCGACCACATCGAGCCGTTGTAGCGCGCCGCAAAGCCACTGCTGCCCACCAGAAACAGGTTGTTGCTGCCCGTGCCCCACATGTGCCGAAGCTCGGTGCTGGGGCCAGCGCCGATGGTGCTCGAACTCACAGAGGTTGCGCTGGTGCCGTTGTGTCGAATCAGCGTGCTCTGAAAGCCCATGGCCCAGATCTCCGTCGAGGACACCGCGAAGACGCGCCAAAGCTGACCGCTGACGCCGTTCGACATCTTTGACCACTGGCTGCCGTTCCACTTCCAAAACTCGCCTGGGCCACCCAAGACGGGATCGTTGTCTCCGACGGCATAGATCTCGTTCGCGGACAGGCCGTGGATGCCGTTCAGATCGAGGTTGGCCATGATGAACGGCTTGCTCCAGCTTGTGCCGTTGAAGCGCAGCACCAAGCCGAACTCCGTCGCCGTCGACGCCCCGACGATCCACACATCGTTGGGGCCGCTGGCCCAGACATCGAACAGATCGCGCGTGGTGTTGAGCGTCCCCAAGTTGACGGTGCGCCACGCGGTGCCATCCCAGTGAATGATCGTGCCGACGGAGCCCACCGCCCAGATGTCATTGGGCGCGATGGCATAGACGCCAAACAGCGTCTTGTTCACGGGCGAAAAGGCATAGGTGCAGAGGGTGTTTTTGGCACAGGCCGGCGGCTTGGGAGGGTTTTCGCAGGTGCGCGGCACGCGCAGCACGAAGTCCGCGACGATCTCGCGTCCGCGCTCGCTGGGCAAAGCCAGCGAGGTCTGGGCCGTGCCTTGGATGCAGCGATCGCTGTCAAACGCCGTAAGCTCGATGCTTAGGCTGCCTGACAGCGACGACGGCAACGCCAGGCCAAAGCGCGAAAGGCCGGCGGCTTGTAGCTCTTGCTGCGAGATCATCGTCGGCTCTTTGCCGTCGAGAAGAACCTTCATCGTTACCGTTGTTGCCGCCGCTGGCACGCTGCCGACGTTGACCAAGATCCCCGTCTCGGTCGCCCCGCCACAGCCCACCATCGCCGCCATCGCTATCCCAAACAGACACGAGCGCAGGCACTGTCTTGTGTACATAAGCTCTCCTTCTATAGAAGCTAGATCAAAGATCTTGCCTCTTATCTTCCGTCGAGGGCGCATATGGGTCAAGACGAGTAACGAGCCAAGGAGACTGCTCGGCCGTATCGAGCGGCAGGCGACGGGCCGGCCCATGCAGGCGAGGAATTTATTCGAGTAACAAGCAATACATGTCGAAATGGAAATCAAATTAACTATATCCAGAATAAACACCAATGTAATACAATGAAGCGGAAATTATGTTTATTCATTTCTGGAGCGTTGATTGATTACTCCAGTCCCTTCTTAACCGACGTCAGTCGCAGGTCGCAGGCGGCCGCCGCGCTCGATGTGGAAGGGGTGGCCGCGCCAGGTGATGCGCCGGGATATTGCAGAGCGCACAAAGCCCAGCCACAAAAGGCCTTCGCCTTGCAGGAAGGCCACCGTCGCGCGCAGCGGGCCCGCGGGCAGCCCCTGCAGCCGCAAGAGCGAGTGCGCAAGCAGCGCTCGCAGCACGAAAAGCAGCGCGACAAATCCCCCCAGCACCGTCGATGGCCACAGCAGCGCCAGCAGCACCAAGGCCGGCGTCACTCCGAGCATCAGCGGATACGTCGGCCACAGCAAAGGTCGCTGCGCTCGCACCACCGTCTGCCAGCGAGCGGCGCGAGCAATCACCTCGCGCGCCGAGCGACCGCCGTCGAAACAGCGAGCGGCCCGCGGGCTGACCGCGATGCGATAGCCCAGCGCGCACAGGCGCCGAGCGATCTCGTTGTCTTCTCCCAGGCAGTCAAAGAACGCTGAAAAGCTGCCGATCTGTTCCAGCGCAGCACGCGGCATGGCGCACAGGGCTCCGGCCATCATCGGCGCGGTGTGTGCCTTGCCGGCCGGCGTCGCGGGTCGCAGCGCGTACAAGCCGTAAAGAGCCAGAAAGCTCTGAGCCGATGCACAGACCAGCGCCGCTCCTGCGCGATCCCAGCCGGTCTGCGGTGCGACTTCGATCGGCGCCGCAAACGAGGCTCCAACCTTTTGCGCGTTCGTCGGCAGCGAGCGGCAAAGCGGAGCCAGAAGCGCCGGCAAATCATCCCCAGCCAGCCGCACATCGCTGTCGGCGGACACCACGATTGGCGCCTGCGTCGCGGACAGCGCCGCGGCAAGCTGAAAGGCTTTGCGATTGCACAGCGCAGGCGGCGACGTGACCAGCACTCGTGCGTCGCAGCCAACCTGCAGCGCCCGCGCCTGCATCACCACGTCGTGCGCGATGGCGTGGGCTGGATCGTCTGGGCTGGGGACCAAAAACAGCACCTCGCGCGGACCGGGATATGGCGCGGTCAGCGACGACAGCAGGTTTTCGTGCAGCCCTGGCTCGCGCCCTTCGCAAGGACGCAGGATGGCGATGGCGGGCCACGCTTCGCGGTCGGTTTCGGCCGGTTGCAGCGCCGCGCTAGCCCGCACAAAGCGACGACGCAAGAACAGCAAGCCGACGAGCAGCGTCGCCGTAAAGCCGACGTTCAGGCCTGCCCAGACCTCGCACAGCGTATGCACGATGTGGGCAGCCAGACTCATGACAGAGTGCGCGACAACGAACGCTCCGCGATCACGCGCGTCTTGTACGTCAAAAGACGCTGCACGGCGCGGGATCGAAAGCGCTCTAGATCCAGGTACTCGCCAACCCCGAAAAACCGCTCGCGAGCCGGCGTCGAAGTCGCTGTTTTTTCGTCGCTGGGAGCAGAAAGCAGCGCGGCATAACGAGCATAAAACGGCGCATCTTCCAGGCGCCCTTTTGCGATGCGCTCGGCCTGAAAGTCACCCAAGACGAAGCGCGGCGGCACGCGCAGCCACAGATAGTCCGTGCGCCCGCCAGCGCTGCCCCCCCAGCCGCTTGCATCGTCGCGCCAAATGCGCGCTCCACCGTCGGGATGAGGGCTCGGCTGGGCTGGATAACGCACAGCCAAGGCCAGCACACGGCCATCCCAGCGCTGCGCTTGATACAGCACCAGAGCCGCCGGATCGCGTGCTTCCGTCACGCCATGTGCCCATGACCAGCGACGGAATGTGTCTTCCAAGCGACCGCTTCCGCAGTTGCGATCGCAGTATGCATGGCCCGAAAAACGCAGCCCAAGCGCGCCACAGGAAAGCTCGACCTGTGCGGTGGCGGCAGGCGCAATCGGCTGCCAAAAGTGCGCCTCGCCCGCGGCGTTTTCCCCCAGCGCAAACGGCGCGATGGTGGATGCGATGTTCAGCGGCGTGTCGATGCGCAGACGCACACGCACGCGCTCGCCCGGCTTGCCAAAAAACCGCGTGGTGTCTTCGTCGATCTCGACGTCAAGTCCGTCGGGGCGATAGCGCAGCGCCGTCTTTCCCACCTGGATCTCGCTCGCGCTTTTGACCAGCGCGTCCGGCGGGTATTCGTTCATCACCCACAAGCGCTGGCGCGACAGGCTGGGCTTGCCTGGCTCGCGCTCATACAGCGCGAAGTGAACCGCGGGATGATCCAGGCCGCTGTCGGCATGTCCCTGGTGCAGTCGCGCGGCGTAGTGCGGCGAGAACACCGACCCGGCAAAGACGATCAACGTCAGACCATAGCGACCTTCCGCCTGATCGTGCGCTTCGATGTACCACCACGCATACCCGCCGCGAGCCTGCGCGCAGGACAGGGCCAGCGCATCAAATGGCTGCGCTGGGCCGGCTGCACTCACTGCGACTTGGGGAGTCTCTGTTTCTGACTGGCTCGACGGGCCCGCTTCATCCGACGGAGTCTTGGGGTTGGGAACGGAAGCACGCATCGCCACGCGGTCTCTCTCCTTTCGGGGTTGAGATGTCAGCGTGGGACAATCGTCGTCGGTTCAAATGCACCGATGGCCACGAAGTCAGTTCCTCGTGGCTGCTCGTCCTGATCCTGCTCGGGAGCAGTCCAGGTCTGGTCCCCCATGCTGACGCGCTTGGCGCCGCCTTGAGCCACCGCTTTCTGTTCGGGAAGCGTGCCGCGCAGCAGGCGCAGATCGCGCTTCTGTCGATCGATGAACAGCGCGTCGCGCACGGCATCGGGATAGAACACACCCGACTTAGAAAGCGCGCTGTCATTCGACGCCACGTTTAGCAGCATGGCACCGCAGTTTGGATCCACATAGTGTTCTTCAGGCACCATCAAGAGCGGGCGATCCGACGACAGCAGCGTGTTCAGCATCACCAAGCGATCGCCCACGGGCTTGTCGCACCACAGCGATGTGTAATACCGGCCCGCGCGCAAAAGTCCGCTCTGTTGAATGAACGTCGCGTTGACGACCGTCGAGCTTCGATTGCCGGCCACAGACAGAGCGCGCACGCGCAGGCCGCCGAACCCATCGTGGCTGTAGTCCCCGTTGTCAGCAAAGACGCTGTTTTCGATCTGAAAATCCGCGCCGTTGATCTCGACGCTGCGCGCGTTGGCAGCGAAGGCAGAAAATGCACTCTGCGCGGGCGGCCGGCCCAGCCAGCTATTGCGCAGCACAAGCTGGCAGCCTGACTCGGCGAGGACCGCGGTCTCGTTTTCGACGAACAGCGAGCGCTCGATGCGCAGGACCGTACCGGTGCCTTGGCAGCGCGTTGCGACCTGGTTGCCGCGCACGAACAGACCTTCCAGCACAAGCTGCCCACCACGGACGCTGATGCCATCGCGCCCGACGACTCCGCCCAAGGTCACGCCGGGCAGGCTCTCGGCGCGCTGCGGCGGACCATCAGCCAGCGGACCAATCACGTGAAAGGTCGCGCCGCGTGTCGTCGGTGCGAACGAAAGGTCGAGCCCAGAAAAATCGCTGGCCTGCACCACCTTGCGCAGCACGACATAGCGCTGGTTTATCGACAGGCGATCGATGGCTTGCTGCGGCGTACAGAACACTGGGCCGCTGCGTGAGCACAGGTGTTGATCGACGACCAGAACTTGCTCAAAGGGCACGCACTGCCCTTTGTAAATGCCAAACGGGGCGCCGCTGTCGTCCTTGGCGCAGACCCCCGAGTCACACTCGCTGTGGTGCAAGCAGGCGCGACAGCTTCCCTGATCGCAGATGGGTGTGGCCGACAGAGTCGACGAAAGAGGCGAGCGGCCCTCGCTACGCCCAGTTGTGCAGTCGCTGGACTCGCTTGTGACCCCGCGCTTGGCAATGCAGGCCACGCACTGCCCGGCGATGCAGCGCGGCGTCTGTGGGCTGCGCTCGCGGCACCGCGCGTCGTCTCCGTCCTGACAGCGACGGCAGGCGGCCTGCTGATCGTCGCAGATGGGCGCGCTCTCGGGGCAGCGAATGCTCAGCGTGCAGCGCGGCTGACAGCGGGCTTCACCTTCTGCATCCAGCATGCAGCGCTCGTCGCTTGAGCAGGCTTTATCGTCACAGCTTGCGTCCGGGATCGCGACACAGCCCGACACAGCCAGCACCGATCCGATCGACAAAACAACGCGCCGCGCCCAGGTGGCCGATGGCTTCGGCGTGGATTGCCAGATCAGACCTGCCAGCTTCGAGCGAGTTTGACGGAGGCACGCGCGCATTGCGCGCACCGTATCAGAACCGTAGCTCGCTGAATATCCCAGCAAAGTTCGGCGAAACGAGCGGTCGCACCGACCACAAATTCGTCGGTGAGCGATCTAACATTCGCGCGGTTTTCGTGCCGCTGTCCGCGGTTTTTTCGCGGTGAAAGCGCGGGTGGTTCGCAGCCGCCCAGCCAAACCAGCTCGCGCCCACGATGAACGCCGCGCTGCCGATGCCCAAAAGCAGGCCCCCTGGGATGTTGGGGTTGAACACGGTCTCGCAGTTTGGCCGCGTGCAGATGTCCATGGTGTTGCCAACGATCAAAAGCGTGCCGCCGGCCAGCGCCGCAGCCAAGCCTAGCGACCCAATCACCGCGCCGGGAACAAGCGATGGGGGATACAGCGCCACGTCGGTGCTGTTGCGCGGCATGGCAGTGACTTGCTGACGAAGCTGCAGACCTCGCCAGTTCTGCGCGGTCACCATGTGGACGCCGGGAGTCGTCGGCACGGCGGTCTCGACGCGCAGGTCGCGCACCTGCAGATTCTTGCTGGGTACTAGCTGGCCATCGACGCTGATCGAGTAGCCCCGCGGCGCCGCGATGCGGATCTCGGTCAAGCGCTGCAGAGCGACGCGCACCGGCTCCATCCCGACGCGCACGTTGATGGTAAACACCGTCGATTCATACGGCAGGTTGCGCGGCGCAAACGCTTCGACGCGGTGTGTGCCTTCCGCCAGCTCGATGATCTTGTCGCGCGGATCGACTGCCTCTCCATCGACGAGGACGCGCGTTCCTTCGGGCGTCCATTCAAACTTGACCGAGACCGGCTGATTCTTTAGCTCGACGGCCAGCGAGCCGCCGGCTTGGGCCACGGTCACCGACGCGTCCTGCGCCAGGAAGCCGGGCTTTTCGACGTGGACGGTGTACGCACCCAAGAACACCCGCACGTCGCGCGTGCCGTCTCGCTCGGCATCGGTCAGGTCGCGCGTGTTGCCACGGCTGTCGATCAGGCGCACCTTGCAGCCGGCTGGCTTCACATCCAGACGCAGCGGCGCGGTCAAGCGCTGCGTCGTGATCACCAAGTCGACCGCTTCTTCGATCTGGCGGCGCAGCTTCGCCTCTTCGCGCTTCAGCAGAACTTCCGTGTCCTGCGAGATCCCTTTCGCCTCGGGATCGAACACCGAGACACTGGCCAGAAGGCCCCGCCCCTTGGGCGACTGCACGATGATGTCGACCAAGCGGGTCGCCGCCAAGCGGTCGGCGATGACGGCACGGCAGTCATCCCGTCGGCAGCCACGCAGCGACGGCTCTTTGGCGAACAGCTCGTCCACTTTGGCGGGCGGCAACAGCTGATAGTGACGCGACGCGACCTGCGCCGCTGCCTCTTGTACGACCTCGCACAGTCGACCCTGGCCGCCTTCGCTGTTGCATTCCAAGCGGATGGCAGCCAGCGGCAAAACGACCGGCGGAGTCACCGTTCCCGTCGAAGGTGGCGTGGGCGGAGTCACCGGCTCGACAGGCGCGGTCACCGGGGGATCTTTTTTGCCACCCTTTTTGCCGCCTTTCTTGCCTGGCTTCTTGCTGCCTTTTTTCTCGCCTTTTTTCTCGCCTTTGGCGGCCCAGGCTTGGCTTGGACCCACGCTCACCGAAGCGGATGACATGGGCGCTAAGCAGACGGCGACGATTGCCAACAGCACCAGCCAGGTCTGTCGACCGGCAAAAACACCGCGCCGGCCCGCGATGTCGCGGCCGACTAGGCGGGCGCAGGGGTCAGCTGGCAGGGGGTCTCGCGGACATTCCCGCTCCATGTGACCCGACGATGCTAGAAACACGGCAAAATAGTATCACTACTCGGCATGGTCGCGATCCGGGACCGCAGCGTTCTCGCTTGTCGGCGCGGCTCGGTTCGACAGGCGCGGCTCGTGACGAGGCACTCAGCGCGTGTGCTTGTCGATCAGACGAGCGATGCCAGGCACGGCCTCTTCGACATGCTTTTTCGCGGACGGCCGCAGCTTCTCGTAGCTCTTCTTGACCACGCCACCCTGAGCACGAGCCGCGCGCTCATCGGTGATTCCCAGCAGGGCATCCGCAACGGAACCGCTCTCGCCGGCCAGAAAGTCCGTCAGCAAGCGCGTGCTGCCCTGGCTGCGCTGCTTTAGGTGGGCTTGATAAAACGGCTCCAGTCGACGGGCAAAGTCATCGAGCAAGTGGTCGACGGCCTCGGCGATGAAGCCGGGCTTGACCGCTTTGACCGTGGCGTACGCCAGCTTGATCACCGGACCGGAAAAGCCGCCCTTGCGACTGACTTCTTCCTCGATCAACACGACGCAGTCCGCGATCACTTGCCGACGACGGTCCGGGGCTGTCAAGCGGCTGACCAGGGTCACTTCGGCAGGCGCCGCGCTCGACTCGGATGTAGGGGATAGGGACACGAAGACCTCCTAGCCGAGGCCTATATCACAGAACCTGGGCCCGAGCGCCCTTCATCCGTGCTCGCCAGCCAAGGCTGATCGGATGGGCTCAGCCGAGGCCATCGGCAATCGCAGGGCGCGGCGCGGCGAAGCCCGTAAGCTCGCGAAAACGCGACACTTCCGACCCCTGCCGCCTGGTATTCTTGAAAGAATGCGACGGGATCAGCATCGCTCTCTAGGGCTGGGGCACCTAGAGCTTGAGGGGCCGTCCAGGCTCAATGCGAACGACGCGTCTCTTTCTTGGGCTGGGGTGCGCTCGACACCGGGACGACGCTGGCCCCTGCCGCTTGCGGGACTTTTGCTCGGCGGGCTGCTTATCGCCTGTGGTGATGAGCCTCGCAGCCTGCAAGCCGTCGAGCCACCGCTCGGCTCCATCCTGGGTGGCGATGCGGTCGTGCTGCACGGCAGCGGCTTCCGCGACGACATGCGTGTGTTTTTTGCCGACAAAAATGCAGCCGTGCTGGATCGCGTCGGCAGCCGTCAGCTTCATGTGCGAACCCCGGCTGCCGCGACGCGTGGCGAGGTCGCGGTCCACGCGGAATGGAGCGGCGGCGAGATCGCGACGCTGCCGCGCGCTTTTACGTTTCACGCGCTGAACCTTGCAGCCGAGCCGCAATCCTTTGTGCCTTCCCGCGTGCTTGCGCTGGCTGACATCGCGCCATCGCCGACGGGTCCAGCGCCGCTTGCCGATCTGGCCATCGCGACCGAGCAGCCCACCGAGGTTCAGCTTGTGCGTGCGCTCGACGACGGTCGCCTGACCTGGGTCGGCAGCCTGCCGCTGCGTGCGTCCCCATCGGCGCTGCTTAGCCTCGATCTCAATGGCGATGGCCGCAGCGATCTGGTAGTGGCCGAGACGGCCCGCGCTGCGATCTCGCTGTGGCTGGCGCAGCCCGATGGCTCGTTTCGCGCCGAAGGAGAAATCGCGACGCGCTGTCTTCCCGTTTCGCTGGCCGCAGCAAACGTGGTGGAAGACGCGCTGCTCGATCTAGTGCTCGGCTGCCAAGAGGCCGTCGCCGGGACATCCCCAGTTCATGTCCTGCCGAACCGCTGGCCACAGGGGCCGGCCGCACGCTTTGGCTCGCCGCTTGTGCTGTCTCTGGCCGGTAGCACGGCAAGCGGGGCTGCCAGCGTGCTCGCGGTCGATCTCAACTTCGATGGGCGCCCCGACGTGGCCGCTGCGCTTGCCAACCGGGCCGCTTTGCACATCTGGTACAGCGACGACATGGGGGGCTTTTCGCCTGCGCCGCCACTGCAAACGGGCAGCCAGCCAACGACCTTGCTTGCCGCCGACGTAAACGGCGATCAGCGCAGCGATCTGGTCGTGCGCGAGAGCGGCGGCGCCAGTCTCGGGATTTTTCTTTCACAAGGCAGCACCTTTTCACCGCGCATCGAACACCTGCTTCCGCCAGGCACGCAGGCAGTACACGTGGCAGCCATCGACTTGGATCGCGACGGTCGGCACGAGCTAGCCGTGGCGGCCGAGGTCCCGCCATTTCTGTCGCTGCTGCGCCTGGGATCGCAGAACACCCTGCAGCGTGTGGACGATCTTTTCGTCTCAGATCCACCCTGGCGACTTCTGGCTGCGCCGCTTCCTCGTTCGGGCCAGCCGGCTCTTTTCGCCTGCAGTCGCGACGGCAGCACGCTTTCTGCATGGCCGTGGTCAGGTGGCGGGCGAGCGGCGATGGCGCAGACATCTTCTGCCCTGCCTGTGCCGCACAGCTTGGTCACGGCGGATCTCAGCAGCGACGGTCGCAGCGATGCCGCATGGCTGGTCGGAAGCCGCATTGCGCTGCTTCTAGCCGATGCCACCGAACGAAAAGTCAAGGGCCTGCCCAGCCCGCTGTTCGTCGATGTGAACGGCCCGCGCGGTGTCCCCCGTAGCCTGGCAGCCGGCGATCTGAACGACGACTGGCTCGGCGACCTGGTGGTAGCAGATGCAAGTGGTTTGCAAGTGCTGCTGGCGCAGCAGCCAGGCCAGTATCAGCCCGCCATCTCTGTCGAGCTAGGTGTTCCAATCGAGCACCTGAGCCTGGCGGATCTCAGCGAGGACAGCCGGCCCGATGTGCTGGCCACAAGCCCAGCGCAGCCAGGCCTTTTGATCTTCGTGGGCAAAGGTAATGGCACCCTGCAGGCGCCGCAGCGCGTCCCTCTGCCGTCGGCCGATGTGCAAGCCCTGCGCGTCCTCGATCAGGACGGCGATGGCCATCGCGACGTGCTGGTGCTGTCCAGCGATCGCGTATACATCCTGCGCGGCGAAGGAATGGGCCGCTTGGCCGCGCCGCGGACCGTCGTATTGCCCGAGGCAGGAGGCACCATGGCCGTGGCCGATCTCGACTTTGACGGCCGGCGCGATGTGCTTGTCGGCAGTCGGCACGGCCGACGGCTGCTGCTTCTGCGCGGTCAGGCGGACGGCGACCTTTCGCTGGTGCAGAGCCTGGACGCGCCCGGACGGCCCGAGCTGCTGGTCGCGGAAGACATCGATCGCGATGGTCTGATCGATCTCATCTCTAGCCAGCGAGGGGGGGCCGATCTGCAGGTCTTTTTGGGGCGCCCAGACGGCACCCTGCTGCCTGCGCTGTCGTTTTCCGGCAGCCCGCTGCCTTCGACTCCCAGAGCGGCTTCCATGCCCGTCCTCGATCTGGCCGCGATCGACCTCAACTTCGACGCTGAGCGCGACATCTTGACCTTGGGAAGTCAGGGGTATGTGCTCAAGACGCGGGTCACCTTGGGGCCGCGCTGAGGCTGGATTGGGCGTCGCTGTGCAGGCCGGCCGATCCGACGGAGGCGGCATCTTTCCGACGGAGCGCAATGGGGGTTGCATAGCAAGCGGCAGTTGATGAAGATCGGCCCATGGCGATTCAGAATCTGCGCGACAAGCTCTTGAAAGCGGGTCTCGTCGACAAAAAGCAGAAGCAGCAGGTCGATACGCAAGACCGGCGCGAAAAGAAGCAGAAGACCGCCGAGCAGCTTGCCGCGGAAGAGGCTGAGCGGCAGCGCCTGTTCGTCGAGCAGCAGGCTGCCGAGGCCGAATCCAATCGCCAGCGCGAGACGCAGCGCACCGTCGATCGCCTGCAGCACGAGACGTGGAATCGCGTGCGCAATATCTGTGATCGCTGGGCGGTGCGTCAGATCAAGCAGGGCTCGCGGCGCTTTCACTTTGTGCAGCGCTCGGGCCGCATCGGCTATCTACTCGTCAACGATGCGCTGTATGACCAGCTCTTGCTGGGATCGCTGGCCGTCGTCGAGCGCCTGCCCCCTGATGAGATCGCACCGCCGCTGCGCCAGTTGGATCACGGCCAAGTCCGTCCGCGTCCACGTCGCCGCAACCTGCTCGCCGAGCTCTTGCGGGCGCAGCCGCACATGGGTCTTTTGCAGAGCGCCGAGACGCACGTGCTCTTGCCTCCCGACGCCGCCGAGCGCGTGCAGAGCATCGACGCCTCCGCCGTGCGCTTCTGGGCCAGAAGCAGCCAGCCCGTCGGCTATGTCGCCGATCTCGCCAGCTAATCTCGGCACCGCCTTCTACTCCACCTCACGGACGTTCTTCGCGGTTCCTTTTCTTCGTCCGTTCGTTCGCGCTCCGTAAATGCCTGCTTAGGTGACGGCGCCGGGGGGCAGCGGCGGCGGCGGCGGCTCTTTGCAGACCTGCTTGTCGCCGACCTTCTCGCACGTATGGTGCTTCTGGCACTCGTCAGCGGTCTTGCAGGCTGCGCCGGGCAGCTTTTTCTTGGGGTCGTACTGCGGCAACGGCGAATCCCCAGCGGCCGTGGCTTGGCCTGCCTGCGTCAGCGTCTGGGCATGCGCCGGGGCCGCTTGTGCAGCCAGTCCCAGCCAGCCCCCGACAGACAGGGCCGACGACAACAGAGCCACAAGAAACAGCGAGCGCGTCATGGACTCTCCTTTTCTAGGGTTCAGAACGAAGGGGGCCGCGCAAAGCACCGCAGCATGACGAGGCGCAGGCTAGGTCTGCGAACCTAGGTGACGGCGCCGGGGGGAAGCCTGCGGGGCGGCGGTGCCTTGCAGACCTGCTGGTCGCCGACTTTTTCGCAGGTGTGGTGGGCCTGGCACTCGTCGGCGCTCTTGCAGACGTCACCTGCGTTCTTCTTTTTGGGGTCGTGCGGCGGCCGCATCTCGCTTACGGCCTGGGGGGCAAGCTCGGCCACGGCACTCTCTTGCGCGGTGGCCCGCTGCGACGAGGCCCCGAGCAGGACTCCGGCCAGCAGAGCCACAGAAAACACACTCACTCGATTCAACGATTGACGCATAGAGACTCCTATTTATGTATGAACGGGAACGCGCCGCGAGACGCGCGGCTAGGTCACTGCGCCGGGGGGCAAGCGGGAGCGCTCGGGGGCCTGGCAGACACTCTTGTCGCCGTTCTTGACGCAGGAGTGATGCGGCTGGCACTCGTCTGAGCTCTTGCAGGCGTCCCCGGCATTCTTCTTTTTGGGGTCGTGCGGCTCTTTCACCGGGCGGGCGGGCTGCGAGCCGAGATCGCTGGCGTGTGCCGAAGCAAGCTGCGCCGAGGCCCCGAGCAGGGCCCCCGACAGCAGAGCAGCAGAAAACAGAGAGACGACATTCACAGAGCGCAGCATGGGTACTCCTAAAAAACGAGGGTGAAAACAGTGTACGACGCCCGGCCGGGCACGGGAAGGCGCACGGGAATCGGCACGGCGGCGACCACGGACCGCGACCGCACGCCCGCAGATGCCGCGCTGGCTGCCCCCGACGCTTAGGGCTGTGCTGCTGGCTGCAGCGTGGGCAGCGATGGCGACGAGCTAGCCTGCGCGTCGTGTCCGAACTGCAGGCGATGCAGGCGCGCATAGACGCCGTCTAGAGCCAGAAGCTGCGCATGCGTGCCGCTTTCAACGATGCGGCCCTTGTGAAAAACCAAGATGCGATCGGCGGCCTGGATCGTCGACAAGCGGTGCGCGATGACCAGCGACGTGCGCTCGCGCAGCACCACCGCCAAGGCAGCCTGCAGGCGGGCTTCGGTGTCGGAATCGACGCTGGCCGTCGCCTCGTCGAGGATGAGGATCGGCGTGTCGTGGTACAGGGCGCGGGCGAAAGACAAAAGCTGCCGCTCGCCCGAGCTGAAGTTGCAGCCGCGTTCGTCGACGGTGGCACTGAGGCCGCCGCGCCGCTCGAAGAGCTCCCAGGCGCCCAGGCGACGCAGCGCCGACTCGGCCTTTTCTGCGCTCGGCTGTGGATCGCCCATGGCGATGTTCGACAGCACGGTGCCGCTCCACAAAAAGATCTCCTGCGGCACGCAGGACATGCGCTGGCGAAGCTCTTCGCGACGCAGGCTGCGCACATCACGCCCTTCGATGCGAACCACCCCCGAAACCGGCTGGTACAACCGCAAAAGCAGGCTGGCCAGCGTGCTCTTGCCGGCGCCAGTCGCCCCGACGACAGCGATCTTTTCACCGCGCTGCGCCGCAAACGAGATCCCGCGCAGCACCGGCACGCCTTTTTTGTACTCGAAGTGGACGTCTTGCATCTCGAACGCTGGCGCGGACGCCGACGGTACGACGTCGCTGGACGCGGTCACTTTGTCGTCGGCATCGTCGGGCTCGATGTCTTTTTCGTCGAGCAGCTCAAAAATGCGCTCGGCCCCCGAAAGCGAGCTCTGCAGGACGGTAAAGCGCGTCGACAGCAGGCTGATCGGCTCAAAGAACTGGCGGATGTACTGCGTAAACGTGACGACCAGCGCAAAGCTGACCGGGTGCGTCGTGCTGCCGATGCGCTTGCCGCCGACCCACCAAAGGACACTGGCGATGCACAGCGTGCTGATCATCTCGATGGCTGCGTCGAGCACCGCTTCATAGAAGATCGAGCGCTTGTTGGCGTCGCGATAGGCGGCGTTGATGCCGTCGAACTCACGCGCCATGGCTTCTTCCCTGGCATAGGCCTGCACGACGGCGATACCGCCGACCTGTTCATTTAGAAATGCATTTAAGCGCGCGGTCTTGGTGCGGATATCGCGATAGGCGCGCTTGCTGCCATTTCGCACATATCTGACTAGCACGGCGACCAGGGGTATGGTGGCAAAGGCGATCAGCGCAAGCTCCCAGTCGAGGTACAGCATGGCCGCGATGATGCCGCCCAGCGCAATGACATCGCCAAAGGCATTGAAGACACCGCTCGCGAACATCTCGCTGACGGCATCGACGTCGTTGGTGGCGCGCGTGACCAAGCGACCAACCGGCGTGCGATCGAAGTAGCGCAGCGGCAGGCGCTGCAGAAACGAAAAGATGTGCGTGCGCAGATCGCCCATCGAGAGCGCGCCGGTCAGCTGCATCGCATACATCTGTCCGACGGTGACAAGCTGCGTCAGCAGCACCAAGGCGGTCAGCAGCAAGCCATCGCGGAACAGCGCGCTCGGCTGCTTGGCGGCGGCGTGGGAAACGACATTGCCCATGAAAAGCGGCCGCAGAAGTCCCAGGCCAGCCAGCGCCAGCAGCGCCACGCCCGACAGCAAAAGGTAACGCAGGTGCGGACGCACGAACGGCCACAGGCGGCGCAGGTTGCTAAAGTCGGCACCGCTCTTGACCGAGTCTTCTTCGTGAAAGGCGCGCAGCTTGGCTTCTGCCCCCGACGGAGCGCTGGCCTGTTTGCCCCCCTTTTCAGCGGGCGGCGGGGTCTTTGGCGCGCTCATGGCTGACCTCCGACAGAGAGGGTGGGCAACGACTCGGGTGCATCGCTTTGGCCTAGCTCTTCAAGCTCGCGGGCGCGCTGCTGCTCGCGGGCGAAGCCGGCATAAATGCCGCCAAGCTGCAGAAGCTGCTCGTGCGTGCCACTCTCGACGACGCGGCCGTGATCCAAGACCAAGATGCGCTGGCAGCGGGCGGCGGCGGCGACGCGGTGCGTGATCAAAAGCAGCGAGCGATCGCCGTCGTGCGCGGGCTCGCCCATGTGACCACGCAGCGCATCGAGAATGGCGGCTTCGGTCTTGGCGTCGACGGCAGACAAGGGATCATCCAAGATCAAAAGCCGCGGCTGCCACAGAAGCGCGCGAGCCAGTGCGGTGCGCTGCTTCTGCCCACCCGAAAGCTGTACGCCGCGCTCACCGACAATGGTGTCGAGCTTGTCGGGCAGATCTTGTAGCTCGTTAAAGATCTGCGCCGACTGCGCGGCTTGCTTGATCTTTTCAAGCGATTCTGCGGAATCGGGATCGCGCAGCATAAAGCCGATGTTGCGCGCCACTGTCGTCGAAAACAGGAAGGCATCCTGCTGGGCATAGCCGACGACGCCACGGACCGCCGACAGCTTCAGCGAGCAGACATCTTGCTCGTCGAGAAACACCGCTTTTTCCGGGGTCGGCAAGAGCCGCGCGAGCAGCATGGCCAAGGTCGTCTTGCCGCTGCCGGTGCGCCCGACGATGGCCAGCGACTCGCCGGACTGCAGCGAAAAGCTGACGCCATCAAGCACCTTGCGATCGCCGTATGCAAACGACAGATCGTGGACGCGCAGCGCGCCTGAAAGCGGTTTTTCCGGCGTGATCGGGCCGTCTTTTACCTCGGGCTGGGCGTCGAAGACCTCGTTTAGGCGGGCGAAGCTGACGCGACCGCGCTGCAAGATCGACATCAGAAAGCCCAGCGCCACCATCGGCCAGGTCATGCGGTTTAGGGCCAGCGAAAAGGCAAAGAAATCCCCCTCGCTGATGCCGCCTTGACTGGGCCCCCGCAGAAGCAGCGCCGAGCCATAGGCAAAGAAGGTCAAGACGCCGATCGCGGCCGCCGAGCCGACGACGGGAATCATCATGCCGCGCAGGCGAGCCAAGGCCAGGCTGGCCTCTTGGTACTCGCGGTTGACGGCGGCGAAGCGACGCTCTTCGGCGCTCTGCAAGCCGAAGCTCTTGATGACGCGAACGCCGGCCAGGTTGCCCTGCACGACCTCGGTCAAGCGGCCCAGCGTCTCTTGGTTTTTGCGCGTGCGCTGGAACATCGACGCCGAAAACAGCTTGGTCGAAAACATCACCAGCGGAAACACCACCAGCGAGGCAAGAGTCAGCCGCAGCGAGATACCTGCCATCACCTGCAGTGCGCTGGCGACGGCGAACACGACGTTGATCAGGTTCATCACGCCAAAGCCGGTGAGCAGCCGCACCTGCGTCAGGTCGTTGGTGGCGCGGCTCATGATCTCGCCGGCTGGCATCTTGCGATAAAACGCCATGCCCAAGCGATGCAGGCTGTCGAGCAAGCGCAGGCGCAGGCCGTATTCGATATCGCGTCCGGCGTTAAAGCAAAAGAAGCGGCTGGCGACACGCGTAAAGAAGGCCGCGACCGCCAAGACCAGCATCCACAGCGCCGGACGAACCGCGGCGCCCGCCGACTGGCCTGGCTGGCTGGAAAAGATGGCATCGATGGCCTGCTTGGACAGCCAGTCGATGCGGTTCATCGAAAGCTGAAACGCCGCCAGCATCAGCGCGCCAGAGAGATAGCTCGGCATGTACTGCCGCAGCAAGGCCCCAAGAGAGGACGAAGGTTTCGGTTGCGACATCGGTTTTCTTTACGGGACTACGGCGTGCGCACTTCGCGGATGCGGGATAGCGGAACCACCAGCGCGAGCCATAGCACAGCGCCGAAGATACACAGACTGGCCAGCGCTGGATTGGGCAAGATCACGCCCGCGGTCTGACAAGCCCAGATCGACAGCGACGCGGCGCCCTTGCTGAAGCGATAACCGAACACATCAATGACTTCTTTGGCGCGGTACCGCACATCGAAGGACAGCGGGACGTACAGAAGCTCTTTGGCGGCGCGGAACAGCGAATAGTCGATCGACTTGAACAAAAGATAGGCCAGCTGCGCGCGAGCCAGCGACGGGCCAAGCAGGAAATAGGCGAACGCGGCGATGTGGATGCTGGGGATGATGACGTGCAGCGCCGGCAGCGGCAAAAAGCGCAAGGCCAAGGGCGACAGCACGAACTGACCGAGCATGGCGACGGCGTTGACCAGCGCATAAAACCGACCCGAAAACGCGTTCTGGCGGTCGGGCTGCGGCAGCTCTTCGGCGAGCGTGCGCAGGAAGATCTGCTCGCCCAAGGCCGCGATAAGCTGCGCGCAGATGACCAAGCCCAGCAGCACCAGCAAGATGCGCTGCTGGCGAAACAGATCCAGACCCAGGTACCCAGCAGTTCCATGCGGCTTGCTGTCGCCGCGCGGCTCGCCAAAGCGACGGTACGCGGCCTCGGCAAGCAGCAAGCCGGGCAGGGTGACCACGGCGGCCAAGGGCAGCATGTGCAGCGTGCCCCAGCTTGCGGACAGGCGATACAGAAGCTCGCCTCCAGCGATGGCCCCCAGACCGGCGACGCCGCAGATCGGACCGTTTAGGCGCCGCGCCCATTCCTTGCTGAGACGGCTGTTGATGAACGACCAAAGCTGTTCGATTAGCAGGACGACGTACGACTCTTTGAACACGAACAGCACGCCGCGCAGCGGCTTGATGCCAGCGCGTACGCCCAAGTAACAAAACAACAGCGTCAGCACGGCTCCTAGCGTCGTAATTCGCAGGGTGCGGCGCGGGCCCAGCCACGAGATCAAGCGGCCATAGACGTACAAGGCCAGCGTGACTCCGATAGGAACCAGGCCCATGACCAGGGGCAGGCTGCCCTTGCCATAGCCGGTCATAAACAGCGTGTTCGCCGTCGAGCGGAACATCTCATAGCCGCACAAGATGAAGGCGGCGGCACACGACATGAACAGCGAAAAGACGACAGCCGCGCGGCCGCTGAGTCCGCCTTGGGTGGTACCCGCGGCAGGCGCAGAGGAAGGAGGAGCCGGCGTGCTCGGCGGCGCTTCGTCCTTCACGGCGACGTCGGACGCACCGACATCGGCGCAAGGGCAGGCGGCGGCACAGCGGACGATCGCGGTCCTGCCGTCGGGCTTGGTGCGGCAGATGGGGCAACCGTGGGCGGTGGCAGGGCGCTGGGCGAGGCCGGCGGAACCACGACGGGAACCGGCGCCAGGGCAGGCGGAGGAGTTGCGGCGGCAGCAGCGGCGGCTTCGGTCTCAGCCTCAGCAATCGGTCGGCGACGCGGGGCCGAGGCATCGAAGAAGAACGCCAAGCCAGAGCCGACGGCCAGCGCTCCGGCGCCCACGGCCGCGGCAACGCCGACGGCGAGGTTGTCGTATTTCTGCGGGCAGCGGAACGATACCCCCGGCACATCGGGGCACTCGGGCGTCGTCACGGGACGGCCGTGATAGTACAAAAGCACGCCGCTTCCGACGGCAAGCCCAATGGCGAGGATGGTGCCTGTCCAGGCCAGCGGCCGCAGCCAAGGCTTGCGCTGGGTCTTGGGGCTTAAGACAAAGCTCAGCGAGACCTGTTTTCCCGACGAGACCTCGACCTTGTGCCGCTGCACTTCATAGCCGGCCCCTTCGATCATCAGGTCATGGATGCCGGGACCCAAAAGCAGCGTCGCGGGTGTGCGCTCGCTGCGCTCGACGCGGTCGATCAAGATGCGAGCGCCGGGCGGGTCGGTCTCAAGGCTCAGCATGCCGCTCTCGGCGGGGCGCTGCGTCTCTTGCGGGCCCTTGGGCGGCGCAAGCTGAACCAGAAGCTCGGCGGCTCGGCGGACGGTCTGACGAATCTCATCGCTGCTGCACACCGGGCAGACCTCTTTGGCGGGAGGCGCGACCAACTTTCCGGTGTACAGGTCGCGCAGCCAGAGCTGCAGCGAGAACTCAAGACCCAGCTTCTGCACCTCGCCCTCGACGACACGGCGCACGCCCAGCACCTGCGCCAAGCGGCCATAGCAGCTAGCCGTGGTGCAGCCGAACAGGCGCTGTTCCCCGGACAGACGGTTCTGCACCACCTGCGCCGGCAGCACGGCATACCCCAGGCGGTTCAGAGTGCTGCGCAGAAGCTCATGCAGGCTGGCTTCGACTTCGCTGGCGATTCCAGCGAATGGCAGCTTGACGATGGCGATGGGCTCATTCGGCAGCGGCTCTGACGCAGGCCCGGCGTGGACGGGCGTCGTCACACCCACGCACAGCAGGCACAGCAGAGCAGCAGAGAAGGCGGACAGCCCACGCCACCGGGGCGCAGACCGTTTGGCAGCACGCATCGCAGTCCCTTCACTATCTCCCTGAGAGCCCCTCGTGGCAAGGGAGGAGATTGACGACGACTCCCGAGCCCGCGCCTCAGGTCAACGCGCTGTGGGATCCCCGGTCTGCAGGTGAGGGGGACAACCCTCCCGAAAGGGCGCTCGTCTGCTTGTGTTCTCGTCGAGAATCGGGCTCAGCAGGGCTTGGCATGGTTCTTTCTGGGCCGCTGATATTGCGCGCTCGCTCTGGACTTGGCAGCCCAGTGGAAGTGAGCGGCGCAGATCTCAAATGCAACGGATTTGCAACCACGGAGGCTTCATGAACCGCGTCCAGGACCGCTCGACTCTGTCACCCATTCTGCGACGAGGAGCTGTCTACTGGCTGGCCCTCGTCGCAGGCGCTGCAGCGAACCTGCACTGCGGAGCAGCCGAGAGCGATACCACATCGACCCAAGCAAGCCCATGCCGCGACGAGCGTGACGGCGACTGCTTGTCGCAAAGCCGCTCGGCGCTTACGTCCCCGGCCGAGCCCGGACCACGCAAGACCGCTCGCTTCGACCTGTCCGTTCCGCTCTCGGGAGGCGGCAGCCTAGCCGTCACGGTAACTGGCCCCAGCGACGATGGGCGCGAGCTTTCTCGAACCGGGGCGCCGTTTCCTTTGGTGGTGCTATCGCCTGGCTTCGTCATCAACCGCAGCCAGTACCAAAGCTATCTGTCGCGCTTGGCCAGCCACGGCTTCGTCGCCGTATCGCAGTCGGCACGTGCCGAGGCCAACCATGCGCAGTACCGCGACGACACCAGCAAGCTGCTGACCTGGCTCGTGTCCCCGACGGGCAGCAGCGCATCGCGCATCGCCGGACGCATCGACGGCAACCGCATTGGCCTGACCGGGCACTCGCTCGGCGGCAAGATCAGCCTGCTGGTCGCCGCCAAAGACCCTCGCGCCAAGGCCGTCATCGCCATCGATCCCGTCGACGCAGGGGCTCCATTGGCTCGCGACACGCTGTCTGCGATTCGGCTGCCAGCCGGTGTACCGCTTGGCCTGCTCGGCGAGACGATCAGCAAGACCGGCGGCAGCCAGCCCTGCGCTCCCGCCGACTCGAACTATGAAGTGCTGTATCGCAGCACCACCGCCGACCGCTTCGCGCTGCGTTTCTTGAAGGCCGCGCACACCGACTTCGTCGACGCCCCCGGAAGCTGCTTCCCCTGCCTGTTCTGCCCCGGCAGCCTGGCGCCCAAAGCACAGTCGCGCGACCTCGCCGTCAAGTACGTCACCGCGTACTTCTTGTGGACGTTGGCCGGCGATCGCGCTGCCGCCTCGTATCTGACCGGACCCGAGGCGCAAAAAGACGTCGCAGCCGGCCTGATCGAAGTCACCAAACCCTAAGCCTCGCCCCATACCCATCGTCGTTCGTGACGACGCGCCTCAGCGTCGAACACAACGACCTGCTGCCGTTGTTCTCAATCAACGCAGATTATGCGCAAATATTTACCGTGAATTTTATGTTGATTAATATTTTTGATTATTTATGTATCAACTTGCGCATTTGTTCATCGGCTCGCTGCGCAAAATAGCCCCGCCTTTGGCCCTAAAGGCGCGTGCGCATCTGCCAGGGCACGGCCGAGCTATCGACGACCGACGTCGCGTTGTCGCCGCCCGGCTCGACGCGCCCCATCACGATGACGCGAATGCTGGCCGGCACCTCGCTGTACGCAACGATCGGCAGCACATCGGGTGTGTTCAGCAAAAGATCCTCTAGCGCACGTCGCACATCGCCGTGGCACATCAGCACCGCATCGGGAGCCATCTGCTTGGCAGACACCACGCCCTGCACGATGTCGCGGACCAGATCGGGCTCTAGCCGACCGCTCTTGTCCTCGCGCAGCGAGTCGCGCAGCAGCGACTCGATATCCGTCGAGATCAGCAGCGCGGGCAGGCCATCGCCCAGCGCCCCACCGCTGGCCAGCGAGGTCATCGCCGCGTCGGACAGATCAGGACGCAGAAAGCCCTGCACAAGATAGCGGCCAAGCTGCCCGCGAAGCTGCTCGACCAGCGCGGCCAGATCCGCCTCGGGCTTGGGCAGCATGGCCAAGACTTCCAGCACAGCGCGCAGATCGATCGGCCACACGCGCTGCAGTACCAAGCGGCGCAGCACCGCCGTCAAACGACCTAGCTCGATGCGACGAGGCAGCGTCTCGCGCACCAGTGCCGGAGCTTGCACCTGCAGCATCGAAAGCTGCGCCTGCACAGCGTCGAGCGTCAGCAGATCGGGCGCCGCGGACAACAGCACGCGGCTCAGCTGAGTCTGAGCCTCGTTCGGGCTGGCGGCAGAAAAGCTTGCCACGCGCGCCCCATACAACCAGACGTGGACCGCGCGAGGCGTGCTCTCGACGGCGTCGGTCGAGCGCAGCGCGATCTCGGGGCAGGGGAAGCCGATGCGCGCCGCAAGCTGCGAGCGCAGCTTCGCGATCCCCGCAGCAGAAAGCGGCACACTGTCGCCGACGTCGAGCCAAAGCCCCAAGCTTGGCGGCGGCTCTTCCGACTCAGTCGGTATTCCAGCGCGCGTCAACAACAGCCCCGCCGCAGCGACGTTCAGCAGCACCGGAACCTGTGTCCACAGCGCCTGACTGAGCACCAAGCTGACGTAGCGCTCGGCGGCTTCGCCGATGTCCAAGCCCTGTCGCAGCACGCCAAGCACGATGGCAGCGATCACTCCTGCCGACAGCAAAAGCAGCGCTGCCGCGACATCGCTGCGCAAAAGACGAAAGGACCCGTCGAGCGCGCCATAGATCTGCGCCTCGCGATCGAGCAGAGCCCGCCGATCTTGCGCCTGCTTTTGGCTGATGGCTCCGCTGCGCAGATCCGCTTCGATCGCCGACTGGCGGCCGGGCAGGGCATCCAAGACGAAGCGCGCTGCGACCTCGGCCACGCGCTCGCCGCCGCGAGCCAGGACCAGATACTCAACCAGGCCAAAGCCCAGCATCAAGAGCGTGCCAACCCAGACATCGCCGGCAAAGAACAGGGCTCCGCCTTCGCTGATCAAGAAGCTCTGCGACGACGCAGCCGACAGGATCGCGCGCAGTCCGGCCAAGTTCAGGCCCAGACGCAGCAGCACCGACAGCAAAAGCAGCGACGGAAGCTGCGGCATTCGCTGCGGCTCTCCGGCCCGCACCGCGGAAAAAAGCATCGACAGCGACAAGAGCCAGCTTGAAAGAAGCAGCCCATCGAGAACGATCCCCGGCAAAGGCACCAGCAACAGCAGCAGCGAGCCACCGATCGCGAGCAGGGTCGCGACGTGTCGCTGCGCCGGACTCAGACCACCACCGGTTGCTGAAAGCCGCTGCGCCAACGCGTTCAGCCGCGTCCCCAGGCCGGACCATGCAACGCGAGGCGGTGGATTTCTAGGTGCCTCGCCACGTCCCGGCTCGGGCTTTGCTTGAGCGCCATCCCCCGACGCAGGCAGCAGCCCGTCGGACGCACCGACGGACGACGCCTTCGCCGCCCCGAACACCGGGCCTTGGGGTCGAGCTGAGCTGGCCCAGCCGGGCGTATTGGACTCGTCGCTCACGTGGGTTCCGGGCTGTCTTTGCACGCGGACTTTTTCGCCGGCAGAAGAGCGGGCCCAAGCCAGCGTCAGGCGCCGTACCGCGCAGGCGGTCTGCGCTTCAAGTCTGCGTCCACACTCGATGTTCGACGGGTCGCCAAGCCGCTGTCAACGACAACCTCGTACCGTGCTTGATCAGACGTTCGCATGGACCGCTGGACCCTGCCGCTGTTCACACACGTTCCCCCTCAGCACGCTCTTTGATAGAGTAAAGATTCCTGAATCCTGGCAAATCCCGTGAGCAACGACCCACCGAACGACGATGACGACCCGCTGCTGAACACGCTGGTCGACGGTCGCTATCGCATCCTTGGCCGCCTGGGCGACGGCGGCATGGGCATCGTCTATCGGGCCGAGCACACATATCTGAACAAGGAATTCGCGCTCAAGGTCATGCGACCGACGCGCGATGTCGTCGACCGCCAGCGCTTTGAACAAGAAGCGCGCTTGGCGTCGCGCATCCGTCACCGCAACGTCGTCGAGATCAGCGACTTCGGCATCCTGCCCACCGGCCAGCCATACTTCGTGATGGAGCTCCTGCGCGGCGAAACGCTGGGCGATGCGATCTATCAAGGGCGCATCAAGCCGCTCCTGGCCTGCCTGATCGGAGCGCAGGTCGCGAGCGGGCTGCAGGCAGTCCACAAGCAGAACGTGGTCCATCGCGATCTCAAGCCCGACAATATCTTCCTGCTCGATCCCGACGCAGCGGTCGGAGCAGAAGAGCACGCAGAGGGCGAGAGCGACCCGCCGGGCCAGGTCAATTTCGTGAAGATCATGGACTTTGGGATTGCCAAGTCCATCGACAACAAGCTCACGGGTACCGGAATGACCCTGGGCACGCCCGAGTACATGTCGCCGGAACAAGCTACAGGCGAAAAACTCGACTGGCGCTCGGATCAGTACTCGCTCGGCTGCATCTTGTACGAGATGCTGACGGGCGAGCTGCCGTTTGGCGGCAAGAGTGCATTTGAGGTGATGAACAAGCACTTGACTGCGCAGCCTGTGCCTCCTCGTCAGCGACGGCCCGAAAGCGCGGCCAGCATTCCCGCTGCGCTGGAAAAGATCGTGCTGACGATGATGCAGAAGCGGCCAGCCAACCGCTATCCGACGATGCGCGCCATCGAACAAGCGCTGCGCGAAGTGGCCACCAGCATGCAGGCCAGCGAGGGCCTCACCGAGCCTTCCTCATCGAACAAAGCAACGCTGGTGATGTCCCCGGTCGCTGAGCCACCAACCGCCAGCGAGCCATCCGCAACGACGGCCAAGTCCAAGTCAGACGCCGCGGGGGCTAGAGGTCCCATCGATGAGCAGAAGACGCGCCCCCTGCTGCCGGCCATCAACCTAGCCACGACAGCGCCGCTGCCAGACGCCGATCCTTCGTCGAACAACGCCGCTCGCACGATGCTCATGCCGCCCCGAGGCGGACGCCCAGGCAACACACCGACGCCGCGCCTCATCGAACGCATTGAAGATCACATCAAGAGCACATCGGCTCCCGAGCTGGGCCGCTCGCCTTGGTGGCAACGAGTCCCTTGGCTGTTTGCCATCGTGCGCTGGTTCAAGCGGCTGTTTGCGTCGCGCTAGCTTCGTCGAAAGCAAGCGCACGGACGCAAGACACAGCGGGCAATGCGACGCGTGACGGGCCGCAAGCACGCTCGGTACAGCGAAGGGCAATCAGTAGGAGTGAATCAGCCCAGGCAGTTTCTGGCGACGATTCATCTGCAGCAGCAAGTTGTGCAGGCGGGCTCGGCGAATCGACTCGACGTAGGACCGCAAGGACTGAGCGTGCCGATCCGCCATGTCGATCAGCCGCACGCCCAGCCCGCGCACTTCGTCGTTGTCCAGCGAGTCTTCGTGGCAGACCAAGCCGCGCGCCCAGATGGTCTCTCCGGTTCCGGGCAGCGCGAGTTCAAGCTGCAGCGGCGCACCAAACCACGTTGCTCGCTCGTCGAACGACCGCGGTGCCGTGATGTACAAACCCCTCTCTGAAAGGTCGCGGGTCAGGCCCAGATAGCTCTCACCAGCGAGGAACTGCTGCACACAGATCTCGACGGGCAGACGGACTTCTTTGCGACGGTCGTACGACATGGCGACGCTCCTTTGGGCGTACGAGATCATGTGGCGCCAAGATCGAATGGATCGCAAATTTTCTGCCGCCCCGACCCAGATCAAACGAGCGCACAAGAACCCGACCCGGCAACTGCGCGTCTGCGACGCGTGGCCGCGTCCGCGTCTTCAACCAGGTGGTCTCGTGGCTGTGTTGCCGACTCCCGGACGCTGCTGGTCCGGGTTTCGGACGTGGCGAGTCCGAAGCGCGGACAGCCCAGCATGTCCTGCGCCTGGCGGAGCGGTTTCTCTGACGGAGTCGCCGATTCGAAGGAACCTGGCCTAGGCCGTGCTTGAACATCGACGCCGTGCGAACGTGGCCCATGTCACCCGCGCAGAGCGTGCTGTTGGCTCTGTCGCTCCTGCTGCTCGGAATGCTGTGGCGACGCGAGCATGTGGCACCGCCAGCGCGAAACCCAGGTGTTCCTGACGCTCCGTGCGAAGTGCCCGTGGACTGGGTTGGGCATGGACTGCTCTGCCTATCCAAGGATGCTGCGGCCCGTCATGCGGTGCGGGCCGGCCAGCGCTGGTCTCCCGACGCTCCACCGACGACTCAGGGTCAGCCCGAGCGGTTTCCGGCGGTGCGCGGTCTTCTTGCCGGGGTGCGGGTCGATCTGCGGGTTGCGCAGGAAGCGGACCTCTTGGCGCTGCCCAACGTGGGAGAGGTTCTGGTCCGAAATCTAGCCACCGCTCGCCGGGCGGGACGGCTGCGCTGCCAATCAGACCTGCGAGCCATCCCTGGCTTGGGTCCGCAACGACTGCGCCGTTTGCTGCGATACATGGCTCCCCTGCCGCAGGTTTGCCATCCAGCGCATCCAACGCAGTAAAGTGCGGACATGCGTGTATTTGTTACCGGAGCCAGTGGTTTTGTTGGACGGCGCCTGATTCGCGAGCTGTTGCGCCGCGGGGATTCCGTCGTGGCCTTGACCCGGCGAACCAGCAACCTAAGCGGTGTCCGCGGCGATCCTCCACAAAGCGAGCGCTTCACCGTTGTGGAGGGAGATCCCTGCAAGCCTGGGCAGTGGCAACAAGCGCTCGCGGGCTGTGATGCGGTAGTGGCGCTGGCCGGCGAACCCGTGATGGGTGGACGATGGACGACGGAATTCAAGCGACGTCTCTATGACAGCCGCATTGAGAGTGTCCGCCGGGTTGTCGAAGCGCTCGCGACCCAGTCCACCAAAGAAACACCAGGGCCGCGCGTGCTCATCTCAGCCTCGGCGGTGGGCTACTACGGCTCGCGAGGGACGCAAGAGCTAACCGAGAGCGCGGGTCCCGGCAGCGACTTCCTAGCCAACTTGTGCGCGGACTGGGAAGCGGCCGCCGAGGGAGCCACGCAGGTTGGCGCTCGTGTCGTGTGCCTGCGCATTGGGGTGGTGCTCGGCGAAGGCGGAGGCGCCCTGGAAAAAATGCTGCCGGCATTTCGTTTGTTTATGGGGGGCCCGATGGGCTCTGGTGAGCAGTACTGGGCCTGGATTCACCTAGAGGACGTCGTGGGCCTGATCCTGCACTCGCTTTCGCACGCCGAGGTACAGGGGCCGGTCAATGCGGTGGCGCCGGGCGCCTGCACGGTTCGCGAGATCGCGAAGCAGATCGGCTCTACCCTGCATCGTCCTTCGATGTTCGCGGTGCCGGAGCTAGCTCTTAAGGTTCTGCTCGGTGATCGCGCTGAGGTGCTTTTGGCCAGCCAACGAGTGATTCCGCAGCGTGCCCGCGAGCTAGGCTACCGCTTTCGCTACGAAGATCTGCCGACTGCCTTGCGTGCTGCCCTCGGGCATCCCCACTCATAGCGCGCCATTTGCGACCTGGTGATGTCGCGCAGCCCTTTAGGGCACTCGTTGATAGTCCAGCTGTGCGCGTACTTGATCAGCACCGAGGTAACACAAGGCGTCGACGATGCTTAGAGCGGGCACAAAGCTTCGACCGCGCTGGGGATAGGGTCGCGGTTCATAGAAGCCGTACTGGATGGGGATACCAAACTGAGTAAATAACTGCTCATCCAAGTATTCCCGCCCTGACGGCCCGGACAAGTAGGCGGAGCCACCGATGGCACGAACCAGGTCGAGCAAGTGGCGGCTCCCTTGACCCGAAACGGCTAACTCGCTGGCGCAGACCAGTGGTGTGCGGATGCCGAGCAGCGATAGCAGCTCGCGTAGCAAGGCGATGTTCACGTCAGCAAGCCGCTCGCTAGGGCGGTCCAAGTGCGTCGCGAGCCGAGCCAAGACGCTTGGACCATGACGCAGGGGACCGTAGCGAGCCCGCAGCGTTCGCAGATGACGTGTCGGCCACTTGTCCATCATCAACCGAGCATCTTTGATCAGCGGCTGCCCGCCCCGCAGGACAGGCATGCTTAGCCACTGTGGTCCGGCTGGCCCGAGGATCTGTGCTCGCGATAGGTAGCTCCGGCCTCTCGGCATCGGTACGTCGTCGAGCACGATGAATCGGTCAGCCGCAGCGATCTTCGCGAAGTAGCCACACCAGGGCAGGTAGTTCGGCTGGTGTATGGCGACAAGCATCGGCTACACGCTAGCCAGAATTTGCACGCCGGGGAAGGTCTGTTCCCATCCAGACCAGCGGACTAGGGGAGGCCGGGCCTGTCTAGCTGCAGAGGCGACATTCGGGGCACAAAAACAAATGTTCCACGTGGAACACTGCCACCAGCCCCGAAGAGCCTCTCAGCTCGCTGCAATACGGCGTCGGCGCATCCCCCAGACGGGGCCCGACCCAGGAAAAAACAACCTCACACATCAGAGAGTCAGGGCGGCTAGAAGGAGAGAACGGGTACCCTCCCGAAAGAAGAATCGAGCCCGCAGTCCCAAGGAGAACGCGCAAAGCACGATGCTTCGCGCATGCATGAATCTAGCGAGGATCTGGCTTGGGCGTCTTCGGTCCGCTTGCAGGTAGCTCAGGAGCCTTGATGAAGTCCTGCGGGATCGTGCCTGTCAGTGACTTTAAGAACGTGACGATCGACCTCACATCCCCGTCGCTCAGTTCCTTGCCTAGCTGGTATCGGGCCATCAGGCGCACGGCCTCATCCAGCGAAGCAGCGCTGCCATCGTGGAAGTAGGGGGCCGTTTTCTCGACGTTGCGAAGGCTAGGAACCTTGAACATCATGCGGTCCGCTTCCTGCTTCGTCACCACGAAGCGCCCGCCATCGTCCGCAGCCGGCCAGGCCTTGACCAAGCCAAGCTTCTGGAACATGCCGCCGCCCACCAACGTGCCCATATGGCAAGCATTGCAGCCAGCATCTAGAAACTTGCCCAAGCCGACCTGTTCGTCGACGGTTAGCGCATCTGCGTCTCCGCTCAGAAACTTGTCCCAGCGACTCGGCGTCACCAGCTTGCGTTCGAAGGCCCCGATCGCCGATGCCGCATTGGCCAGCGTGACCGGATTGGCGTCCGTCGGAAACGCCTTCTTGAATAGCTCAGCATATCCCGGTATCGAGCGCAGGGTGGCCTCGGCCTTGGCCGCTGTCGGCATGGCCATCTCGACCGGATTCAACACCGGCCCCTGAGCCTGCTCTTCGACATCCTTGGCACGGCCATCCCAGAACTGCACGAAGTGACCTGCCGCGTTATAGACCGTCGGAGCGTTGCGGCTGCCCTGTTGCTTTTTATGCCCCGTTGAGACCTTGGTGCCGTCCACGCCATACGCCGTCAGCGAGTGACACGAGTTGCAGCTCACATCATGATTCTTGGAAAGCCGCGGCTCGAAGTACAGCAGCCGGCCTAGCGCAACCTTGTCCTCGCTCGCGGTCCCGCCACGCAATGCAAACTCTGCCGGCAGCGCAGGCTTGAACATCGCCACCCGCGGATCATCGGGAAGCACCGCTCCAGGGACCACTTTCTTGGCCGGAGCTTCGGTTTTCGGCTCGTGCGGCTGCTGCTGCACAGACGCGGAATCAAGGCAGGCCGTCCCCACGAACAGAGAAAACGCCGCCATGCCTACAGGCGATACGAATGAGAGGGTGTGTCGACGCATCGGAAGCTCTCCTGAACTTTGCGCAGGCATTCTATCCACATCTCGGGCGCGAATCGACACATGAGATGCAGCCGGTGGCAAGGCTGCACCGCAATCACCTCGCCTTCGCTACAACACGGAGCGGACCTTGGGCGGGCGCTCGCTGGGTGCTTCGGGACCCGCATCGCGACGGACAGGAGGCTCTAGCCGGGCAGCCATCGACGCCAAGGGGCCGGGGGCCGTGCGCTGGTGCAAGAGTAGGCGCGTCGTATCCCGAAACAGCACCGAGATCTTGCCAGGGGAAGGCGTGGCCGTGACAGCGCCGAGCCCAAAGTTAGGATGCGATAGAAGCTCGCCAACGACGTAGCTATCGCCGGGGGAATAGCTGCGCGCACCGCTCGTACTGCGATCACCCAAAAGAGCGTCCAAGGGATTGACCGTGGCTACCGCGGGGGCGGCGGCAGCATCACTGGCCGAACGACGCTTCTTGCCGACAAGCGACGCGCCTCCTTCGCTCTTGGCGGTCGAAGCAGCCTTGGCCTTGCTGCCGGGTGCTGCGGCGCGGAACTTGTGCTGACGCTGACAGCTACGGCACTCGACCCGAGCCGGGACCGCACCTTCCATCGCAATAACGACGTGCAGGCGCATGTCGCGGCAGGCTGTGCAATAGGCAGAAGTCTCGTCACCCGCTCGAATTGAAGTCGAGTCCACTCGCGTCTCCAGAAAGGGAGTTGATCATCCAACCCTGCCACTGGACAGAGTTGCATCTTTAATTGTCCGATACTTCGTATTTGAAATTACAAATTCTTTTTGATTTATGCGGTGGTGAGGTTGGCCACACTGGTGGCAGGGGCCCCCTCTTTGGCGATCGCATGCAGACGGGAAACCAAGGTCTCTGCCGAAGAAACGACGACGCCAGCGACGAAGCGCAAGGCCTGATCGGAATACGTGACGTCGAGGGCGGGCACGGTGACGCGGAAGTAAATCTCGCCTTTGTCCGCGTTGAGAATCCACGCGCCCATATACGAGCGCGCATTCAGGATGGTCAGCGCTGCGCTCACTTCGCTGAAGCGATCCGACGCAACTTGGAAGGGTAGGGTGATCGCCAAGGTCAGCATGCCGCGCTCGGCCCGCGGGATAAAGACCATGGGCACGTCGACATCCAGCAGTCGGCAGAGCACGGCGATCTGTCCAGCTTCGTCGCTGTAGCGAAATGCCAGCCCCAGCCGCTCGGCCCAGCTTTTGATGCTCGCGTAGTTCAGAACAAAACCTGACATGGTGTCTCTGACCTTCCCCCAGCCCCCGGGCGCTGCCTGCTTGGCATTGTATCGAACTGCATCGCGGCGCGTGAAGCCGAAGTAGTCTCGTCGCTGCGGCCCGACAAAACGATGCGATGCGAGCCGCGATGCCACACGATGGCAAACGGCCAAGAGGCCGCCTGCAACCTGCGCTATGCTGCCTGGCCTTGCCCCCTGCCTCTTTGGAACCTGACTCGATGCTGCAGTTAATCGACAGCCACTGCCACCTTGAACCCGATGATTTCCGCACGCCCACCAACCACGCGGGCAGCGCCGATTCGCCGCCGCAAGACGAACGCCCAGCGGTTCTGCTGCGCGCTCGACAAGCCGGCGTCTCGAAGCTGATCGTGATTGGCTCGGGCCGAGGGCGAGCCGAGATCGAAAATGCCTTGGCGTATGCGCGGCACCATCGGCACATTGTCGCGGCGATCGGCGTGCATCCCCACGATGCCAAGACCATCGAAGGAGACGACGCTCCCGCTGGGGTCCGCGACGAAGACCAGCTAGCCCCCGATGCCACCGTACTGTGGCGCGATCTGACACGCTGGACGCACGATCCACGGGTCGTTGCCGTCGGAGAAACGGGGCTCGACTATCACTACAACCACTCGACGCCAGCGGCTCAGCGAGCGCTGTTCCGACGCTTCGTGCGCCTGTCCAATGCCGTCGGAAAGCCGCTGTCGCTGCACATCCGCGACGCCCATACCGAAGCCCTGCAGATCGTGCATGGTGACGGCGATACCACGCAGGCAGCGCGGTATGGCGGCGTGGTCCACTGCTTCACTGGAAACCGCGAAGAAGCCCGACGGTGGCTAGACTTTGGCTTTCACATCTCGCTGTCCGGCATCGTCACGTTTAAGAACGCAGACGAGCTCCGTGCGGTCGCCGCCTTCGTTCCATCAGACCGACTGCTGCTTGAGACCGATTCCCCGTATCTGTCGCCGGTTCCGCTGCGCGGTCGTCGCAACGAACCCGCCAACCTGCTTCTGACGGCTCGCTTGGTGGCCAGCCTGCGCAAAGTTCCCGTCGAACAGCTAGCCGCAGAGACCTGCGCGGCCTGCGAGCGGCTATTCCAGCCCTCGTCCGGCGAGGCGTGGACCGCCACCTAGCGGGGCCCTTCAGATCTCGGCTGGGAAGCCCGCGGCCAAGACGCGATCGCACAGGTCTGCGAAACCGCGCCGCTATTCGCGGTATCATGAAGCGGGTCCCGCATGTCGTTGACGACGCAAGAGCTACGCCTGTTTCTCGAAGAGCTGTGCTGTGAGCTGTGTCGGTTCCGCTACATGCAGGAAGCGGCGCTGCCCCCCGACGCCCTGCGCATCGAACGCGAGTATGCCCTGGCGCCGGGTGGCCCGTATGCCGACGTGCATGTCTGCTCGACAACGCCCTCGCGCGGCCCATCGCCGCACTTCATCGAGATCAAGTTCGGCGTGCCCGATGATGAGCTCTTGTCTCGTCTGCGCCTCAAGTACGGTCGCAGCCTGCCTGGCCACTCGCTAGCCACGCACCTGATCGTCGTCTTGGATCTGCAGAACCGCAGCGACGCCACTGGCTTGTTGCGCGCCATCCGCAGCGCCGTGATCCCGTCGCTGTCCGTCGAAGTCTGGGATGAGCCGCGCCTGCTTTCAGAGATCGAGCATACGTTCCACGTTCGCGCTCCCGCCATCGACGAAGTCCATCTGCTTGATATGCGTGATGCGATCCAACGCGAGATGGCCGGCTATGCATTCTCGTCGACAGCACCGGCCTCTTTGGCCAAACCACCAAACGACATCACAAGCTGGTCACGCGAAAGCGAGCCACCCGCCTTGGATGCCGTCAAAGAACAGCTGCTGTGGCGCTTCGCTTTCTGGCGACTGCGCCAAATCCGCCAAGACAAAAACCTGTCCCCCCGCGAGATCCTGCCGCCTGGCACCTATCACGGCGTGGCGGTGGTGATCGCCGACCTGTGCTCGTTTTCCAGCTATGTCCGCGACACACCCGACGACCCCATCGTGCGCGACTGCCTGACCTCGTTTTATTCCAAGGCGCGGTACGAGGTCGTCAACCGCGGCGGCATGGTCGAGAACTTCGTCGGCGATCAGGTCTTGGCGCTGTTCGGTGTTCCCGATCGCTGCCCTGGCTATATCGAGCACGCTCTGCAGGCGGCTCAGGCGCTGCTCAGCGTTGGCGAGGCGGTCTCGGATTATTGGCAGCGACAGATCGACCGGCAGCAGCCCAGCTCGGGCATGCACATCGGCATCGCGTATGGCGACCTGCAGATCGTCTCGCTGCGGCCTTCCTGTCGTGCCAACAGCACAGCGATCGCCGATGTAATAAACGTTGCGGCCCGTCTGATGAACATGGCCGGACCCGGTGAAATCCTCGTCGCCAATAGCTACTATCAGCAGCTTTCGACAGCGGCTCGCGCCCCGCTGCAGCCCATCGCTCCGCAGGATGCGCGCAACGTCGGTCGCTTGCGTGCATGGCGGCTGCCTGCAGCCGAGGCAGCGTCACAAACCAGCCCCTTGCCAAGCCAACCCCTGCCCACAACCACGGGCAGCGGTCTGCCGCAGGGGCACACGCCGTGAGAGGCAGCGATCCTTCGGCCGCGCGCCCGCCTGAGGCCGCGCTTCGCCCACGAGGGCCGTCGACGTCGCCGACGCAGTCAGGCGTGCTACCCGGTTCGCTTTCAACGGCTGTGGCGGGCTTGTCCTGGCAGGCTACGCGAGAGCTTGAAGGAGCGTCCTCAGCCGGCTCGATCCTGGCCCGCTTTCTGAACCTGGCCGAAGGCGAAGGGCGACGGGCGCTGCGCGTCTTCAGCCTGATCTTCACCGTCTCGGCCGCCTTGGTTTTCTTGAAGGCCGTGCAAGGCGGAATTTTTCTTTCGGCGTATCCGCGCACCATGATCCCGTGGGCCTTCGCCGCGGCAGCGCTGACCATCGCCCCGCTGTCCGCACTGCTGGTGACAGGCGCCGCGCGCATGGGCCCCGTGCGACTTGCACAGTGGACTCTTTCCGGCGGAGCGATCGCGAGTGTGCTCTTGCGAATCCTGCTTTCCGCCGCGGTCCCTGGAACCCCGTTTGTTGTCTACGTCGTCATCGAAGCCATAAGCGGCCTCGCCGTCATCCAGACGTGGAGCGTCGTGTCCAGCACGGTCGATGCGCGCTCGGCCAAGCGCATCCTGCCCCTCGCTGGTGTCGGAGCCAGCATTGCCTGGACGCTCGGCGGTCTGCTTCTGTCGCAGCTTGTCAGCCTGATCGGCGTGCAGGGCTTCTTGTTGGTTGTGCCACTGCTGTTTGCGCTGGCGATCCTGCAGATCCGCCGCCTGGCCCGCACCGACCTGCGCGAGACGCCGCGCAGCACACGTCCCCCGTCGCTATTGGCCGGCTGGCGCGACGGCTTTGAATTCGTGCTGCAGGTGCCGCTGATGCGCCTGTGCCTCCTGCTCAGCGTCTTGGCCCTGCTGGGCGAGCAGCTTATGGAATATCAGCTGCTGGCAACTGCTCGCGATCGCTATGGTGCGCAGGCGGCGATCGCGGGATTCTTTGGTCGCTTTTATGGCATCACCAGCGCCGTCAGCTTGGTGCTGCAGCTAGGTCTGTCCAGCCGCATCCTGTCGCGCTTAGGCGCCACGCAGAGCCTGGCCATCACGCCCGTTCTGACGTCGCTGTTCGCGATGTTCGCGCTGATCGCGCCAGGCTTTGCCCCCATCGTGTTGATGCGCGCCAACGATCGCGTGCTTAAAGGGGCGCTGTGGGCTTCCGCGATGGAGCAAGCGCAGACGCCCCTTCCAGTTATCCGTCGCACGCAAGCACGCGTGCTGTCGCGCGGTGTGGTCGCGCCGCTGGCCTACGCCCTGACTGCGGTGATCTTAGCGACGCTCTTACAGGGAGCCGATCAGCGACTTCTGTCGCTTCTGACCATGGTCGTCGTCCTGGGAATGGTGGCGCTGGTGATGACGCGGCTGCAGCGGGCCTATGTCACGGCGCTGCGGCGGGCCCTCGACGATCGCAAGCTTCGCCTGGATGACGCCGAGCTAGAGACACACATCGATCGCCACGCCGCCGAGACCATCGCCCATGATCTGCACGGCGAGGACGAAGGCCGCGCGCTTCTGGCCGTTGAGCTGCTCAACTATGCCGAGCCTGCTCTGGCTGTCTCGCTGCTGCGTGCCGGCCTGAAGCATCCATCCGCGATGGTGCGCATGGCCGTGCTGGAGACGCTGTCGAACCACCCAGAAGCGCCCCTTGCGCCGATCGCCACGCTGCTGCGCGACGATCCATCGGCCGATGTCCGACGCGCCGCGATTCGCTGCCTGCGCACCGCGCACCAAGCCAAAACCCTGGGCCCCGTTCCCGCGGTGCCGACGCATCCCGAAGCGGGAATCCTGCCCCAGTGCATCCACGACGCCCAGAGAGACAGCGATGCCCAGGTGCGGGCCGAGAGCCGCGTCCTTGCAGTCCTCATCCACGACGGACCGGCAAGCCCAAGCGGCGAGGCTCTGGTTGCGTTGCTGAGCGATCCCGAGCCACACGTCGTGCGAACCGCGCTGTCGGTCTTGGATGCTCGAAACGGTGAAAGCGAGGGAATCCTGCGCGCCGTCGCCCACTGTTTAGCGCAGCCACCATCGCTGCCGTCGAGTGCAAGCCCCACCAAAGACCAAGCCGAAAGCGATGTGCAGGTTCGCCTGGCAGCGCTGCAAGCCATCGTGCGCATGCGAGCGCGCAGCCTGCTGCCCAATCTGGCACCGCTTCTGGAAGACCCGCGGACCACTGAAGCAGCCATCACCGCACTTCTGAGCTGGAGCAGCGAGTTTCTCGATCAGGCCTGTCAGAAAATTGCGGCGTATCGCGAAACTCCCGCCGCCCCTAGCTCGCGTAGCTTGCCCGAGATCTTGGCGGGATCTCCGTCGGGGCAGGGGCTGACTCGGCTCTTGGCGCATTGCGATATCAGCGTGCGCGAACGCGCCATCCAGACTCTGTCGCGACACGTGCAGTCCGGCCGCTTGCCGCCGCTGTCCTACATCACCGTCGAGCCAGTCTTGCTGCTCGACATCGCAGAGAGCTTTCGTTACCTGTCGCTGCTCGCAGGCGTGGCGCGCGACGACGGCACGCCCGACTGGGATCTCGATCCCGAGTACGCATTCCTGGGCGGCGAGATCGAGCTTCGTTTCCGCACCGTGCGCCAGCGCGTGCTGCGCATGCTGTCTTTGCTGCACAGCCGCAGCTTAACCAGCGCCGTCGAGATCGGCCTGCGACGCACACAGGCCGGCATCACGCGCCCGCCGGACAAAAGCGACAAAGAAGCGCAGGTCGCCGAGCTTTTGGAAATGGCGCTGCCCTTGGATCTGGCGCGCAAGGTCGTGCCGCTTTTCGACAAGCTCAGCCTGCGCGAGCGCCTCTTGGCCGCGGAACAAGTCGAGCTTCTGGATCACGCCGCGATCGACGATCCCTTGGCTTTTATTGTCGGACTCGACGACGAACACCTGCGTGTCTGCGCGCTGATCACCTATGGCCAGCGAGCAGCGGCGCGCTTTCCTGAACTTTATGCAAAGGATGCT